>CABVRQ010000113.1 GCA_902500695.1 uncultured Nitrospira sp. | reverse complement strand
CCTGCACTCCCACTAGGGGGCCAGCCCCCTCGTGCCTTAGCGTGGCTCCGGTCACCCCATGAAGGGGAAATATCTCTATTACCAAAGCCTTTTCTTGGCGAACGCTCGTCCTGAACCGTACTTAAGGTAGCGTTCGAACTCAAGGGCTTTCGATATGTCGGAAAAGCCAACATAAGTTATCAGTTCCCATGGTTTGAATTTTGAAGTATGGACAGAGCCACTGCTGTTGTGAACGATCAGTCGTTTTTTCAAGTCGGATGTGATGCCGATGTACTTCTGCTTAGGATGGGATTCACTTCTGATGAGATAGACATACTTCATTTTTGAAGTTTGGTGATGTCCACCTTCGCTAAAGCTTCGGCGGACAGCCTTCGTTGCAGTAAATATGCTATTCGGTCCGTCCTTAATTTTTCGTGGGTCTTTGTGGCCTGCCAGCCGAAGCCTTGGCGAAGGCTGGCGGAGAGGGTGGGATTTGAACCCACGGTCCCTTGTGAGGACAACGGTTTTCGAGACCGTCCGAATCGGCCACTCTCGCACCTCTCCGTGTTCGTCTATGTTATGCGGTGGGAACTGGTTGGTTGCTCCGTAGGTGCTGAAAAAAATTCTGTAAGATCGCCCGGCAATCCTCTGCCAGGATATCTGAGTCTACGCTCACCCGGTGATTAAACCTGGTCTCTGCAGTAAGATTACAGATTGACCCACATGCGCCGGCCTTCGGATCCCATGTGCCAAATACGACACGGGCAATTCTGGCCTGAATGATGGCTCCGGCACACATGGCGCAGGGTTCCAATGTGACATAGAGGGTGGTGTCTGTAAGACGCCAGGACCCTAGTGCCATGGAAGCGGATCGAATGGCCATGAGTTCGGCATGGGCGGTCGGATCTTGTGTGCTCTCCCGTTGATTGAAGCCAGTGGCGAGTATCTTTCCATCCTGGACCAAAACCGCTCCAACCGGGACTTCTTCCGCACGAAAGGCTTTGTGCGCCAGATCCAAGGCCATGCGCATGAATTGACTATCCGTGCTTGGATCCAATACGTCCATGGTCATATCAAAAAGTGAAGGCGACTGATGATTGTGTGAGTGAAAGTTTTTGTTCCGAAAGGCAAAAAAAAAGGTTAACATAGCCACTACGTGATGTATAGCCAACCCACCTGGAAATTCTGGTGAACTCTCCAGCCAGTATCATGCGTCAGAGGCTCGTTCCTTTGGAAAAGGTGCAAGCTATTTGGCAAAGTCTTGCGCACCGCTTTTTCGAGAATCGGTTACCCCTCATTACCATTGAGTGGAGCACACGATTAACCGCATCGGCCGGGCTGTTTGTGAGCCAAATTGGCCCAAGAAGCTGGTGGGCCTCACGTGAGTATCGAGAAGGTGCGGCACGAGTGATTAGGCTGTCCGCCCCCTTGCTTCGCGATCAACCTGAAGCGGAACTGAAGCGAACGTTGGCGCATGAAATGATCCATCAATGGCAGTTTGATATTCGCAAGCATCGCCCGTCCCATGGCGCAGAATTTCGAGAAATGATGCACCGGATGAATGCGGCGGGACTCGGAGTGACCGTTCGCCATCAGTTGAACCTAGCTGTTCAACGGCATAATCGCTATGCCTGGCAATGTCTCCAATGTGGAATGGCCTATCATCGGCAACGACGAACGATCATTCCGACCCGACATATTTGTAGCCGATGTCGGGGGAAACTTGTCGAAGTTGAGTTAAACCACCACACTCAACCACTTCATGAAGACTTGATGGACGGGAGAGGCTTGAATCGTGGAGCGCGTCAGGCTGAGGATGAATCGGCAGGTCAGACGTACTGTGGGGCTGGTAAGAGGGATGGCGAAGCCTTATCGACGAAAGGCGTCTTTACCCCGGATGACTTCCGCGAGGAGTTTATCGGCGAGTTTGGCGGCCCGGCGATGGCGCCACCAACGAATGGTTATCGCATAAATCACAATGGTTCCGAGGACGAGTAAGAGCCCTGTGGTGATGTTGTCCATAGAAGGAGTGTAGAAGAATAAATTTCCAGATGGCAAGGTGGGGGGACGCCTTGAGAACGTGGGGCGGTACCCGAAGGGAAATACCTTTACCTTGGCGTTCGTAATTATATGAAAGTATTATGAAATTTAGCTTGATTCCTGGAATATTGTCATAGTTAAACGGGATCGTACCTTTTTCAAATGGACATCCTGATTCTATTCGCATCCTTGGTTGTCATTTTGTTAGGGGCGGAGGCGTTCACCAACAGTTTAGAACATTTTGGAGAGCGTCTAGGGATTTCGGAAGGCGTCACCGGTTCGGTGTTTGCGGCGGTGGGAACGGCGTTACCGGAAACGATGGTGCCAATTTTTGCCATCTTGTTGTCATCAGGTTCTGAAACGTTGCGGCACGAAGTGGGGGTGGGGGCTATTCTCGGGGCACCCCTGATGCTGGCCACAATAGCCTTCTTTCTGATGGGGTTCTTTGCCGCACGGAAAAGAGGATGGCATGGCACGTTGAATCCTGAGCCCACCGGATTCGCCCGTGATCTGCTCTGGTTTAACTGGGCGTTTTGTCTGGGAGTGATTGCCGTGTTTGTTCCCCAAGAGTGGGGTTGGGTGCGGCCTGTCATGGCGGGAGCGCTGGTTACCTTGTATGTGGTGTATTTGTATCAAACCATTCGATCTTCAGCCAATTTAGTGGATGATGGACATGGGACGGAGGCGGATCATCCGCTTTATATGACCAAAGTGGGGCTTCCCGATAATTTATTGGCGATCTTGTTCCAAGTGGGATGCGGCCTGGGCCTCATTGTGTTAGGGGCGAAAGGCTTTGTGTATGGGATTGAACATCTTGCCCCCAAGTGGGGAGTTTCGGCCTTAACCTTGTCTCTGTTAATTATTCCAATTGCGACAGAATTGCCGGAAAAAATAAACAGCATTATTTGGATCCGGCGCGGTCGGGATACCTTGGCTGTCGGGAATATCACCGGGGCCATGGTCTTTCAGGGGAGTTTATTGCCGGCCTTGGGAATTATGCTGACAGCCTGGGTACCGCAACATGAAATTCTCATGGGAATGGCGATGACATTGGTGGCGGCCTCCTATTTGACCTGGGTGGTGCGGCGAGGCGTGTTGAAGCCCATTCACCTGGTTGTTAACGGGCTGTGTTACGTGCTGTTTGTGGTTTCGGTGCTCTTTTGGTAGGGAATGTTGAAAAATGCCGCCAGCGGCGTTCCCTGCCTTCGCCGGAGCGGCTTCACGTCTACGCGCTGAAGCACGCTTCGATGCACAAGCGTGCAGGCAGGTCGCCCCTTGGCCGTGCTGGACGAGCATTCCTTCGAAAGCTCAGGACAAGCTTTGAACACTCCACTATGTCTGTGAGCCTCGGTAACTCATAGGCTGAGGAAACGACAAAATTATTCCAAAATTCAATAGCTCTTGCTAACACCTGGACTTTAATTTCTTCACGAGCCATGAAGAATAGAACCAAAGACTACCAATGACCCTTCCGAAAGTTGTTGTCACACGACGTCTCCCACAACAGGCCTGGGATGTGTTACGGGCACAAGCCGACCTTGTCTGCTGGGAGCAGGATTGCCCCGTTGATCGGAAGTGGTTATTGGATCATCTTCCTGAGGCAGAGGGCCTGTATTGCCTGTTGACGGACCGGATTGATCGAGAGGTGCTTCAGGCCGGTAAACGGCTTCGCGTGATTAGCACCATGGCTGTCGGATATGATCATATTGACGTGGCAGGATGTACAGCCTGTGGTATCCCGGTTGGGCACACACCGGGTATTTTAACTGAAACAACTGCGGACCTGGCCTTTGCGCTGCTCCTCTCTGCAGCCAGACGGATTGTCGAAGGAGCCGAGTATGTGCGAAAGGGACAATGGGCAACCTGGAGCCCTGATCTCTTGCTGGGACAGGATGTGCATGGTGCGACGTTAGGTATTGTGGGGTTTGGCCGGATCGGGCAGGCGATGGCCAGGCGCGCTCAAGGATTTCAGATGAAGGTGCTAGCGGTGCGGTCACCCCAATCTTCTGGATCATCCGGATCCGGTACGCAGTCCTTTGCCACACCGGTTTTGCCACGGGAGGATTCTTCTGCAGGGATTAATCAGGGGGAACCGGTGACCACTTCATTCCAGAAGGTTGATTTGCATGGGGCATTAGCTCAGTCGGATTTTGTGAGCTTGCATGTACCCCTGACTCCTCACACGCATCATTTGATTGGGGAAGCTGAGTTTCGAGCCATGAAGCCATCAAGTATTTTGATCAATACGGCTCGTGGGGCCGTGGTTGATCCTGAGGCCCTGTACCACGCCTTAGTGCATGGCCATATTGGTGGGGCAGCCTTAGATGTCACTGATCCGGAGCCCATTCCTGCGTCACACCCGCTCCTCACGCTTCCTAACTGTCTGGTTATCCCACACTTGGGGAGTGCTTCTGTGGCGACAAGGACCAGAATGGCCTGCATTGCCGCTGAGAATATCGTTGCCGGGTTACGTGGAGATGCGCTTCCACATTGTGTCAATCCTGAAGTCTACCAGCGCAGTTTCGAGATCTGAGATTGTAGAAATACCCAAGAAAATTGATGGAGGATTGTTTATGCTGGGAAGGGAGCTCGATGATATGCGAGACATGGCAGGTCAATCTGACGATTGGCCGTTTCGTCAAGAGGAGAGATCATGATCCACATCACCACACCTGCCGTAGAAAAATTAAAAGTCCTGATCGAGGAGCACCCCGAAGATCCCATTGTTCGTTTAGCCGTTCGGGACCGGGATGACAAAGTCCTCGTTTTTTCCATTACCCTTGAAGACGCAGTGACACAGGAGGATTCGGTTTTAGATATTGAAGGGCTCATCGTCGCAATCGACGGCTCCTGCGCACAACGGATGGAGGGCGTTACTGTTGATTATGAGGAGGCTGCTGGGTTCGGCTTCCACCACCCGGAACCGCCCGATCCTTTTAAATTAAACCTGATTCTACCTGAATGAAGAAGACAGAATGGGATTGGAGCACTGATGGAACCCGAATGCGCGAAGATTCTTCATCAATGATTGTTCCTAACCTCAACCGGTAACCATACACCCCGCGATTATTCATATTATGGAAATATTTTTTGCGACATGTCCTCGTGGCTTAGAAGGAGTTCTCAGCCACGAACTTCAAGAATTGGGTGGGCAGGAAATTCGATCCACCCCTGGTGGCGTCGAATGTCAGGGCACTTTTCCCCTCTGCTACCGGCTCAACTTAGAAAGTCGCATTGCCAGCCGGATTCTGTGGCGAATCGGACAGGGATGGTACCGGGATGAGGAGGATCTCTATCGCCTTGCCTCATGTCTTCCCTGGCCCGAATATTTTTCCGTGGACTGTCACATCAAAGTTCGCATCATTGCTCAACATTCTCCACTGAGAAGCCTTGAGTTTGCGACATTGCGAGTGAAAGATGCCATTTGTGACCGATTTGTTCGGGTGGAACATGCACGCCCCGAGGTGAGTAAACGCCAACCCGATATTCAAATTGTGGTCTTTGTCGATGAAGAGCATGTCGTGTGGTATATCGATACCTCGGGAGATCCGCTGTTTAAACGTGGATGGCGGAAGGTGGCGGGAGACGCGCCGATACGAGAAAATTTGGCGGCCGGCATCCTCCGGCTTTCAGGTTGGACCGGCGAGCAGGTCTTGCTTGATCCGATGTGTGGCGCGGGCACATTTTTAATTGAGGCGGCGTTGATGGCCAAAGGGATTGCGCCAGGCCGTGGTCGGGAATTTGCCTTTCGGCACCTGCAGAATTTTGATCACACGATCTGGGATCACCTACGCCAAGAGTCGATCAAACCGATTCCCCCCGGTCCGGGTCTCTCTATTGTTGGTTATGATGAGGATGCGAATGCCTTAACCATGGCGAGAACAAATCTTGAAGGCTTGGGGCTTGAAGATATTCAATTGGGTCAGGTGGATGTGTTGGATGTGACGCCTCCTGGACCAAAGGGTTTTCTGGTTACCAATCCTCCCTATGGAGTGAGAATGGGAGACCGGTCGGAGCTGGAGGAGTGGTATCCGAAGTTTGGAAATCTCTTGAAGCAGCGGTTTACTGGGTGGGATGTCTATGTGCTCACGGCCGATTCGCGTCTTCCTAAACTCATTCACTTAGCGCCGTCACGCAAAATCCCCTTGTTCAATGGTCCATTGGAATCGAGGTTGTATGAATTTCAGATGGTGGCCGGAGGAAACCGGAAATCGGCAAGGCAGGCCAGGCAACAGGCGGGGAATAACCCCGGTCTTAGATGAGAGGTTTCCCTGCCATGTTTAAAAGCGAGACCCAGACATCTTCAATGCATCGCAGCACATACATCCATTCGTCGCAGGTCTTCGGTCGTTTAAAAAGATGGCAATTGGGAGGGAAAGAAAAATTTTTCGATTGCCGCGGAGCTTCTTCCGAAAACAAGGCCACCGGAATGGATTGTAAGCGGCGGTCGCGTTGAAGTCCCTTTATGATTTCTTCTCCCGACACATCGGGGAGATGATTGGAAAGAAAAATCAGGTCGGGTTGTGGGGCATCCATAAAGGGATACTCCTGATTTAAAAAGGCCATGGCTTGTTCGCCGTCTTCGGCTTCCAGAATTTCCACACAGATGATTTGGGCCACCGTCAGTGCTTCTTTGAGGGCTTCTATCTGGGCGGTATCATCCTCGATGGTCAGGATCTTAATCGTGTTTTTGACGGCTCCGCGCATGATCCGATTGCCCAACTTCCTGGTTGAAACAGACTGCCCACCCTTCAGTCTGGTGGAGGATTGTCGCTTGATGACGACAGCGAATACGTGGGGTGGCCCATCTGTTTTTTCGGTTGAATCTTCGCTGAGTTTAAGGAAAAGCCGGCTGGGAAGGATTTTTGATAAAGAATGATGAGAATGGGAGAGGTGATGCCTTGACCATATTCTGTTGAATGCAGAATGGATCGAAGCCCATTACGCTGAATGAGTGGTACGGCAAACAGCGCGAATCTCATCCAGTTTGAACAAACATGAAGCAATCAGGCGAATAGGGATGATCCGTTTTCCCTAGGAAGCTGGATAACGAAACGCCCGTGGCCTGATGGAAAAATGCTAGGAGCCTGTCGGGCGTAGGGGATCGAGAGCGAAAAAGCGGCTGAGCGAGGCCAGATTTTGACGATTTCGCTGGCCCATAGTGGGACTATGGTCTAAGACAGCGGCGAAATATGGACCGCTTAGACACTTTTGAAGGCGATTCATCCTCAGTCCGACAGGTTCCTAGGCAGGGAGGCTCGCAAGAAATTGCTTGATCACGGGCATGGCATCAGGGCGAGCGGCGATGATGCCGTTGACGGTGGGATGAGGTTGGTTGCATTGAATGGGTTTCCCATCTCTGTCCACGACGACCCCCCCTGCCGCTTGAACCAGAAGGAGGGCGGCAGCGATATCCCATTCGTTCTGTGTGCCGATATTGATCAATCCGTCAATCTGTCCGGCAGCCACCAGTGCCAATGAATAGGCGATGGAACCCATCAGCGTGCGGCAATTGGCGGTTTCTCGCCATGTGCGAATGGTGGAGCGGGCAATGGGTCCTGTGTTCACCAGAAACGAGAAGCGATGTCCTGTGGTCTGGGCGACATGAATGGGGCAGCCATTCACGGTCGCCGGTTCACCTCGCACGGCACAAAAATATTCCCGCGTGGCCGGGTTGAAAATAATCCCGATCGAGGCCTGTCCATTGTCAATGAGCGCGAGAGAGATGGCGAATTGTGGCAGGCTTTTAATAAAGGGTTTGGTCCCATCGATGGGATCCAGGATCCACACACGGTTTTTTTTCAGTCTGAGGGAGTTGTCGGGCGATTCTTCCGAGAGCCAGCCATCATCAGGGTAGGCGGCGAACAAGGCTTCCTGAATGATACGATTGACTTCCAGATCGGCATTGGTCACTGGCGATCCGTCCGGCTTGATCTGGATGGCCAAGCCTTCATACTGGATTCTGTGAAGACGATCACTTGCGAGGCCAAGGGCTTGCCGGATGATGGAGAGTTCTTGGCGATAATCAGTCATGATGTCAATGGTTCTGGAGCAGTAGCACTGTGGAATAAATGCCCTTTATTGATATTGTACCCGGGATCATCGGTTAAGTGTGGAGCGCGCCCAAGACATCCAACGTAACAGTTCATAGCATGAGAGGCGTGTTGGAGGCTAGATGTTCTGCTTGAGGATGGTGTGTTTTCAGGAGAGGGTTCAGGTGCACGGTATGACTTGTGAGTTGAGACCCTGGAGAATGTCATGCAAACCGTGACCGTGAGGCTGAAAATTTCTCACGAACGCTTTCAGGCCTATTACCAGGGTGCGGTGGAATATGTGGTGGCACCGTCAATCGATGGTCGGACGATCCAATTTCCCGCAAGAGTACTTCGTCCATTTGTCTCGCATCAGGGGATCCAGGGGACATTTGAGATCACCTTTGATGCGAATTTGAAGTTTCATTCGATCCGCCTGGCACAGGACGACAGGTGAGCGCAGCCGCTATGACTGGAGATGAGTATTCCCTTATCGGATTATTTCTAAGTGCGTTTCTTTCCTCAACCGTATTGCCGGGAAGCTCTGAGGTTGTGTTCGTCATTTTGGCATCACAGGGACATCTCCCTGCCTGGAGTCTTCTCGCCACGGCGACAGCAGGCAATACCCTGGGTGGAATGAGTTCCTGGGCCTTGGGGTGGCTCATCGGGTGGTGGTATCCATTCAATGAGTTAACCAAACCGGCTCAGCATCTGGCAGTGGAACGGGTTCGCAAGTGGGGCAGTCCGGTGCTGTTATTGTCCTGGGTGCCGTTTATTGGGGATCCGCTCTGCATCGCAGCAGGGTGGTTGCGGGTGGGCTGGGTCAGGGCACTCGTGTGTATCGGGATTGGCAAAGGGTGCCGGTATGCGGTCTTGTTCGCGCTGTTGCCCACCGGTAGCGGGTGAATGGCCAAGGCGTCTGACTATAGCATTCAGAAAACGTTGTTGGTATTGTTGCCCTTCCGTCTTACCACTTAAGTGCTAATATCCTTTTTTGTAAATTTCTGTCCATACGACCATTGCTTCTATACTTCCAAGCCCATTATGGAGTCGTCATATCGTGAACGTTCCCCTTCTTGATTTGAAAACCCAATACGCCAGCATCAAACAGGACATTCAGGTGGTGTTGGATAAGGTGTGTGCGGAGCAAAGTTTTATTCTGGGCGCCCATGTTCAGAACCTGGAGCAGATACTGGCGGCATTCATCGGCACGGATCATGCGATTGGTGTGGCGTCAGGAAGCGACGCGTTACTGTTGTCGTTGATGGAAGTGGGGATAGAACCTGGCAATCGCGTCGTGACGGTCCCGTTTACATTTTTTGCGTCTGCAGGTGTGATTTCCCGGCTTCACGCGCGTCCGGTGTTTGTCGATGTGATGCCTGAAACGTTTAATCTCGATCCCGGCCGGTTAACGGATAGCCTCACTTCCGACGTCAAAGCCATTCTTCCGGTCCATCTTTTTGGGCAATGCGCGGACATGGAAACCATCCTTCAGATCGCGGATGCCCAGGGAATCCCGGTTATCGAGGACGCCTGTCAGGCCATCGGTGCTGCTCGAAACGGTGTCCAAGCCGGAGCATTCGGGCGCACGGGATGCTTCAGCTTTTTCCCGTCGAAAAATTTAGGGGGATTTGGTGATGGCGGGTTGATTACCACGCGGGACCCCCAGGTGGCCGAGCGGCTGCAACTCTTGCGTGTTCACGGGAGCCGGTCAGAGTACCATCATCATTTCATCGGGATGAACAGCCGGTTGGATGCGTTGCAAGCCGCCATCCTCCAGGTGAAATTTCAGCATTTGGTTGAGTGGACTGCCAAGCGTCAAGCACATGCGGCGAGTTATCAGAAACTGTTTCAGGCATGCGGTCTTGAGGAGCGATTGACGGTGCCGGTAGTGTCATCCGGCAATACTCATGTCTACAACCAATTCACCATTCGCACTCCACAGCGAGACGAACTCAGTGCCTACCTTACCCAACATGGCATAGGCAATCGCATTTATTATCCCGTCCCCCTCCACCTTCAGGAATGTTACCAGGATCTCGGGTATCATAAAGGCGATTTCCCGGTCTCGGAACAGCTCTCCCAAGAGGTGCTCTCCCTTCCCATTTATCCGGAGCTCACACCGGATCAACTCCAGTATGTGGTCGACACAATTAAAGCCTTTTTTAATAAATAGATGCCGTCAGGATTGAAGCTGGCGTGTTCCCGCATGAGGAAAGAATACGGGCTGTGACAACTGGGCGCCTTGATGCTCTTCTAGGACATCGGAGGTGGTTCCTATCATGATCATTCGGTCCACATTTTTTTCTTAACATAGAGGCGGTATGGATTCTGTCTCCCTGTCGCTCCTCCTAAGGCGCGGGCAAAGGAAGAGGCAACCGCATGTGGGAACCAGTTTTGAAGGAATCACTCAATGGCGAGAATTTTTGATATGATGAGACAGAACTATAAGGAGATGCCTAAATATT
>CABVRQ010000112.1 GCA_902500695.1 uncultured Nitrospira sp. | reverse complement strand
GCCAGGGCATCATCAGTTAATCCTTTGCTGAATGGGTTAAGTGAAGTCTCGGAATCTTGAACCTCATTGATCAGAATTTCCCGACACGAGCGCAGATCCTGTTCGAATTCACCTTCGCCTGCGTCTGGTTTTGCCCAATACAAATCTGGGGCGCAGGCAGAAAGAAATACGGAAAAGAGGCTGACGCCTATCCACGTCCCATAGCCATGGTGAGGAAACCTTGACCATGCCGATGCACGATGTGGGCGAAGTGTTTGTTCCTTTCTCATGAAAAGTTTTCCGTCTGATTCGATTGGATGAGAAATTTTTTGTCGCAGTCCATCATAAGGTCCAAAAGCCTTTTCAAGCGAACTGAGTAGTTGAAGTGATCCGCGTCTATGCATGGGTCCAGGTAAAGAATGTTCTTCTAATCGGGAATAGGACATACATCAGTCATCCGATTCCGGCATCATAAAGGCGGATTTTTGCCACCACATTTCATACATGGGTATGACGAACATGATGAGAAACCCTACAACCATCAGGATGTCTCCGGTCAACATGGCGATGGTAAAGATTGGGGACACATAGGCAATCAGCCAAGGTGAAACCAGATCCAGGGTGACTCCGACAAAGGCCATCCATGTCGTAACCACTTTTATGGTGGGCCCGACCATTGTGAGATAGAGCACATGGACCAAAATCATGAATGTGACCGGCATGGTAAACAGATGAAAATGTGTGGTCTCGGCCAGTTGGCCAAAGGGCATTGGTTCACCAAAGGTCGCATCAGACCCTCGGTAATGTTCGGCAAGGCCTTTAAGGCTTAACTCAGTCATGCTATGAGCCCAGAAAAAGGTGAAAATAAATCCTGCGAGCATGAGCAGGAGAAACCAGGTATAGACTAAGCGGATATGGCGGTCGGTATCACGGAGCCGGAAGCGGGCATTGAAATTTCGCATTCCATTACTGCAGGAGGTTAGAAACCCAGCAGGGACTCCAAAAAGCCTTTGTTCGTTTGACTGGCCGTATTGATGGGGGCTTGGCTCTTGGATTGTAAGTAGAGTTCATGGGCCAGGACGAGGGCGCGCTTAACGCCGGCACTCATGGATCGTACGGACATGGTGGCGCCGGAAATGTTGAGGACATCCCGGTTGATCCGAATGGGGTCCTCAATCGTTTTTCCATGGTATTGGTAACTGAAGCGTTTTTTTCGCACTTCGCTTCCCCGTGATTCCCGATATATCAATACTTCAACGTTGGTGACTTCCCCATCGGGGTCAACTCCAACCATATAGGTCATCGCCTTATGCTTGCCGATTGTATGTTGGACAAAGGCCCATCCATCGATTTCTCCCTTCGTTTCTCCAATAAAGCAATCAAAGGTCGATTCCGGAAATTGCCATCCTATTCGTTCTTCGATGAGTCGTTTTTGGTCGTCGGTGAGGGTGATGACCTCCAAGCGGATGGAATCGGAGTCAGGAAGTGTCAATTTGGCGGCCTCTTCCGGAGTCAGGTAGACATCTTCCTGAACCATTTCCTGGGGCGTAAGGTATCGGTTCAAATCCTGATCCCAGATTTGCTCGTCTTGGGCCTGGCCTCCCGAGGTCAGACCAAGAAAAAGGAGTGCATTGAGGAGGAGGATAATCAGGATTCGATGAAGCATCCTTCAGCCTCAAGTGTCTTGGTTAAGTTGGTCAAAATATTATTCACGGCTTTTTCTGATGGCTCGACCGGATACCAATCATAAATTCTGCCGCCACCACGGAATCCCCAATGTTGCCGCCGTTCCGCAATTTGTAATCGCACGGCATTGGAATCGAGGGGCTTCATGGTCAGGGTCAGTTGAGATCGTTCTTTGTCGCCCATTCCTTCACGTTGGAAAAGGCCATAGGCGGCGCCTTGCACATATTCCACCCGCCACCCGGTTTCGATCACCCCGTTAGACTTGTCTTTCTTGGTCACCGGATAGGCTTTGAGAGTTTCCAATGAGGAATTCCATACAGAATCAATTGGACAGGCCATGTATCGATCGACAATCAAGTCTTGACCGGTAAGGAAGCTGCAGCCTAGAAAAAAAGCTGTACATGCCAAAATAAAGATTGTGCGAATCAGGGAAGCAAGGGATAGAGCCAACATAAATAACAATATGAAAACAATATCGGGATTAATAAATTAAAAAACGAGAATGAATTTCGATTTATTTGAATTTGATTCTCATTATGAGATATTGTAGGCCGATTATATCAGTGGAATTTGAAAGCGGTCAATATGGATATTTATGTTGATTTTTATCAGTATTCTCAGGATGTTCTATTTTTTGAAGATTTCCAGAGGCGGGGAAAATGTTTAGGATCTTTTCCCCGCCTCTCATTCGAGATATTTTAGAAATACGTCGCCCAGGATGCAATAAAGGCTGTGTCACTGATCCTATTACCTTTATCATCTAGGCCTACAGGCGTGTACTGGAAGTCGGTTTTAAAGACACTATCTTCCGTGGGACGGAAATTTAAACCGAAGGTCCAACGTTGCCATTCCCCGGTTTTCCTGGCTTCACCACTTAAATCCTTTCCGAGTTGCGTTTCTTCCCACCTCACCACGGCGGTAAATGTGGAGACTTCCTTTTTGAAGAAGGTCGGGGCCAGGTTGCTCAGCCATTCTGGAAGGAAGTGGTAATTCCCTTGGATGTAGTATCCTTGCATTTTCTCTGGATTGCCGTTCTTCGTTCCGTCTTGATTTTTGTCGTTGTTTCCGATGTGAGACCAGGCACTTTCTCCAATTAACTCAAATGGACCACGTTGGAAGGTCCAATCTAATGCCACAATGGCCAGATTATCACCCTTCCGGGTGCCATAGTTCCCGTAAAATCCAGAACCACCGACTTCTACTCCCAAAACAGGACTGAAGGCTATTCGCCCAGTTACCGATTTCCCATTATTATTGTCAAACTCGGTGCTGCTTGAGCGAGCCGAGCGGAGTCCGTTATTTTGGTTGATATTGGACGTGTTATTGGGATTGTCCTCGCCTCCAAAGGCGTTGGTGAATCCATTGAGGACATAGATTTCGTAATCCAGCTTTGAGAGAGCTGAGGGATAGAATGTGCCGTAGGCTCCGACACCCGGTTGGTGGAGGGTTGATGGGAGGATTCGTTGGTCCACGATAGGGCGTTCGGTGAGATCACGGAGGGGGGCGTCATGCAGGAGGTTGAATTTCCCCATGGGTACCAGGATGATTCCTGCGCGAAGGTTGACGGGTTCCTGAATGAGATAATCGATAGTGGCGAATTCCACGGTCAGCTCATTCCCATGCTCAAATTCGATTTCTGCTGCGATTTTGACCCGATCACTGACATCGGCATAAATAAAGGGTACTAAGTGGTGTTGGTCGAAATTACTGTTCCCTTGGTTCTTTCGATTGAAGTATTCAATGTCCATGTATCCACCCACGATGGCTTTTGGGCTGGAAACGAAAGGCCGGGCATAGATCAATCCTCCGGACCCTTGCATGGCTGAATTGGGTTTTTGACTCTTACCAAAATATGTTCCAAGGTCTCGAACGTTCCTGCTTGTAGGAGAGACCGGTTCGCCGTCCATCTGTGTCGCGCTTCCGCCTCCCCTCATAAGCTCTTGCACCCTTTGGTCAACGGCTTTGTTAATCGCCTCCTGTTCAGTCTGCGTCAGTTCTTCGGCGCCGGCGATTCCCTGAAAACCATACTGTCCGAACATACATGTTAAGGCTACCAGAGCCCCCATGAGCAATCTTGACTTCATTGCATTTCCTCCAATCAAACGGATGGGGACTCTAAAGGGTCCTCTGAGGTTATTGAGATTGAGTGGGACTCAAAGGCCCTCAGGTTAATTGAGAGGACAAGCTTCTCCCGGATTCTTTATGAGGGAGTGCTAATAGGTGGTGAGGTCGCGCATAGTTGGATGGCGACTTCGGAATCAGAGAGAGTCGAGAAAGGTATGAGAATAAGACGTTTACATCGTTTGCATTTCAACTCAACTCCGTTAACTCCAAGCTTTGCGACCAACTGACCACATTCACATCGAGCTTCAGAACATTCTTTTACGACCCCTGGTGCCATGGTGTAATTTTTGCTCACCTCCATCTATTTGATTAAAGTTCAGGTAGTTAAATAATATTGATAACTATTATTAATATCCTTAAAGCGGGAGCAGTAATATCTCACTCGGCACGATTTGTCAAGATCAAGTTTTTTAGAGGGTTCAGTAACATTTCTATCGGACAAGCCATATTGGGCCTATGTAATCCTAAAAACGGCAATTGTCCTCTCACCTCACCTCGACGACTGCGCCGTACGCGGCACTTATGGCGAACGGATTCTTACCCAGCGGGAGATGAATTTTTCACCCTGTTCGTGCTAAGCCCGAACCGTTTGATAAGCTATATAACAAGCTTGGCGAGGTTGAAGCGTGGGCGGGATTTCATCACATGAATTGCCATTATGAGGATAAGAGTTGATGCGGGGCTGGAACCAAAATGGTCGACAAATCAACGGGCTCCTAAGCCCTTAGGGGAGGTGAGTCATTGTTTCCATATTGCAATACATCTCGTCATCTTGATTGGGGATCGTTGAGAGCTCATTTTTTAATTGCAATTTTGAGCATGTTCCTTTCAGGTTGTTTCACCGTGGGAGCTCAGAATGTAACTGGTGGCGGGGGGGACCAATCACTGGTATTTGGAGGAATTGACCTCGAAACCATAGGGCCGAATCCACGCCAGTTTCCTACTCGATTGCGTTTTTTTGATGTGATCCATGCCTCCACGCAGGAACGAACTCGTGTCATGGTCGAAGCTGAGGCGCAAACTTTCTCGGTATTTCTCCTGCCTGGGCACTATGAGGTCATTCGCTTGCAATTTAATGAAGGCCCCTTTAGGGCGGAGTCCTCAGTTACGATGAGGTTTCATATTCCCGCCAATCAAATGACCTACTTAGGCACATGGCAGTTGAAGGTTGATACACCCAGGACCCAACGGATGGTCCGGATGGAGGTTCCACAGAGAAATCCGAATTGGGAGGAAGTCTTTGAAGCTGATCCAATACTGAGAGGCAGATTTGTTGTGAACTCGTTCCCGGAACTTACCACTCACAAAGCCAGGATGTATGTCGTGGCTCCATATCCAAAGGCCCCATACTTTTATCGCTGAAAATCCGTTTGTTGCGTTCTTTATTTCATGAATAGGGGAGGCGCGTTTCGCTGTCTTTGGGAATTTGTATCTATGAATCAGCATTCATTTAATCATTTTGCCATTGTTTTTTTCTCTGTTGCACTTACGCTGGTCAGTCTGGATGCCGGTCTGGCAAAAAGTGCTCTCATCAAGCGTAGCCAGTATTTAATGGGGACTCTGGTTTTTGTGACTGGAGTGGCATCGGATGAAGAAACGGCCAAAACCGCAGTTTCGGCCGGTTTGGCCGAAATTCGGCGCATTGAACACCTGATGAGTACCTGGATTCCAACCAGTGAATTATCGAAGGTGAATGCTGCGGCGGGACGGGAACCGATCCAGGTGAGTCAGGAAACGTTTGAGGTATTAGTGCGATCTCTGGAGATGGCTAAGCTCACGCAGGGAGGGTTCAATATCGCCGTTGGTCCAGCGGTCAAGGCATGGGATGCCAGCGGGGAAGGGCAGGTTCCGTCCCGGGAATATCTGGAAGAGCTCCGCCCGCAGATGGAGTTATCAAGCATGGAGTTGGACGAAAAAACGCGAAGGGTGTGGTTGCGTCATCCCGGGATGTCTATTGATGTTGGAGGAATCGGGAAAGGGTATGCGGCTGACCTTGCTGCCAGGGTGATGCAGGCTTCAGGGGCGACAGCAGGCGTGGTTGCCCTGTCCGGGGATATTAAAACGTTCGGACGCATGCCGGATCATCAGCGGTTTGTCTTTGGCATTCAGCATCCTCGAAAAAAGCAGGGGGAGGTCTTAGGACGGATCGAATTAGAGGATGAAGCGGTCTCCACGGCGGGAGACTATCAACGGTATTTTATGAAAGACGGGGTTCGCTTTCACCATATTCTCGATCCCAAGACCCTTCATCCGGCTCGCGGATGTCAAAGCGTGACGGTCATAGCCAAAGATGGTGTGATGGCCGATGGGTTGGACACCGGGATTTTTGTCATGGGTCCCGACAAGGGCATGGCCCTCATTGAGTCATTGCCCGATGTGGAAGGGGTGATTGTTGATCAGGAAGGAAAAGTTTTTGTCTCATCCGGTCTGAAGGGTCGTTTGAGCCTTGAGCCGTAACAAGGCTCTCAACCTCAATCAATAAAAAAAGGAGGCATGAAGCCTCCTTTTTTTTGATTGAACCTGTTTGGCGAGAGTACTGTTTAGCTTGGTTTGTCTTTGGAATGGTGGGAATACCCGCCTGGATGACCTTTCGTCATCCCGCCTTCTTTATACGAGTCGAGACGATCATGGACCGCTTGCATCCGAGAGCGTTGCTCATCGGTTAACACGGCCTTGGCGTCCCGACCGGCTTTTACTGACGCCAGGTAAAGCCCGGCACGAATCTCATACAGACTTTTCAGTTTGGATTCAACGGCGCCCAAGTCACCTTGGTCATTCCGCAACAACTCGTGCAAATCCAAGCTGGTCAGTTGCATGTCAGCTTTCATTTTAATTTTTGTTTTTTCAAAATTGGTTTTAATCGTTTGAAGTTTGGCGACCTGTTCATCGGTAATGGCCATGCCTTCTTTGAATTTCAAAATGTGCTCAATAAATTCAGAGGCACTTTGATGAGGACCATGTCCTGATGAATGGGAGCTTCCTCCGGTGCCATAGCCACCGGACATGCTTGTGCCATGTGGAGCCTGGGCATGGCCATAGGCTCCTGTCCCGTGGGGGGACGCGCTGTTTCCAGATGGGTGGTGCGCATCTCCTCCATATCCTGTGGCCAAACCCATCGCGGGGAATCCCAAAATTAAGGATAAGACCCCGGACCAGAGAGGAATCATTCGTGTGTGGTTCGTTCTGCCTTTAATTGTCATGTGAACAGCCTCCTTTCGCTATGAGAAAAAAGCTAGGGTTGAAAAAATAAGCTGACAGATCATGATCTGTGAGTTCCCTGAACCAGTTCTTATTATACACAGGAATGGGAGAAATGTAGTGTGTAATACCCTGACTTATCTTAAAAAAAACCCATGAAGCCAAGCAACGCCATTGGTTTGAGCCCGTGTCCCGGATAGAGAAAGGCGGGTGAGAGCGTGGATGATTCAGTTTTTGCGCCGATAGGTTGGAGCAACAGTCTCTATTTGAGAAGTATTCGTTATCAAAAGGAAAAAGCTGTGAACGAAGGGAACGGAAAAGCCAGATCTATCAGGCGGGTTGGCAGGTATTGCAGAGACCGTAAAGTTCGAGTTTGTGGGTTTGAATGGTAAAGCCGTTAATTCTCGCAACCTCTTCTTGTAAATTTTCGATTTGGCAATTTTGAAATTCGACAATTTTTCCGCAGGAAGTACAAATGAGGTGATCATGATGACCCTTGTGGGACACATTATCGAATTGCGTTTGTGAGCCGAAATGGCGTTCCTGTGCCAGGTCGGTTTCACAGAATAATTTGAGTGTGCGATAAATGGTGGCGAGGCCAATATGGGGGTCTTTTTTGGCGAGGATATGATATAACTGCTCGGCAGTAACATGCTCCATTTTCAAGAAGGTCGTCAGAATTAACTCGCGTTGACGAGTCAGTTTGAGACTGTTTTTTTGAAGATGATGTTTGAGTGTTTCGAGTTCTTTGACTGGTTTAGGCATAGTAAAAACTTTCTGAATGAATGAAGAAAGATATTAAACCCCAACCAGCCTAGGGGGTCAAGAATTATTTTGTTTGTTTTGGCATTGGTGAGGAAATTTAGGGAGAACGTATGAGAAAACCCTCAGAAGTGACCGGTGACCGCGCTTTGCTGATTTATACTTTGCATTTGACCGAATCCATGGGTCTGATGAGTGACGTAAAACTTCAGCAATTATTATTCCTTTGTGAATTGCAAATGTTGGGGAAAGGATTGAAAGGGTTGCATTTTGAATTCGTACGATTTCCCTATGGGGCTTTTAGCAAGGATGTCGATAATGACTTACTCTTCTTGCGTAGGAAGGAACGGATAGAGAATTTTGATGTGCCGGAACAGGCCCAGGGGGTCGTGAACCTGGTTGACCAGATGATGAAGGAACCCGAAGCCAATCAACAGGTCATGGAAATTATTCAGACGGTTGTCGAGAAATATGGCCCTATGGATACCAGCGCCATTATGAGCGCCGTGGAGGCCGTGGAATTAGGTCCAGCTGATAATCCTGAGCAAAAATTGGCCATCCGGGATATTTCCTTCCATACCATCATGCTGGTGCCTTCGCGGATAGAAGTGACCGAAGCCATCACGCTGTCACCCGCACAGGTAAAAACCTTGAATGCGGCGATGGGGTATTAAGGCCCAATCGGCATCCGGATGACGGTGAATCCCTGGGGTGTGGTTGTGATCGGTGAAGAGAGGCAACGAAGTCACGAGGCCGAACCTGTGTTCGGCCTCGGTCTTGTGAATCAAAGATTCTAAAATTACTTGGTAGGCGAGGTCTCGACAGGAGAGGCTGTTGAGCCAACGGTAAAGGTTTCCCGTAGCGCTTCCAGCCTGACTTTTCCCACGCCTTTGACTTTCCCCAGGTCATCGAACGACTTAAAGTCTCCATGATCCTTTTTGTAGGCGAGAATGTTGTGGGCGATATCCTGTCCCACGCCTTTGACGGCCTCGAGTTGTTCCAGACTGGCAGCGTTAATGTCAACCTTATTCACGTTGGCTTCTGCCCAGGGCAAGGGAAATAACAGACCAACTGAAAGAACAAGGGCAAACATGAAAACGGAAACCTTTTGTGAATTCAGCCTCACGGTACACACTCCTTGAAAAAGGTTTGACACGCCTCGTTGCACGTTGTTCCCCTGTAAAGGGAAAAGGCAACGAATGAATAAGTGAGGCCAGGTTAGGGACGTGCACAAATCAGCGGCAACCTGTCGAAAAGGTTGCCTCGGAAAATGAAAACACCGATAAAATCTGATGGATTATTCGGCGTTGGAGGCAGGGAATGTTGTCGGAAATTGATACAAGGTGCCGAATTTCTGCCTGAGGTCTTGAAGGAAGGGTTCAGGTGTCAGGGCTTGCCCTGTCACGCGTGTGATGAGGTCGGCCGCCGTATACTGTCGTCCCCAACGATGCACACGGTCATTCAGCCAGCCTTTCAAGGGAAGCAGGTTGCCTTGACTGATAGTCTGGTCGAGGTCTGGAAGATCTTTTTGTGCCTGTCGAAAGAGCATGGCCGCATACAGATTCCCAAGCGTGTAGGTGGGAAAATAGCCAAAGGCACCAAAGGACCAGTGCACGTCCTGCAGCACGCCCTCCGCATCGGAGGACGGAACGATTCCCAAATATTCCTGAATTTTGGCGTTCCAGATTTCCGGCAGATCTTCAACGTACAAGCGGCCTTCAATGATATCCAGCTCAATTTCAAATCGCACCATGATATGCAGGTTGTATGTCAGTTCATCGGCTTCGACCCGGATAAACGACGGGGCCACTCGATTAATTGCCAGATAGAAATCCTCCGCACTGGTCTCCCCCAACTGTGTCGGAAAGATTTCCTGAAGTTTCGGGTAAAAATATTGCCAAAACGCCTGGGACCGTCCCACGCAATTTTCCCATAAACGGGATTGGCTTTCATGAATGCCTAAGGAAACGGCTTCGCCTAATGGCGTGCCATAGTGTTTGGTGGGTAACCCTTGTTCATACAGGCCATGCCCGCCTTCATGAATACAACTAAAGAGGCAGGAGGGGAGATCCGTTTCGAAGACCCGCGTGGTGACCCGCACATCGGTTGGATGGAAGGCCGTCGTAAAGGGATGCTCCGACAAATCCAGGCGTCCGCGTTGAAAATCGTAGCCCATGTGCTTGAGCACCAGCCGTCCAAAGTCCATCTGTGGGATTTGCCCATACGATTGCGTCAGGAGTTGGGTGTCGGGTTGGACAGGGGACTGTCGAATGGAATCCAGCAGTCGGATCAACTCCGTCCGCAACGTGGCAAAGAGTGGTCGTAATTGCGCCACGGTCGATCCCGGCTCGTAGGTGTCCAGTAACGCGTTGTAGGGAGAATCTGTGTAACCCAGATACTCCGCCTCTTGTTGCTTGAGTTTCACGACCCGTTGCAAATTCGGCAGAAACCGTTGGAAGTCATTCGTCTTCCTGGCTTCCGCCCACACTTGTTGAGCTAACGAGCATTCCCGCTCAAGCTGGTTGACGAACGCCGACGGCAATTTTTTCGCGCGGGAAAAGTCCCGCCAGGTCTCGCGAAGGAGGGCTTGTGCGGGTTCATCCAGGGCGGACGAGTGCTGAGAATGAAGAGCGCCGGTTGGGAGATCCACAAAAGTCCCAAGCCGCGATTCCATCTCAGGTGAAACAAATTGGTCATGTGCCAGTGTTTGAAGGGTGGCCAGTTGTTCCGCACGAACTGCTCCTCCACCAGAGGGCATATAGGTTTCCTGATCCCAGGAGAGCACGGCTGCGGCATCATGCAGGTGATGGATCTGTCGCAAGGTCTGTTTCAGCGGATCTAGAGCAGCAGCGTCAGCGGACATGAGCGGTTCCCTCAATGATTGAAAAATGGTTCAGCGGATGACCGGACCACTCTAAGGCAGCTCTGAAGAAATTGGCAAGAAGCCTTCGCCGATGAGTGAA
>CABVRQ010000111.1 GCA_902500695.1 uncultured Nitrospira sp. | reverse complement strand
CGACCTGCATCAACGGATTCCCGATGCCAAGACGATCTGGTTGTTCCGCGAGACGTTGGCCCAAGCCGGGGTGGTGGACACACTCTTCGCCCAATTTGGCACCTATCTGACAGGCCAGGGGCTCCAAGCTCGTGTCAGTGGCCTGCGGCGGCTGAATGCGCAGCTCGAACGGACGGCCCCCTGCTCAGCCGCGGCCTTTATTAGACGGAAGTGAGTCTGATGGATAAACGCGAGGCGAGGGAACTCTTGTCAAAGGAACTCAAGGAATGGCGGCAACGCACGTATGCTGAGTTGGCTTCATTCGTTGACGGCGACCCAGTGACGGGGGGAGTCCAGAGTGAAGCGGGCAACCGCTACCAATACGAAATCCAAGTCATCTGGGACGAAAAGCCCGGAGGAAACATACGTGTTCTTGGTGCGATCGACGATGGGGGAGTTCATGCGTTCTTCCCCTTGACTGACGATTTCATTCTGGCTCCTAATGGTGACTTCATTGGCGAGGACTCCGCCTAACCAGCCGTTGCAGCTGTCCAGCTCGGTACCCAGGTGAACGGAAGGATGTTAGTTTGGGATAAGCAGAGGTTTCAGAAAATTTCCAGTGATGGAGTTGGGACTGTTGGCAATCTTTTCCGGCGAGCCTTCGGCGACGATGTGGCCGCCGGAATCTCCACCGCCGGGTCCCAGATCAATCACCCAATCTGCGCATTTGATGACGTCCAGGTGATGTTCGACCACCAGGACGGTATTCCCTTCTTCGACCAGTTGATTCAACACAGATAACAGGCGCGTGATATCTTCCAGATGGAGTCCCCTGGTGGGTTCGTCCAGGATGTAGAGGGCACCTTTGTGGTCTGAATTGGCGGCTGATCGTTTTGGGGAATTGGTCAATTCCCTGGCGATTTTAAGCCGTTGGGTTTCGCCTCCGGATAACGTTGTGGCTGGTTGTCCCAATGTGAGATAGCCGAGTCCAAGCTGTTGAAGCACGCGCAATCCTTTGAGGACTTTGGGACAGGAAGTGGCAAAGAATATCGTAGCTTGATCGACGGTGAGATTCAGTATGTCGTGAATGGAGTGTCCTTTGACCTGGACTTGTAATATTTTTTCCTGAAACCGTTTCCCTTCACAGTCTGCACAAGGCACGTAGAGATCCGCGAGAAAATACATTTCCAGTTTTTCATACCCGTTCCCTTGGCAACGAACGCATCGGCCTTTCCCGGTGTTAAAGGAAAAATGCGCTGGCGTGAGCCGGTGCGCCCGCGCTTCAGGGGATTGCGCAAATAAGGCCCGGATTTCATCATAGGCTTTAATGTACGTGATGGGATTGGAGCGCGGGGTTTTCCCGATGGGTTCCTGGTCAATAAGGCAGACGGTTCGGAGATGCTCCGGCCCGATCATCCCGTCCAGGTCGGGTTGCGGAGGATTATCCACTTTAAAAAACCTCGCCAGGGCTGCATAGATGGTGGCTTCTGCCAGGGTGCTTTTCCCTGATCCGGAAGGACCCGTGAGACAGACGAGCGTGCCGAGGGGAATGTTGACCGTCAGGTTTTTAAGGTTTTGTTCGCGTACTCCAGTGAATTGCAGGGTCTTTCCGTTTCCCGATCGACGTGTGGATGGTGAGGGAATGGTTTGTTCCCCCCGCAAGTATTGAGCGGTGAGCGATTGGGGATGTTTGAGAAACGTCTGATAGGGGGCCGCACAGATGACCTCTCCGCCTTGAGCGCCTGATTGAGGTCCCAGTTCGACGATGTAATCGGCCTGCTGGATGATCTGCGGATCATGTTCTACCACAATGACGGTGTTTCCCCGCTCCGCCAACTCTCGCAAAATCATGCCCATGGCCTCGGTGTCGCGTGCATGGAGGCCGATCGTCGGTTCATCTAAGACATATTGTGTGCCCATGAGCTGACAGCCCAGTTGTGTCGCCAGATGAATACGCTGTGCCTCGCCTCCAGATAAGGTCCGCATTTCCCGGTTGAGTGTGAGATAGTCCAAACCCACGCGCAGGAGAAATGACAGTTTCGATTGCAACGCGATCAACAGATCTTTGGCGATCGCCTCCTCAAATGTTCTCAGCGGCAAGGTCTGAAGCCATCGTTGAAGATCCGAGAGGGGCCATCCGCATACCTCGTGAATGTGGCATTCATAGATTTTGACCATGAGGGATTCCGGCCGTAGGCGGGTTCCCTGGCAGGTTGTGCAAGGCGAGGGACTGCGATACCGGCTTAGGAAGACCCGGACATGCATCTTGTAGCGTTTGCCCTCGAGATATTTGAAAAAATCATCGATGCCCTCGAGCTTTCCTTCTCCCTTCCAAATCAGGTCCCTTTCCGCTTGGGTGAGCCGGTTGTAGGGTCCTGTGGAGTTGAGATTTTTCTTCTTGAAGGCTTTGAGCATTTCTTTCTGCCACCACACATTGGATGGTTTCGTCCATGGTTCGATCGCGCCGTCCTGTAAGGATTTTTCGGGGTCGGGAATCAGGAGACGTTCGTCGTAGCGCAGGATATTGCCGAACCCTTTGCATTCAGGACAGGCCCCCAGTGGATGATTGAACGAAAAGGATACGGGTCGTGGGGTGGGGAACGTCCTGCCGCATCCCGGGCATGACAGATCGGCACTAAAGCCTAAAGGTTCGTGATCTCCGATGATGACGCTGGCGCGGCCTTCACTTTCGCGAAACGCCGATTCCAAGCTTTCGACCAACCGGCTTCGAGAGTCCGGGTCCAACGTCACCCGATCCACAACGACCAACAGTTCAGATGGTAGAGAGGTGGGAAGAGTATCCGTGTTGAGGTTAATCAGTTGCTGGTTGATGACGACCCGAATGAAGCCTTGCTTGAGGAGTGCCGTTTTCATGAATTCAAGCGCATCAGGATGGGGCGTGGGTTTGGGAAAACAGACGAGGGCGCGTTCCTTGGGAAAACGACTCAGTAAATCCTGAGCGACCGTGGTGGGATGGTGGGCAATGGCTTCCACCTTGCAGTCGGGACAGGTCAGGCGTCCGATTTTGGAGAAGAGCAACCGGAGATAATCCGAAATTTCACTGGTGGTGCCGACGGTGGAGCGTGAGGTTCGAATCGGATTTTTTTGTTCCAGGGCAATTGAGGGACGGATATTGGTGAGTCGGTCCACATCAGGCCGTTTGACGCGGTCCAGGAACATGCGCGTATAGGAGGAGAGCGATTCCACATACCGCCATTGGCCTTCCGCAAAGAGGGTATCGAACGCCAAAGAGGATTTCCCGGATCCCGACAAACCGGTGATCACGGTGACGGCGTTGTGCGGGATCCTCAGTGAAATATTCTTAAGGTTATTTTGGCGTGCGCCTTCAATGATCAGGTCGGCATGAGGCGAGCTGGAAGGTGCAACCGGCTTTTTTGAGGACATATTCAGAGATGCTGACCATTCGGATCGTGAGAAGGATGAATCTATGGTTGTACCCTGTTCAACCCCTCCTCGCCAAGTGGCTTCAAGAGAAGGAATTCACGACCAAATGTATTGTGTGAATTGAAATGAGGATGAAGGGCCCTGAGCTTAGAGCCGACCTAATGTATCACCCAGCCAGACAGCAGCGAGACCCACGAAGACATGGAGGATGATATTGGCGGAGGCTTTGAGCATGGCCCCGTCTTTCAAGAGTGCCAGAGATTCGAACCCGAAGGTAGAGTAGGTGGTGAATCCACCCAGCACGCCAATAAACAGAAAAATTCTGGTGTCCGTTCCCAGGATATTCCGGGACTCGGCCAACCCATGGAGTAACCCGATCAGAAAACAGCCGAGTATGTTCACGGCCAACGTGCCAATGGGGAAGGCCAGAGCCGGGCTTAGGCGGTTAAAGAAGCCGGCGACCACAAATCGGCCTACCGACCCTAGGAACCCACCCAGACCTATCCAGAGAAGTTGCGGTAATCCGTAAGGAATCATAGTGGCATGTGCCGATTAGGCAATTTTCCTCATGATGCCGGTCGGGCGCAACCTGGCGGGGAACGAGCTGAGTGGGGAGGCGATTATGGGAGTCAATCCTTTTTCTTCTGGAGAGTTTTTGATGACTTTTTTCGAGGAGCCTGTTTTCGTGCCGTTCCTCTGCCAAGCTTCTTGGTTGTCGGTGGAGGGACCACATTGGGATCGGCCCAGAGCGCGATTCCGCCAAGGAGCCCCGCTGTATTTGAAACGATTGTGGCATGAGATGGCAGTGGGATGGTCACCTTTTTCCCATTGCCCCCGCCTATGTAAAGATGGTCGAAATTAATCACCCGATCTAATATTTCAATAGCTTTCGCCAGACGGAGATTCCATCGCTTTTTCCCCACATTGTTGAGTGCGTTGGCACCCAATTGTACTTCGTAGGTCTCTTGTTTTCGAAAGGGATGGTGAGCAATTTCCATATTAGGCACAAGGTGCCCATTAATAAATAACGCGGTTCCAAATCCGGTTCCCAGGGTAATGACCATTTCGACCCCTTGGCCTTTGATCGCTCCATAGCCTTGCACATCCGCATCATTGGCTGCCCGAACCGGCTTTTGGAGTTGTTGTTCCAGTTCGCCAACGAGATAGGTTCCAGGCCAGGATGCATCCAGGTTGGGCGCTGTTTTCACCCACCCCTGATGAATCACGCCGGGAAAGCCGACTGAGACCCGATCAAACCGCCCGAGTGTCTGGGCAATTTCCACAATAAGCGGGACAATGGCCTGTGGTGTCGCGGGGTTCGGTGTGACCATTCGTACCCGTTCAGACAGAGGTTGACCGGATTGATCGAGCAGGAGGCCTTTGATTCCGGACCCGCCAATATCAATGGCGAGGGTGATGGTTGATGAGTGCGAAACTGTTGACGTGTTCTGTTTAGGAGGCATCAGAATTTCTCCTTGAAAGTTGGAAAGGGAATGAGAGGCATCATGTACCGTTCCGGCCGTTATAGACCTCTCCGCCGCTTTGGACATATTGCTGAAGGACAGAAGATGCGCTGGCTCGCTCGATATCCCTGGTGACGGCAATTCCCCTCTGCTCAAGTTCCCTAATCCAATTCGCAGGTTTAGGGCCTTCATCAAAACCAACCGCTTCGGCGTCGCTTCCTCTGGCGCCACAGACGATTTGTCGAACACCGGACCAGGAAATCGCTCCCAGGCACATACTGCAGGGCTCGCAACTGGTGACCAGCTCGTGGGTGGGAAGCCCGATTGCCCCTAAATCATGGGAACCGACAATTTGCTGTGCCGTCATTAACGCGACCACTTCAGCATGGGCCATTGAACTTTTCGACGAAAGGACGAGATTCACCCCAGGCGCGACCAATTCTTGAGTGTCCAGGCGGAAAATCCCTGCTCCAAATGGTCCCCCTGTTCCATATTGAATGTTGAGATGTGCCAGCCTAATAACCAGTTCCATCCGTGCTTCCGGATTCGGGTAGGTCTCCGGTTGTTGTCCAAGATAATCGGCGACCCAGACTGGTAACTCAAGGCAATATGGTTGAAACCGTTTAGGAGGGATGCTCATGTCATCAGGGAGCCAAGGAGGTTGAGTGATAGAAGGTGTGAAGAACGGTTATGTGTTTGTGATGCCGGCGTGGAAAACAACCCGAGGGGCTTATCCCGTGAAAGGGAGCCCCTCGGATTATGTGGCGTACACCACAAAAATTGAACCTCATGTCTAGCATGGCCCATCAGTAGGCTAATGACGCGTTTCTCGTTAATGGTTTGGCCGAATTTTCCAGTTATGAAGGTTGAAGATCCCTCTTGTGACTCACTTCCAAGCTTTGGGATTTGCCCTCCGGCATCTGCCTTTTAGCATGCTTGTGTTGGAGCAGGGATATAATTCGGCAAAAACGAGAAGGCCCGTCAGGAGACTGAGGCGGGTTTCGCCGCCGATGGGCCTACATGATCCGGTGGAGTAAGGTCGTCCATTTGAGACCCCCTTTCCTCTTTGCGGTTTGAAAGGAGATGCACGCTCATTCTCTCCTTTCATTCATAATGGGTTTTTATGAGCGCAGAAGTAATGCTACGCTCGTTAGAAAAATCTGTCAATAGGGTCCATCCCATTATCGATTCATGGGGAAGAGACGATGGGTGAATTTACGAACCAGGTGATTCTCATCACCGGGGCGTCTTCGGGTATTGGAAAAGCGCTTGCCTGTGGGTTGGCGCCACAGGCTCCCAAGCTGGTCCTGGTGGCGAGAGATCGCTCACGCTTGCAGGAGGTCGCACTCGCTTGTGAAAACCAGGGAGCATCCGTACTTATCATTCCGACGGACGTGACGGATCCACATGCCTGTTCGGCCATGATCCGGCAGGCTGTTTCAATATATTCCGGGATTGATGTGTTGGTGAATAATGCCGGTGTGTCCATGTGGTCGACGGTGGAGGATGTTCATGACGTGCAACTGTATCAACGTGTGATGGCCGTGAATTTTTTTGGCAGCGTGTATTGTACAAAATTGGCGTTGCCATTCTTAAAGGCCGCGCAAGGCCGGATTGTTGCCATCTCCAGCGTCGCAAGTTTGACCGGGATACCTGCTCATTCAGCCTATTGTGCCAGTAAGCATGCGATGAACGGATTTTTTGAGTCACTTCGCATTGAGTTGGCAGGGACCGGAGTGACGGTCACTATCGTGGCTCCTGATTTTGTGCAATCAGAAATTCATGAACGAAGTCTGGGGGCTCACGGTCAACCCTTCGGGCGAGTTCTTGAGGGGCATTCCAGATTTTTAACCGCCGAGGAATGTGCGGGCATGATCATCAAGGGGATGACCCGTCGGAAACGACTGGTGTTTACATCCTGGAGAGGGCAGTGGGGCCGGTGGATCAAATTAATGAGTCCGCAGGTGATTGATTGGATGGCCCGAAAGGGCATGGCTGATGCTGATCGCCAGTAACGGAACCCTTATTTTCCGGTTCTAGGGCATGGCATAGGACACTCGTTCAATGTGGTGGCCTTTTTCTTTCAGCAGGGCGAGTAATCCGTCTTTTCCCGCGAGGTGAGCCGCACCCACGATGATCAAGACGTTTTTCTCCTCTTGTAAAAACGATTCGATTTGGGGAATCCAGTTCTGGTTTCGTTGGACGAGGAGTTTTTTGTAGAACAGCGGGTAGGTTTTGAATGACTCCACCAATTGTTCTAATCCGTCGAGATTACCCTGGTGCCAGTCTTTCACCATATGTAAAAACGCTTGCTCTCGTTCCTTTGAGCCTGTGGCGGCGAGTGATTCCTGAAGGAGTGCATCCTGGATGTTGAGTGGAAGGGTGTCGAACACATTCAATTGGTCTTGAATGGTTTCCAGCCCGCCCGTCGGTTTACCGGCATCCTTGGCCATGCGATAGAAATGACTTTCAATTCCTAATTCAGGGCGAAAGTCTATGGACGAGTCAAATCGTCCGCTTAACGTGAGATAGAGAACCCAGGGTTTGTATTGTTGGAGATCCTGAATGTTTCCTCCCAAGGCTTTAATCTTCTGTTTGACCAGCGCATAGGTTTTTGGTGAGAGCACCGTTTCCAGTGTTTTCCCTTTTGGGAGGGTGTACTGTTTTTCATGTTTGGAAAATGAGTCGGGAGAAAATAATATTTCCGGATCAATTTCAAAGACGACCTTTTGGGAATTGTAATAGGCATAGGAGAAGGATCTGGTGAGAGGATAATATTCTTCGGCCAATACATGGATCGATCCCAAAATATAGACGGTATTTGTGTCAGATTGGATTTTGTAAATCAGGCTATTGTTGTACCCATCTCCGACTACCTGGCCATGGACCGTCCCGGTGCCCAACACAAGGAGGATCAGGATGAACAGACAGTGTAGGCGTAGTTTCCCTTGATGGTGGCGGAATGCGGCCATTTTAAATCCCCCTGTTGAAGTTGTGCTCATGTCCTGCTTTTACGGTGAGAAAGTTATGTGCTCTGGTGTCTGGCATCTCAATTTGGTTCTTGTGGTCCTTGGGTGTTCCTTACCGGGTAGTACATCGGTGAATAAAGGGAAAAGGTGAAATGCAGAGATTGAGCTGCGATGTCGAGATTGATGGAATGTGCGGCTGGTTCTTGTCGAATACAACCAGAAAGGGAATGTTTCTGCCCGGTCGATTTGCAGATATTGATCAAGTTGCCCGGATTGTGGAATGAGCCCTGTCGGGTCCACCCGTTTCCCTCTCCATGCGAGGGAAAAATCGAAAGGTGTGATGGTGAGACGAGAAGTCCGATGTGGACTCAGGCCTTTGGTGCGGGAGGGGATTCTTGTTGGATAACCTGGAAGTCCTTTTGGGTGATGAAATGACCATCGGCATACAGACGAAACTCATACCGCCCAGGCCCTGGAAACACGAGGTAGGGAATGTTCACGCCAAAGTCCTGGGTCGTTAAACGGTTGGAAATGTCAATTGGCGGGAGGGAACCTTTGCCGACGATCTGGTCTTGGTCAAGGTATACCAGTTGGATTTCGAATGCGTACCTGCCTTCCGCATCGGTGAGCGAAAAATACACGCCGACTTGTGGGTGCTGGCAGGGAAACGTTTTGGCCCAGAGGTGCGTAAAGGCGCCAATGATACTCTTTTTCCCCGTCAGACTATCGATGATAATCGTGTCACATACTAAAAATGCGTGAATGATCGGTTTGATAAACCCCGCCATATTCTTTGTCCTCTATACCTTCTCACATAATTATTCGAAGACTCTTCTATGCTGTTTATCCAATGCCGGTGTTTTACTGTTAGCTAAGAAACAGTCGGGTCAGCCCCACTCCGGCCAAATAGAGTACGATTGCCAAACCATATGCAGGCCAAAAGCCTAAATTCGGGACAAACGCAATCATCGTTCCCACATAGACAAACCATGGAGGGGAAAGCCAAATCATGTGTTTGGCAAACGAAACGGTCGGAGCCGATCCGGCATTGACGAAGATCAGGATAAAGGTCACTCCACTGATGACCGGCAGAGTGCTGGCCAAGGCTGCCAGGAACCCTCTCCCATGACTTCCCAGATACGTGGAGACACTCACTAATGTTCCGCCCAGGACAAAATACAACGCATATCTGACCCATTCCGGCATCGTCCCTCCTCGCGTCATGTGAAATTATTGTTCATGGAAGGCCTCCATGGCCTCCTGGTGAAGTTTGTCTCCCTGTCCGGTATACCTGGGAGAAAAATGAAAGACGACCAATTGTTGTACCCCGGCTTTTCGTCCAAGGATTCCTGCCTGGCGGGCCGTGAGGTGGTAGCGATTGGCAGCCTTGTCCCGGTCGACCTCTAAAAATGGTGCCTCGCAAAATAAGGTCGTGGCCCCTTGGCATAACTGAATAATCCGTTGCTCATTGTCGGCATCATAACGGCAATCAACGACATAGGCGATTTTTTGTCCCTTAGTGATCGTCACAAATTCCCGTTTCATGGTGCCCACATCAAATACGCGCTCTTCTTTCCGGTGTTCCAAATACAACGTGGCGGAAAAGGTGTGCGAATCCGGTGCGCCATCTACTATGAGTTGTTTGGCATCCTTGAGCCAGGAGCCAACCGGAAGACCAGCCTCATGGAGTCGGGCTTTCTTGATATTGATGTGAAACGGTTCTTCCAGGGAAAAAGCCAGAGAGGGGATCCGATGGTTGAGCGCTACGGCTTTCACAAGAAGAGCGGGTTCTTGAAGAACCCGAAAAATGTAGGAATGATCGCCTGGGATTGAGTTTTCCCGTTCACAGACAAAGGCGTCCTTCGCATGAAAATGCGCGGGTTGGATATGGGTGGGGTGATATTCTCTGGCTTCGATGGTGAGTGGATATCCATCAACCAGATTCCAGGTATAACCACGAAGTTTGCCGTGGATATTTTCAATAAGGCCCGGTGGACCATGCAATCGAAGGTGTTTACCACGACCCAGGGCTACACGAATGAGCCGGTCAAACCCGATAAAGTGATCCATATGCGTGTGAGAGATGAAAATATCCTGCGCCCGTAGAAGCTGGGTGGGACTCAACGAGACATTTTCCCCTAGATCAAAGAGCAGGGCACGCCGGCTCCAACGTATATCGACATAGAGGCCGGGGTCCCCAAAAGGATGATTCACCAGATGAGGCGAAAACGAGGGTGTCACGTCAATATTCCTCGTATGATGAGATAGAGAAGAATCACTTCCACGGCATGAGCCGTGATGACCGCATAGAGATTGTGCATTCGCATCCATACCCATCCCCACACCAGGCCATCCCATATGGCAATCCAATGTAATTCACGGAATGTCGAAACCATAAAAGGATCAAATGAAAACGTCAGAGCCGAAATGGATAAGGGGAGGAAAGTCTGTAGGCGAATCTTGGAGATCGAGGGATGATCGGGTTGATGCACATGTTGAAACCATACTAGTAATCGACCCAGGAGAAATCCGCGGAAATTCAATTCCACTCCCATGGCAATCAGGATGATGAACCACGGCATCATGATCCAGAATGGAACCTGGGCATGAAGGGTCTGAGAGAGAAAATTGATGTCCACCCCCAATGCAGGCATGACGTACAAGATAACCCCGGTATTCAGTATTCCCAGCGCGAGGCCAATCACAGTCCCTCGGCGAACCCCTGACTCTATGTTGTTGAATCCTAGCCCAAGTTTGTGGAGTTGATTCCTATTTTTATATGCCCAGGCGCATAAGGCGCCATAGGCCATCAGTTGTGGAGCAAACTGGACGGCAGTGTGGAGTTGCCAGCTTGTGGGTAAGAGGTAAAACCCGATTGTGGTGAAGACCGGGAGAAAGGCTAATCCTGAGGCTCGTTCCTTCTGGGGTATCACAAGCGTGCAATGGT
>CABVRQ010000110.1:5395-10863 GCA_902500695.1 uncultured Nitrospira sp. | reverse complement strand
TATGACAGCCGGGTTGTCAAGGACATGAAAAAGCTGGACCGCCAAGTCCAGCAAACCATCCTTGAGTATTTTGATGACCGGATAGCACCGTCCCCTGATCCCCGCAGCTTTGGTAAGCCTCTTGAATCATCATTTTCCGGTCTTTGGCGGTACCGCATTGGGGATTACCGTGCTATCTGCCGTATTGAGGATGAGAAGTTGGTTGTTTTGGTGCTGCGAGTTTTGCACCGGAGTACTGTCTACAAGAAACCGCTCCAGCATTGAGGTCGACATGGTCCTCCTCTCCGATCTGTTTTGAAAGAAAATTCTTCTTCCTCCACACGATTCGATATTTTATTACTGCTCATATTTTCCCTTAAGAGGTCAGTCTTCAGGGGGGAAGTTGGTGCCTGAGTATGAGGCGAGGGCAAGGGCCTGTTAAAACGGAACTTCACCGGCGCGGAGTTTGATGAGGGCGTCTTTGACGAATTCCATGTCTTTGCTGCCGGGTTCCATGTTTTGTGCGGCGAGCGTCCAGGCGGCATCGGTTTCCTGGCGGCGATTCAAATACCACAAGGCTAAGCCCCGATACCAGTTGACGGCAGGTTGATTAGGAAGATCGCCCAGGACTATGTCGAAATGAGTGAGAGCCTGTTTGAAAATGTCCGGATCGTCAATTTGACGCGTTTCGATCTGAATGACTCCTAAATTGTAGTGGGCTTCATGCTGCTTCGGGTCCAGCTCCAAAGCTTTTTCCCAGGCCTTTTTCGCTTCAGGGATACGATTCAAGGCCTGATAGGATCGCCCGGCCATGATTTGGCCTTGCAGGTCATCAGGATTCTCTTTGAGGCGGTTCTCCAGTTTGGCGACCATCTCCATTGGATTCGGCCCTCCTCCCATTTCCGCTTCAATGGCCATCAGTTTTTGTGCGGCTTTGAACTGAAGCGCGCCGTAAATGCCGATGGAGGCCAATAAGACCACCAGGCCAGAGGCGATGGTTGGAATCCAATGTATTCGTTTCGAGGTTGCAGATTGCTGTTTGCTGGTTTCGTCGTGAACGACGTCCTTGAAGGTGTCCAGCCGGTCTAACAGATTGAGTAGACGGCGTTCGTCCGTGGCTTTCAACCGTTCGTAGTCGGAAGGGTCCATCCTTCCCTGTGACAGTTCCATTTCGAGGTCCTGTAGAGAACGGACCACAGTTTCTCGTTCGATTTGAAGGTCAAGGAGTTCCTGAGCCCGGTCATCGTCCAGGCCAAAGGAGACTGGTGAAGGATCCCGCCGCCAAAATGGAAGGGTAAGGGAGACAAGTACGATCCCCAGGACGACCACAAACGGAATCACGAAAATGGCGAAAGTCGACATACGGGATTGAGGCTATTCAGGACTCGAGTTCACGCTCGATACGTTTTCGAGCCTGATCGTCCAATGGCGGTTCAGGTTGGCTTGGCGGAGTGGGTGTATCACGGACCCAGTGAGTCACTTCCTTGTAGAGAAAGAATCCCCCGACGACCAGCAGGAGAAACGGCGCCAGCCAGATGAGCCAATTGACACCATGTTTTGGGGGTTCCATGAGAATATAGTCCCCATAGCGGCTGAGGAAATAGGCGCGAATCTCTTCCGTGTTGTGTCCCAGGGCGATGCGATCACGAATCACTCCACGCATCTGTTGGGCCAGCGGTGCGCCTGATTCCCAAATATTCTCCGTTTGGCAGACGGTGCAGCGGAGCGTTTTGGCAATTTCCCTGACCTGAATGTCGACGTCCGTTTCGTCCTGCACGGCAGCGAATAGCGGAAGAGGAATGGTTAACAGGGCCGCAAGGCACCAGGTAAGTCGAATGGGCATTAGGACGTCGTGGTCGTGGTGGGTTGAGCCTTAAGCAACGGGGCAATGACTTTTTGTGTGATGTTGGTATACACCTCACCTGTGATCGGGCCGACCCATTTATGGCGGATTTTCCCCTGTTGATCAATCACAAATGTTTCGGGTACTCCGTAGACCCCGTAATCAATGGCCAATTGTCCTTTGAGGTCACGGACATGGGAAAACGTTGAGCCGTATTCCTTTAAATATTTTTTGGCAGCCGGTAATTCGTCCTGATAATTCACTCCCAGCATCACGAACTCGGGATTATCTTTAAAGAGTTGATGAAGCTGTAAGATGCTTTCGTGCTCCACCTTGCATTCATAACACCATGACGCCCAGAAATTGAGCAGGACCACTTTCCCCTTGAATTGATCCAAAGAGATCGTTTGTCCCGTTTCAACATCCGGTCCTTCAAAGTTGGGAGCTTCGGTTTCAATCAGGACCGTGGGAATGTGGTGTGGATCTCCCCAGAGCCCCTGGTAAAACAGGGCGAACAGTCCGAACAGGCAGAGGATCAGCGTCAATTGCCAGCCTTTGCTCATTCTTCCTTCTTTCGGGGACGGAGGATATTCAAAATCACGCCGAAACCCATGATGACCCCGCCTCCCCATACCCACAGAACCAGCGGATTGAGCACGCCACGCGCGACGGCCACACCGTCTTCGGACACTTCAGGCATGGTCAGAAAGACGTGCCCCATATTGGTGGCATAAATGGCCGATTCAGTGGTAGGCGTTTGGGTGGCCGAATATATTCGCTTTTGGGGCCGGAGCTCCGTAATCAAATCCTCTCCCTTAAACACTTGAAAGACGCCTTCCTGCGCATTCCAATTCCCGCCGGCCACTTCATGAATTTTTGTCAGTTTCATCCGATAGTCCCCGATGGCGAATTCGTCTCCCACGCGCATCGAGACGACTTTTTCCGTTTGATACACGGTTGAGGCAATGATGCCCACGACTAAGACGAGGACTCCGATATGGGTAAGCATGCTGGCATAGCGTCGTTGGTTGGCGGTAAAGGCCGCCAGACTTCCCTGGAAGATGTTACTCCCGTTCCGCTGCGCATACAGTTGCGAAATTTTCCCAAAGTCCAGGACTATCGCCATGCCGGCAAAGGTTACCACATAGCCTCCTGCCAGGGCATAGAGGTTATGAATGCCGGTCACAAACAGCAGGACGACTATGACCGCTCCAGCGAGAAGTGGTGTGGAGAAACTCTTTTTCAGGCTTGCCACCGACGCCTTGCGCCAGGGGATATAGGGGCCGATTCCCATGAGAAATAACAATCCTAGGGCAATGGGCATAAACACCGCATTGTAATAGGGCGGTCCGACGGTCACCTTGGCGTCCTGTAGCGTTTCGAGTATTAATGGATAGAGAGTACCCAGAAAAACCGTCGCGGCAGCCACCAGAAAGAATAAATTATTAAAGAGGAAGATCGATTCACGGGAAACCAACGAATCCATCTCGACTTGTGATTTCAATTTATTGGATCTCAGGATTAACGCGCCGAAGGCGATCCCGATGACGGTGCCTACGAAAATAAGAATATACAGACCGCGCTCAGGATCCGTGGCAAAGGAATGGACGGAAGTGAGCACGCCGCTTCGCACCAGAAATGTTCCGATCAGAGACAAAGAAAATGTGACGATGATAAGGAAGAGATTCCAGACTTTGAACATCTTCCGCTTTTCCTGCACCAGAACGGAATGCAAGTAGGCGGTACCCACCAGCCAGGGCATAAACGACGCGTTTTCGACTGGATCCCAGCCCCAATAGCCGCCCCAGCCCAGTTCGTAATAGGCCCAATAGCCGCCGAGCAGGATGCCGGTCGTCAGGCACATCCAGGCAAACATACTCCATCGCTGCGTGACCTTGATCCACTCTTCTCCCAATCGCCCGGAGAATAATGCAGCCATGGCAAAGGAAAAGGGTATGGAAAATCCCACATAGCCCATATAAAGCATGGGGGGGTGTAAGACCATCGCCGGGTCTTGCAGTAACGGATTCAGGTCTTTGCCATCGAGGGGGACGGGCAGAAGCCGTTCAAATGGACTGGAGAGAAACACAATTAAACATAAAAACCCGAAGATGATGGCCGATTCCACCGCAATCAAATACGGCATAATGGTAGGCTGGGTGCGCCAATGCAGCCAGACGGCCAATGTGCTAAAGACGGAAAGAATGAAGACCCAGAGCAGGAGCGAGCCTTCATGGCCGCCCCACACAGCCGCGACGGTATAGAAAAACGGGAGTTTCGAATTGGAATTGTTGGCCACATAGAGGACGGAGAAGTCCCGTATGATAAAGGCATAGACCAATGAGAGCATGCCCACCCCGAGCAGGACGAAAATGAGGGTGATGGCCATGCGCCCGGAGCGGGCCCAATCGGGGTTGCGGGTTTTGAGGGCTAAGGCAGCGCTGGCCATGCCAAAGACTGACAGCACCAGGGCAACAATGGTCGAAAAATGTCCAATTTCAATTATCATAGGGAATCGCAAACAGGGTTAAGGCGAGAGGGTTTTCATGAAATCTTTTTTGGGAAGTTCCACGCCTGCTCGTTTGAGTTCCATGGGCATGTAGTCCTCGGAATGCTTGGCCATGATCATCGTGGAATGAAACGTCCGGCCGTCCCGCCATTGGCCTTCCACCACAGCCCCTTGTCCCTCTTTAAACAGGTCCGGGGGAATACCCTGAAACGCAACAGGAATAGTCGCAGCACCATCTGTGAGTTCAAAGGTCAGACCCACCGGCTCGGGTTGGGTTTTGAGGCTGCCTTTGACCACCATGCCACCCACACGAACTTTTTTGCTGTAGGCTTCGGCGGAAAAGGCTTTCACCTCAGAGGGAGTCACGAAGTACACGATATTTTCGCCGAAATTTCCAAACGCGAGATAGCCGAGCGAACCGGCAACCAGGAAGATGCTGACGATGATGGCAATTTTTTTATTCTTTGTGCCCAAGGGAATCTGCCTCTGGTTCGTACAGTTTGGATTCTTTAATCTCTTTAAATAAAACCATGACTCTTTGGCTCATGGCAAATACCATCCACCCCAAAGCCAAGACGGAAATCAGATAGGCGGCGGCCACAAATCCAAAATTATTGATCAAGGCGGTATCCTGTGCCTTGAATACTTGTGCCTGGTTGTCCCAGCGCCCAATGAGAACCATGGTTTTCAATTCTCGAATATTTTCCAGTGGAGGACCTTGGTAGTCCACAGTCAGACTGGCTGCCCCATCTACAAATTCAAATGTGGCCTGGCCATGTTCCACGTCACCCTGCAAGGTACCACTTTTGACCATCCCTTGTATCCTGACCGGTTGGGTAACCGGAGGGCTACTCAGCAGCGTTCCTAGCGGCAGTGTGGATAAGTCTTGTTGGTAGTGCTGAAAGGTCAGAATGGCGAGAAGGAGGGTTGCCCCCAGAATCAACGCCCAGCGTGTATATAATCCGGTCATGGAGTCGTTTGAGAAAAATGGGTTTGACTGAGAAAGCGACCTTTTTTGGCATGCAACAAGTCAGTCAAGTACAAAATTTGAGTGCGGACCATCACCATATAGGCAAATAATAACCAACATCCAATACTCATTAACGTCAGGGGGACCAGAATATCTTCTGAAATACT
>CABVRQ010000110.1:0-5295 GCA_902500695.1 uncultured Nitrospira sp. | reverse complement strand
AGGGCCAGTGTCGTAAAGAGTGCACAAATACCGGCCGAGGCCTGGCACATGTTATCCACAAGGGGATCCCGTTTCCACAAATACCAGATGCTCCCGAAAAATAACACGGAATAGGCCATGGTACTGGTATGTGCCAGAGGGACATGCACATACATGATCCGGACGAGTTCCCCTTGATAATAATCAGGCGGAGAGGCGAGCAGGCCGATGTACAAGCCTAAAAAGATGCAGATGGCCGCAGCCCCACCAAACCAGCCTTTGTAGCGTTGGATCTGTCGGATAATACGATTGATCATGTTTGTATTGTAAAGAGAGATGACCCAGGGGGAAAGGGCTGAAGGGCCAAGATTTTTTAAGTCGGTTTCAATATTTAAGAGTCGAGAATGAATTCAAATAGCCAGAATGAGACGACGGTGAAAATAATGTCAAAGATGATCAGGAGTTGGATCCATTGAGAGTAAAAGGAAAATGGATCGCCACTTAACGCGCCTCGCGTGGCTTCTACCGCCGCGATCATGACCGGAACGGCCAGGGGAAGGAGCAGGACGGGGAGCATGACCTCCCTTGCTCGAATTTGGACGGTCAAGGCTGAAAAGAGTGTCCCGACTGCGGCTAATCCCAAGGTGGCCAGAAAAAATATTATCAAAAGAATTCCAACGGCTTCAATGACATCCAGATTAAAGAATAAGACGAACAAGGGGAATAAGAGGATTTCGACTGAGAGCATGAAGAGGAAATTGGCCGCGACTTTTCCGAGATAAATAGCGCCCTTGGGAGCGGGGCACATTTGTAAAGACTCCAGGCAATCGTTTTGCAATTCCGAGGTAAAGGATTTTCCTAAGCCGATAATGCCGGTAAAGGTAAAGGCGACCCAGATTATTCCCGCAATCAGTTGGCGTGCCGCATCCTGGTCCATGGAAAAGCTGAAGCTAAACACCAGAATGACGATGAGGGCAAAGAACAGCATGGATGACATGGTTTCCCGTGTCCGCCATTCACTGATCAGGTCCTTCCAGACGACCCAGCGAATTGTTTTAAAAAATGGCATCGGTGGTGAGTTGCTCAGAGGAGAGAAGTTGAAGGTGTCCGCCTTTGAGAATGCCTCCTCGTGTGGCGATTTGGGTGGCCTTGTCGCGGTCATGCGTGGTCATGAACACCGTGCCGGCACGGTCCAGCGTTTCCTGGATGAGCTGGTTGGTGATAGCAACCCCGTCATGATCCAAGGCGTTGTAGGGCTCATCGAGTAGTAGGAGTTGTGGCTGAGCCAGAATAGTTTTTGCAAAATCCAATCGCTTTTTCATGCCGGCCGAAAATTGACGTATTTTGAGGTCGGCAAAGGCCCCGATTCCTGTTCGATCCAGTGCCCGCTTGATTTGGGGTGGAGAAGGGGTTTGCCCACGAAGGCCTAAGGCAAATTGGAGATTTTCGGTGGCACTGAGTTCATCATATAAATGGGACCCATGGGCGATGAGCATGATGATTTCTCGAACGGTATCCTTTTGTGCCACGCCATCCTGGCCAAAAATGGTAAACTGACCATGAGAAGGCGCTTGGAGGGTGGCTAAAATACGGAGCAACGTCGTTTTCCCTGCCCCGTTTGGGCCAAATAAGGCAAAGCACTCTCCCGGATGAATGTCAAAAGACAGATCCTCAAAAATACGATAGAAACCGTAGGCTTTGGAGAGGTTGCTGACCTGAATGGCGATCATGTCATGGTATGAGACTGGGAAAAGTTAGCCTTGTAGTCTACGAAATGTATTGGAGGTTGTCTAGGAATGTAACAAGATGTTGGAAACAGTCGCTAGCCATATGCTTTCATCGTTCACAGGTGTCCGGGTCTCGCAGGATATGGGGTTTCGTTGCGGGATGCGGCCTTGTCGAGTAAATTGAGGACATATTTGGCTTTCCGGTTTTCGTCGAGACCCTGTCATATTTCCGGGCCTCCTCAAAAATATGTAATTGGCATTCACCTGATAAAACCAAAATGATCCCGGTGGGTTGACTCGTATAACGAGCATCGCATTGACGATGAAATTTCTCGGGTCTTATGATGAAGGTTGGGTGAAGAAGTTTGCCGGTACGGCTAATTGGGTGTTGCTTGAATATCTCTATGGAAGGGCAGTGAGTTGAAACCAATACGCGGGTGGAGGGCCGCATGCCATCATCTCTCGAAATCTGGACTCTTTTTGGGGGGGATGGGGATTTTTTGCGCTCTTCTGGGCTGTGATTCCGGCTATTCTGAAAGTTCTTATGGCGATGCACCATCGTCCCATTCTGTCGCCTCCCGTCCTTCAAAAGGATCCCCCGCCCCGGATTTTCGCCTGATGGATATGAATGGAAAGACTGTTTCGCTTTCCGATTTTCAGGGAAAAGTGGTGTTGCTGAATTTTTGGGCGACCTGGTGTGGGCCGTGCCGGATTGAAATGCCCGCCATGGAAGCCTTGTACCGGAGTATGCAATCGAAGGGGCTGGAAATTGTCGCGGTCTCCGTTGACCAACAGGGCACAGCCGTGACAAGGCCTTTTCAGGAAGCGATGGGTTTGAGCTTTCCTATCTTGCATGATCAGGACTATCAGGTGGGCTTGACCTATGGCGCACGAACCCTCCCCATGACCTTTGCGATCGATCGTAGGGGCATCATCCGTCAGGTGGTCTTCGGATCCCGTGATTGGAATAGCCCTGAGGCTCGTAGAGGAATCGCCGAAGTCCTTCAAGAGCCAATCCCAGAGTCTTCCCAACGGATGTAAGAAGCGTATGATCGATTCGATTAGCCAGGTGTCTCTGCTTGCCGCATTTAGCGCGGGACTGTTGTCTTTTGTTTCTCCATGCGTCCTCCCGCTCGTCCCTTCCTATTTGTCCTATATCACCGGGCTCTCAGTGGAAAATCTCGCGAAGGTTGAAGAGCGAGAGCGTTTTAAGTCCGCGATTATCCTCAATGCCCTGTTGTTTATTGCCGGGTTTTCCACGGTCTTCATTGCGTTTGGGGCATCGGCCAGCTTAATGGGGCAATTGTTGTATGATTATCAAGACGTGATCCGGAAAGTCGGGGGTGTCCTGATTATTATTTTCGGACTGTATTTGCTTGGGATCTTGAAATTAAACTTTTTTATGACCGAACGACGTTTGATGCAATTCGAGACGCGTCCCGTCGGCTACCTGGGTTCGTTTCTGATTGGGACCGCATTTGCCGCTGGCTGGACGCCTTGCGTGGGGCCGGTGTTGGGGGCCATTCTGGCCTATGCCAGTACGACGGAATCTATGTCCAGCGGGGTGATGCTCCTGTCGGCCTATTCGTTAGGTTTGGGTCTCCCGTTTTTTCTGACGGCATTCGGGATGGATACGTTTTTGAGCTACTTCAAGAACTTTCGATCCTATCTAGGCGGGGTGTCGTTTGTGAGCGGCGGGCTGTTGGTAGCGGTCGGCGTCATGATTTATGCGGATTCTTTGACCATCATCACCAGCTTTCTTGAACGCAACGGCATTGGATGGTACATCGGCCAATAAACCAGCCTGTCCGACCTCGGTTATTCCTTCATCTTTCTTTCTCATCTCCAACTCGCTCGTATTGTTTCCTGAATAATGGTGGTCTTAAGCAGATTTATGGGTATATTGGAGCATCAAATATTCACGGAGTAGCGACCGTCTTCTATTGGTTATGGGGTGGTGGGTGCGAGGGAAAGGAAGTGGTTAGGGATTCTTCAACGGCTCGGGTGTTTCTCTGGGCCATCGTCTATAAGTCACATGGTTTGATACCCTAAATTCACCTCTATTCCTTACCGATCTATTCTTGATGCACATGCCTTCTCAGTGTAGGGTCCCACCACATTTTTTGAGACTCTATAATACGGAATTATTGGGTTGTCATTATTGATGTGTCCCAGCATTCTTGAAGTCTTTGTGAAAAGGGTCAACATGAAAAGAAAAAGCAGCGGGCTATCTCAATTTCAACGGGAGCGTATTCAATGATTCTCGTAACCGGCGGTGCCGGCTATATCGGGTCACATACTTGCGTTGAGCTTATCCATGCCGGCTGTGATGTGACGGTCTTTGACAACTTCTCCAATAGCCATCCTGAATCCCTGGCGCGGGTGCAGCGTATTACAGGGAAGTCCCTTCGTCTGATCCGCGGGGATTGCCGTGATCGCGCCGCAGTGCTGGCGGCTCTGCGCGAGAGCGGGGCGACCGCAGTCATTCACTTTGCAGGCCTCAAGGCTGTGGGAGAGTCAGTTCAACAACCGTTGGCCTACTATGACAATAATGTGGTCGGATCCCTGCGCCTGTTGGAGGCCATGGACGAGTGTGGCGTGAAACAGCTGGTATTCAGCTCTTCTGCCACGGTATATGGCGATCCGCAACGTCTTCCGCTCACGGAAGACCATCCGTTATCTGCGACCAATCCCTATGGTCGAACGAAACTGATGGTGGAGGAGATTTTGCGTGACGTACACGGTAGCGATTCCTCCTGGCGGATCGGCATCTTGCGGTATTTTAATCCGGTTGGGGCACATGACAGTGGTCTGATCGGGGAAGATCCCCAGGGTATACCGAACAATCTCCTGCCCTTCGTGGCGCAGGTTGCAGTGGGACGACGGGAACATTTGAACGTATGGGGTGACGATTATGCAACTCCCGATGGGACCGGAGTGCGGGATTTTATCCATGTGGTTGATTTAGCCTTGGGGCATCTCAAAGCATTAGAGGCGCTGGCTCGATTGGATGTACAGAAAGAGTGCTTGACGGTCAATCTTGGTACGGGCAATGGGTACAGCGTATTGGAGATTGTGCGGGAATTTGAAGCCGCGAGTGGCAAGCCGATTCCCTACAAGGTTGCCCCACGTCGCCCCGGTGACATTGCCTCTTGCTATGCTGATCCGAATCAAGCTTTCACACTTTTAGGTTGGCGGGCCGAACGCGGGCTCAGTGAGATGTGCGCGGATGCCTGGCGATGGCAACGTGACAACCCCCAGGGATATGCTATTTGATTTTTCCCATTGGCTATCTGCGCATCTCTGTGAGGGGAGCCGCTGACCGCATGGTGTTCGCGAATTCTGGTGAATGCCTCATTGCCGGGCCCAACCGCCATGGTGCGGTTGGTCTTCGGGATGCCTTCGTGATCATATAAGATCTCACTGGAGGCGGCAGTCCCATTATGGTTCCCCGACTTAACCACATTCCACGTTCAATCTAAAGAAAATTCGAGCCCGTGAAGTTCGAAGAATTTCGTGTGGGAGTCGTCTTGTTGAGAAGGCATCTCGAAAGCGGTCAGGAGCCTGCACATTGAAAATTCTTGGAACG
>CABVRQ010000109.1:4634-10932 GCA_902500695.1 uncultured Nitrospira sp. | reverse complement strand
ATCCGAACCCAGCCTTGTCGGTAGCTATTGTGATCGCGTCTAAGTCCCGTTTCAATTCCATTGATGCTCACGGATTGCACTGAAGCCGGTTCATCGCTGCTAATTGAGTAAATAACGGTGACGGGTTTTTCATTCATGGCAAAGGTAAAGTGTAATCCATCCAGCTGATTTGGCAAGACGGGATCGATGACGACATCGTCATACGACAGTCTCAAACCCAAAAATTGGCTGACGACTTGATTGAGAAAGATACCGGGCCCGCTGGAATATATGCGCCAACCTCCTTTCACCCGAACATGACCCGCCCGTAGCGCATCGAATAGCTGTTCGGCCTCATCCCGATCCCGCACATCCGCATCTGAGCTACTGAAATAGGCATTGCTCTGCCGTGTGAGCGCATTGGATACCTGATCCTGAATAGTGATCGGTAAAATCTGCAAGATCGCGTCGTAGGCTTTCCGGGCTTGGCCGATTTTGCACATCGCTTCGATATAGCGGATGTGGGCATGGACATATTGCAACCCGATCTCACGCCCGAAATGGGCCGACTCTTCGGCCCGACGGAATAACACTCGCACCCCGCCTTGATAGGACACGGGTTTGTTCATGAGGCGGACACCGTCCGGAAAACTTAAATGAGCCTCGATGAGCCTCAGGTGATCCTGCGCTTGTTCGGGGGTAAATAACTCGCCAATCATGCTGCGGGTCATCGGCAGCAGCCGATAGTGAATCTTCGTGCGCGTATCGCTTGGGTGAATGACGGGTTCGATCCACCCATCGGGGTGTCGATAGCCAAATCCGCTCACGACCTCATCCGGTAGAAGATGCTGGTTGAAATCTGCTTTGATGCGCCGGGCTAACTGCAGCAGGCGTTGTTCATCGGCATGGAGCCCCGCCTGCCTAAAGGCGGTGGCCAATTGTTGGAACACTTGAAAGGTTAACGCGACCGTCCAGGTGCTGACCATATGCTCACGCATGGCGGATTGAGCCGGTTGAAGGGTATCGTCCCAATCCCCGGCGCCGTAAGCTGATAACGCCGTACCCGTGATAAAGCGGGATTCAATGGCGTCAATCGTGCGCTGAACATGGCGTAACACCGTCGATCGGGTGGGAGTGTGGACAAACGTCGGTACCTTGGTATAGGGCAGCTCACTATCCAGAATGCTGAAATCATTGCTGGCTTCGAGGTACATCGCCAGCGCTTTTAAAGGCCAAAGGATGATGTCACCATGGCTCTCCGGGTGCTGGATAGTGGCGAACCGGTCAAACATAAACCACTGTGGCCAATCTGCCGTCTCCTCATATTGCTGGGCAAAGACCGTTAACAAGATCTGTTTAGCTTCAGAATGGTGTTGGGTGGCCAACAGGAGTTCGAGCGGCCCTTGGCAGACATCGCGGACACCCCATGCCGCACCGGAAAATTGTTCGAGACCATGGGGCGTCGTATAGTGGACCATGGCATTATGTACGTACCAGTAAAAGATGTCATTGAGTTTGTCGCAAAGTGGATTCGTTTTGGTGAGTGATACGTGAAATTGTCTAGCGAGTGATTGCCAAAATGCCCAACTGGCCTCTTGGTCTTGCTGCAGGTCAGCCGGCTGAGTTTGATATTTCTTGCATAAGCTCTTGGCGTGATCGGCGTTGAGGATGGAACCCGTGATCGCCAAAGAAAACGTTTGCACCGGTTTGGTACGAACTGTGAGATAGGGAAGTCCACGGGACTGGTGATCGGTAAATAATTCTTCATCTGTGCCAATGTGCTCGACCTTGGCTGGTTCTGCCGTCGTGATATAGAACACGGTATCCGGATATCGTTGGGTCATATCCGTGCTGGCATGTGGACTCAAGGTAGCGGTGGCTGTCGGGGCATCAATCTCGATATGGCCCTGATGGTCCAGTTCATGGTTGCCCAGAACCAGATTGCTGAGTATGACAAATGTGTCGGTCTGATCGGACTCAATACTCAAAAACGCGGCGGCGTCCTCGGGGCTGACCCAGGCATTGACCACAATCCATCCCTGATCCGTCTTGTAACGCCATCGGCAGGAGTGCAAGCCGATTTCATAACAGGACGGCATCCCGAGCAGATGATACGTGGCGCCTCGCTTGATGAAAATGCGCAGGCCGCTCGTTTTAAATATGTTGAAGGGAGTTCTCGTAATGGATAACAGTTTGTTGAACGACGTGTTGCCAATACTCAGATGGGAGTGAAAGACGCCGGCCATATGTGTGGTTGAACTCAGCCCGTCGTCCTGCGGAATCAGGGCGTGACCGCTGCGCAAAATATGGCCGTGCTGGCGTTCGACGAGCTGCTCTTTGGCTTTGAACACCACATGGGTGGCATCCGCATAGAATAATGACAACAATGTTCCGTCGTGGATTTCATCATGGCGTCGCCGATCCGGGAACAGGTCTTGGACATCGTCTTTGGTTAAATCCTTACCGGTCAGCATCGTCAGGTTGTGCAAGATCGTCTGGGGGGTTGGATGTGGCGTGAAGACGTGAGTGGGTGGTTGCTCTTGTAATTGTTGGATACGTTCGATGGCGGGATGAATACGGTCGGCGTCAGCGGGTTGGGTGGGCTCCGGATGGTGCGGCACATATTCGGCATAAAACGTGACCGAGTGGGACTCGCCGGGAGCAATCCGGAGGATATCGGATTGTAGACCGCAGAATGCCATTTCGAATTGTTGTTTGACACTCACGAGGCAATCCTGGGTGAGTCCAACCGGGATGTTGGTCTGTTTATACGCCAATCCATAAAACGGCAGACCATCTGTCACGAAGCCCCGGACGTGACTGGTACTCCCCTGCATGAGCCAGGGATGTTGATCTTCGCATGCTTGATTCTGGCGTGAACATACGACGGGTCCGTATGTGTCGTGGGTCAAAACAGAATGATCAATATAGTGGCTGCAATAGGCTTCATTGTTCCGGATCGCCCCTTCGTGGGCCAGGCCGATATCCTGGGTATAGATCACATCGCAGAGACGATCCGTCGAGGCGGTGTTGTGAATATCGATGGTCCAAAACCACAGCGTGGCTTCCGGGTGTAGCGTCAGTGAACAGGTATACGTCAGATCTTGCCAGTGTCCTTGCCATCTGGCTTGGTGTGGTGTGTATGCGAACGTACTGGGTGATGAGGGTCCGATCAGCGGGATAAACGTGAGCGCATCAGCCGTGCGGAGGCGTAAATACACATTGTTCAATGCCCCTTCAAGCGGGTTACCCAGTATCTGATTAATCATCACATCATCACACATCGCGCGGAACAAACCGCCATTCTGAAAAAACGCAAAACAAAGGCCGCCTGAGTTGGTTAACTCAATCGTGTCCATCTCATAGCGTGATTGAAATGTCGTCATGATGTCTCCCGATGGTTCTGTGGCAAACAGTTGTTCGAGACGAAAAGAATCGTAATAACTCTAATGGGTAGGCGACGAAGACGTAGAATATCTCAGCGGGAGATTACTTGTCTCCCACCAATGCCTTCCTCTGTCCTCAATTTCGGGGTAATGTCACTCTAAGGTAATCTTAAAAGGAAGATTAAAACAAGAACATCCCCATAACGCAAAAGGCATTATAGGTCATATGACAAACCATTCCTGATGTAAGAGCTTGGGTTCTCATGCGTAACCACAGTGTGGCTAAGCCCAAGCAGAGAATGGCTAAAGCTGCGGGGGGATAAACGTAAATTTTGGGAAAATGCACAGCCACAAACATGCCGGTAACAATTATACCTCCTGGAAGTGGACCCCATGTTTGTGAAAACCCGGCATACAAGATACCTCTAAATAAACATTCTTCAATGAAAGGAGCGATTACCACGATTAATACGATCCAGAATAATTGCGGAATAAAGGGAGCGTTCAGCATTTGGGAAGTGAAGGGTCTGGGTAAAGTGTGGTCTGGGGAAAACCAATAGAAAAAACACAAGCCCCAGCCAAGACTGAGGCTTAACCCTATAAAAAAAGGCCACGTAAAAAATGATCCATGATTCGGTTCCCATATCGATTTAAACAACCATTGAAATGGGCTTTGACCTTTTGACTGTTTGAAAATAATCCACAATCCTGTACCAGCTCCCCCAACCACACTCACGATGCTCAAAAAAGGAGCTGTCCAGTGGTTCAGTTCAATCCAAAAAGCATCAGAGACTGGGCCGACTATTCCTTCCCAGAATCCTGCGAGAAACCCTAAACTAAAATCCAAAGAAACATAAAGAAACTCACGGGCGAGAATAAATCCCAATAAAACGAGAAATGCCCCCTTGGCTCCGAACCAGGAAATAGGTTCAGTGGAAGAGAAAGTCGAGGTGGAAGAAGCCATGGCAGAGGAGTGAGACATAGTTTCATGTCGGTTGTTAACTTCTTTGCTTAAAGAAGTTACTTTCCTACTAAAAGTCAGGAATGGTGTAAATATAGTTGCCGCCCATGTGAAAAACCTTCAATCAACCGGTCGTTCAGTTCAAGATGAGCTGTTTTTTACTCTCCCTTATTAATAGGAATGGCATTGTAACAATGGAGACCTCTCACATGATTACCGTGAGTGATACGAGGACGAAGAATACGGTCATGGATGCTTTCGATTATTGATTAGACGCATCATGATAGACAGCCAAAAGCAACATCATCATTAAGAGGCCAAAGGCTACGATTATAATTAATCTCCTAGTTTCTTTAATTTGATGGTTGGCCTTTCCTTGACCAATGGCAAAGGAAGCTAATGGAAAGAATGTGCCTCGCAGTTGATTGAGCCCTAATGGGACAAGAAGCCAAAAAATAATTAATAGCGGAATGCCTAAGAATAGGGCAGGGGACATTTGCATCTGTTCTAAAATAAAACGCCATTCGATGCGCGCAACCATGAGGTAGGACACCAAACCTCCCATCATGCCACCAATAGGCATCAAAGAGAAAAAATTCATTTCCGAAATTTTCCCGTACCAAGGGTTTAATCGTTTTATTAGTATTTTAAGCTCACAGTTAAGTCGTGAAATATTTTCCTCATCTCCGAAAATTTCCCATTCGATAGGTGAACTCCTTCTATTGGAAAATTCCAATTGCCGAAAATGGGGTGTGGTTCTTGTATTAGTCTGGGAAGTAAATTGCATCGCTTCTATTTGACGCTTGCCAGAATTTTCCAACCTGATCACTTCCTGTGGAGAAGAAACCCTTCTTTCAGGGGAATCATGAAAACGCACCGTGGCAACCACTGCACCGTGAACCTGAAGGAAATGCCATAATGTTTCGATGTCAGAACCCCTCAGTACGAAAGCGTGACTTTCTCGAAATTTGTTGACGTCCAAGGGAGGCTTAAGACTATTAAATTCTCCTCCAACAGGAGCTTCTCGGTTATGGGGGAAGACTTTTACATACAGATGAATACCTAGCCATAACCCCATGCCACAGGAAATTAATTCCAGTGGGAATTTTAGGTTATTGGTTTCCTTCAAAATTTGAGTGAGAAAAAAGGCTAACCCGCTTGCGATAAAATAGAACGCCCCGAGGTGAAACATTTGCAGGGGCTCTTTAAAAGGATTTACCCGCCATGATGGGGGTTGCCACTCTCTGGCTTTTTTGGGATGGGCAAGAAAACCGTAAGCGAGCAAGAGGAAAATGCCAACGGCACTGACAATGAAAAAAATAAGCGAGGACATTACCACATCTAAAGATGATAAATTTGCGGGGTCTATCTGAATTCCCGGCCATAGGCCTCCGATCGCACCAGACGCAATGATTGCCAGCCGAACAAGAAGCCATAAATTGATGGTACTCATCGCATCTTTGAAATTTTTGACCAAGGCACCAGGCATCATATCTTCCTTTTTGTGTTAATTGGCTTGGCACCTAAAGAGAAAATGTTATTTGGGCCCATCTCCTTTTCGGATGTAGGAACGGACCACTTAATAAAGTAAGGTTTTGTACCCTTCTAGTCGATTCCCGCTGTGGTGGACACATCTGAAAAGGGCCATATTAGGCGAGAAGGCGTGACATGGAGAAACGAGGAGTGTTGAAAAATGCCGCCAGCGGCATCCTCGCCCCTTGGCAGTGCTCACGTACTCCTCCGTAGGCTCCGCTCGTCCAGGCGGCTGCGGCCTTCCCTTCGGCATGACTCAGGGCAGGACTGGACGAACCTGTTTGAGCACTCCACTATTTTTTCCGGTGAGCCTCAGGTACTTATAATGCTGATGAAACGGCAAAATCTTTGAAATAATCAACAGCTCCAAACGCAGGAAGTATGGTCAGGAGCTTGGGTGAAATTTTGTGATCCAACTCTTATCAATAGGATCATCGGG
>CABVRQ010000109.1:3244-4534 GCA_902500695.1 uncultured Nitrospira sp. | reverse complement strand
AACCGCATATCGTGAGCGCGTTTCCAGACAATGCGTAACGTCTCCAATTGGCCTGGTGGAGTTGGAAGGTATGCTTGATAGGCTTGAAGACACCACCACGGCAAAATAATCAACATGCCTAAGAAGAAGCCCGCTCCCGGTCCCCCGACTGCTCCGAGAGCCCACGTGATGCCGCCGAGCAGTCCTCCCACCATCACCACCCAAAGCATATGAATGGGATATCCCCGGACCAGGTGCCCAAGTCCTGGAAGGATAGCCGAAAGGATTCCCCCAAGCGGAGACGTGTTCGAATGATCGGATGCAGGCAAATTCAATTCAGATTCCATGGGAAGAAAAAGGATAGAGATGTAAGAGCCTGAGGGCAAGCCAAGCAGAAAGAGATCGACAGGATGCCTTCCAAAAGAAACCCGGCCTGCTAGAAACAAGAATCAACGCGCTGTGACGAGTGAATTTTCAAGAAGGATTTGCTGGCCCATATGGAATTTCACAAGAAGGGTAATCGTGGTCCATTGAAGGAAGGAATATGAATGTGAAAGGATTCCGGGATTATTAGGAATATCCAAATATTGCAACGCGGAGGATGTCCTCTTGAGGACACGATTGTATCCCGGCAATATGCGCAACCTTACATTCTTACATTTCTCCCTGGCGAAAAAGCCTCCTGAATATTTTCCCGTGAAGGGGGCTAAGCGAACCCGAGTCGTCCTATTGTCCTTCCTCCATCGTGTTTCCCTGAGATCGGACATCGTTCCCACCTTCCATCAAGCCTGCTTTGGCTTTAAAACATTTGGCTCATAGCCTATACTATCGCGTCGTTGGCTGGTGTAAGGCGAAACACACACACAGGCTGGCAGGGCTCTGGACGGGGTTCAAACAATGTATGGGTGTAGGGCTGAAGTTCTAACCGGGTGATCTCCAATTTCTTATGACATACGCAGCGCAGGAATCAAAATTTAATTTTCTTCATGTGAAGGGGGATATTCTCGGTGGCCTGACCGCCGGAGTGGTGACCTTACCGTTGGCCCTGGCCTTTGGCCTTCAATCCGGACTGGGAGCGGTGTCCGGGCTGTATTGTGCAATCCTGCTGGGAGCCATTGCCATTCTCTTTGGCGGCACGCGCACGCTCATCAGTACTCCAACCGGCCCCATGACGGTGGTCGCCGCGCTGACCATTTCTCAAGCCATCAGTTTCGCCGGGAGCTTGGAATCGGCCATGGGGACGATCATCGGAATATTCATCTTAGCGGGTGTGGTGCAAATCGCCTTCGGACTCCTCAAAATTGGCGGGAA
>CABVRQ010000109.1:0-3144 GCA_902500695.1 uncultured Nitrospira sp. | reverse complement strand
TCGCATTGGCGACCGGTTTATCTATTCCCCTCATTGGGGAGGTGGCCCAAGGGTTGCCGACCCTTCAACTCGAATCGTTATTGAATGTGGATGTTTCTCAACCGTCCTTTATCATCACCGCGGCCTTAACCCTTGGAGCCTTGGGATGCATTGACACCCTCTTGACCGCTGTCATTCTCGACAAAATCACCGAAACCAAGCATCAGAGTAACCGTGAATTAATTGGTCAGGGTATGGGCAATGTGGCATCGGCACTCTTTGGTGGATTACCCGGTGCGGGAACGACCATGTCCTCGATCGTCAATGTGAAGGCTGGAGGTCGTACCAGGCTCGCCGGGGTGATTTCCAGTCTTTTTCTGCTGGCGGTGTTATTAGGATTGGGGAAATATGTTCAATATGTGCCAATCCCCGTCCTGGCGGCCATACTCATTACTGTCGGTTTAGACATTATCGACTATAAGGGCCTCAAAGAAGTGGTGAAAGTGGACCGGGCTGAAAGCGCCATCCTCTTCATTGTGTTGCTCCTGACCGTGTTTGTTGATTTAATCACGGCCGTCGGAGCAGGGATGACCCTTTCGGTCTTTATTTTTATGAAGAAAATGGGGGACATCGGAGAAGAAAAAATTGTTCTGTTTCCCCTTCGGTCGCTAAAAATTCGAAAACCCTGCGACCTGAGAGAAGAATTCGTGTTACCACAGGATTATTTAGATACCGTGTATATCAAAACGTTTACGGGGCCGATTTTCTTCGGCTTTTCCCACTTCTTAATCGATAACATTAAACAATTGCCCACAGTCAGGATTCTGGTCTTTGAGATGAATCGCGTGCCGTATCTCGACCAATCAGCTGCGCATGCCCTGGAATTAGTCTTTGAATACATGCAAAAGCGGGATATTCGAGTCCTGTTGGCCAACATTAATCCCCAACCGCTGGAGATGCTCCGCGCGGTTGATCTGACGCCAAGACTCATTCCAGCACATCATATTTTTGATGATATTTTCGATTGCGTCCGATGGCTGGAGGAAGAGTTTGTGTCAGGTGAATCTCCCCTGAAGCCACGGGTTATGTAACTCCAGGAAGTCGATTGCCAAAAAAGTGTCGGGAAAAAATGACCACGCTCACGAACCTCAATCACACTGTGGAACGATCGTAGGTACCTTATGACAACACCCTCCGTAAAAATTCCCGGTTTTTCGATCCCGACCATTGGCTATGTGGTCCTCATCGTCGGTGTGGCCCTGGTCATCTCTCTTGTTGATGGCATGTTCCCGTTGGGGGTGTCAATTAGTGAAGCCTATGCTGTTTTGGTGTTATTGGGCTTCATGGCGAAAGACAGGCGGTTGATCTATGGCGGGGCAATTGCCGGGACCATTCTGACATTGGAAGACCTGTTTATTTCCGATCCTGGCGTGGCCTTTTGGATGGCAGAAATCAATCGGGCGCTTTCTATCTTCGTCATATGGCTGGTCGCCGTGTTTGCCTTAGGACAACTGCGGTTTATCGAAGAGCAGAAGGAATCGGAAAAAATGAAAATGGCCTATGATCTCTTGAAACAGGAAACGACCTTTCTGAAATTAAATCAGGAGATTGCCGTCTTATCCAATACCAATGACCCTGTAGAAGATGCGTTAAAAGGTGCCATGAAAATCATTTGCGACTATACCGGGTGGCCGGTCGCACATCTCTATATCCGTGACGGCGATACTGATCTGTTGAGTCCCAGCAAAATTTGGGTTTTGAGGGAATGGGGGCAATTCGAAACGTTTCGACAGGTGACAGAAGCCACGAAATTTGTTCCTGGTGAAGGATTACCTGGTCGGGTGTTGGCCAGTGGAAAGGTGGCTTGGATTAAAAATGTGACGAAGGATCCCAATTTCCCTCGCGCCCGCCTTGCCAAGGAAATAGGTGTGAAGGCCGGTTTTGCGTTTCCCATCCTCATTGGACCGAAAGTGGTGGCGGTGATGGAGTTTTTCTCCGAAGAAGCGATGGAACCGGATGCCAAGCTCCTGGACGTCATGGAAATCATCGGGTACCTGTTGGGTCGTATCTTTGAACGAGATCACGCCGGTCTCAAACGAGGCGAATATGAGGACCACTTGAGACGTCTCTACGGCCGTATCAAAGCGGTGCGGGAACTAGAAGACGTGCCGGGCGATCACAAGATAACCGCCGAAGGCATTCATGAGGAATTGCGATAGAAATAAGGTTCGGTATGGTGGGAACATTTGGCGACGATTGAATGGTGTCGGACGTTTTACAGATTGAGCCACAGGCTCAAAGTATTCGGGTCTTCAAGATATTCCTGTCACACCAAGACGCCATGCCTGCATGGTTCTCGGACGTAGAATACGTGCAGATCACGCAACGGCATGTTAAGCCATCCGTTACCGATGCCATAATTATGGCGACCTATCGCCGTGATCAAAAGCCAGAGTATCAGCTGCAGAATGGCCAGAGCTGATACCAGTGTCGACACCTGAACCGATGTTCGCATTGACGCAACTGCGCTCCGTACTCCTTGGATTGCCAATCCACACAATTTGTGCCTCTTCCAAGTGGACCTTCGTCGAGCCCTGACGGTTTTCTGGTGCATGCGATGCCAGGGACTGCAGGGCGGAGCACTCAGCCGACCCGACGAGCCTTGATCTGATGGGTGACTGGTGCGGCTGAGGAAAGGAGCCGACATCAACCAAAATGAAAACCCAGGTGCGAATTGGACTTCTCGGCGGCGCAGTTCAAGAGCGAAGAGCTGAAAAAGGAGAAAGAGAATCAGAGGAGACGTGTGCCTACTTGACAGAGCCTGCTAAGGGGTGACCCAAAATCTTGACCCATGACCCCATTATGAATTTTTAACTTGTTGATTTCAAAGAAGATCGAAATTCAAAAAACGGACATTTTTGCCATTAGTCAACAGCCCCAATATCTTTCAGCAGGTTTTGGATGCGCGAAACCTCGGAACTCATCTGTTTTTTGGGGAACAACGTTAAACTCTTGCGGTACATCACTTCAGCTTGGGCGAGGTCACCTCGCTCGCGAAACACTGTGCCCAGACTACGGTAGGTGTGTGCCATCCCAATCTTGTCTCCTAATTCCTCGTGCAATGCTAAACTCTCGCCGTACATCACTTCAGCCTGGTCGAGCTCA
>CABVRQ010000108.1 GCA_902500695.1 uncultured Nitrospira sp. | reverse complement strand
TTCCCAGATGTAGCCATGAGCCACAAATGAGAGGATTCGATTGGCGTATCGATAGGCTTCGAGGCTGCATTCCTCTTCTTTTTTGGGAATGATGACTTGCAGGTCGTTGATGTAGTTCCGGAGTTGCCGGGCAGCCAGCAGTTTTGGAAGCTGATGGCCGAGCGATTCCAAATGAGGGAAGAGAGAACAGGAAGTGAGAGGGTCCGGGACGGGCAAAAACCCGCGATTTTCGGACATCTCAAATTTTGTTAACGTACGTTGTTGAAGCGGTGCAGGTTGCATAGTTCGCCTTTTAGTTCATCCGGAAACAGGAGCCTCAACTTCAAGAGACTGTTGGTGGACAGTGATGGCCTCTACCAATGATTGAATGCCTTCTCCTGTCGTGGCGGTCACGAGCAAAATGGTTGGAATCCATTCGCGCAAGGACTGAAGTGTTTCGTGGGCACCGTTATGATCCGCCTTATTAACCACCACGATATGGGCGACCTCCAGAATTCCGGCCTTCATGGCCTGCACCTCATCGCCAAGACCTGTGGCGACGACCACTACAACCGTCGGCGCTATTTGTACGATCTCTCCCTCCTCCTGGCCCATGCCAATCGTTTCAATCAAAATGATATTAAACCCGGCTGCATCGAGCACGTGGATCGCGTCCTTCGTAGCCTTGGCCAGTCCGCCTTGGTGCCCCCTCGTACCCATGCTCCGAATATAAACCTCTTTGTCCAAAAAATGGTTCTGCATGCGGATCCGGTCTCCCAGAATGGCTCCGCCGGTTAAGGAGCTGCTGATATCCACGGCCAGAACCGCGACCGATTTTCCTTGGGACCGGTACGCCGTAATCAATTGGTCGATCACGGTGCTTTTCCCCGCGCCGGGATATCCGGTGACCCCGATGATGTACGCATGATCGGAGATGGGTCCAAGCGTCTCCAGAATAGCCCTTCTCCCAGGTCCATCGGATTCCAATAAGGTGATGGCACGCGAAATTGCCCTGGTGTTTCCGGCCCGGACTTCCTCGAGTAAAGGAGGAATCGTGGGGAATTTACGTGGAGCCCATGGGTTCGAACCAGACATCGGTTACCCTAAATGTTGGAGCCTTTGTGAATCGCGGACGGATCGGTAGCCCAATGTGAACCTCTTCCGGTGCGATGCTTTTGAGCCGGGATAGAAAGAGGGTATTCACATTTTGAAATTCCACCAGAACTAAGATAAACGGGGTTTCTTTGAGAAAACTTTCTCCGCCGTAATAACAGACCGTAAAGGTATGGACCCGTCCGATAAGAGGGAGTTTTTCCCATGTGGTGGTGGCCCCGCATTCCATGCAGTGAGATCGGGGTGTGGCGTACATATACTGACACCCCGTACACCGTGATCCCAAAAGATCGCCTTTACTCAATCCCACAAAGAAGGGGGAATCCTGCGCATAACTGTGACGGTAATCGATCTCGTAATGATCCTGGATAATTAACGGATCGACTCCGAAGAGATTCACCCCTTTAGGTTCCGGGGAGGTTTCTTCTGCTGTGTCGGTGTCTTTCATGGTGTGGTTACGTCCTCTCCAAGATCGAAACGGTGATGTAGGTCCCTGTTCCCGCATGACTATGGATGAGTCCCCGACGAGGATTGCGGATTTGCAACATCGGACTCCCTAAATGCTTTTGGACAGTGCCTTGAAGTTGCCAAAAGGCAAAGACAGCTTGCATGAGGCCCGTGGCTCCCACAGGATGCCCGCATGCCAACAACCCTCCTGAAGGATTGACGGGGAGTCGTCCTTGTTGCGGTAACAACAGGCCATAATCAATCCCCGGCATGAAGGACATGCCTTTTTCGATAAATTTGCCACCGTCCCCATATTTGCACAGGCCGAGATCTTCATAGGTTTGGATTTCCGAAGAGGTATACGCATCGTGAAGTTCAACAAAGCTCAATTGTTCGAGGGGATTCCGGATGCCCGCCATTTCGTATGCGAGCTTTGCCGCCATGCGACCGCCACGGAAGGAATGCACACCCGGATATTTGAGTCGGACATAATCGGATTCCCGTTCATGCGGAAGAAGCGGGACCCTTCCGTGCGGACGGTCAGCCATGCGCATGGCGTCGGATCCTGACCCGATTCCGGTAATTTTCACCGGTCGGCCACAGACTCGTGCCGCGATCGTTTCATCGGCCAGAATGCAGACAGCCGCACCATCAGACATGGCACAAATGTCCTCCATCCTCAGAGGAGTCGCGACCATGGGTGATTCCCGGACCTGTTGAATGGTGAGGCGCTTGGCTTTTTGTGCATAAGGATTGTACAGGGCATTGAGATGATTTTTGACCGAGACCATGGCCATCTGTTCAACCGTGGTCCCGAATTCGTGCATATGCCGCCTGACCATCATGGCATAGTACCCGGTATAAAACCCTCCAACAGGAAAGTCGAAGTTGGTATCGGAGGCCAGCGCAATAAACTCATTCCCTTTCCACGTGGTCACCCGTGACATGGTTTCAAACCCGAACGCCACACAGCAATGCATCCGTCCGGATGCAATCGCCTCCCAGGCCGATTGAAAACATAAGCCTCCCGTGGCTCCACCCCCCTCGACCCGTTTTGAAGGTTTGGGGCACAGGCCCAGATAATCCTGTACCATGCTGGCGGCTTTGAGCTGTCGGGTAAAATGATCTGAAAAATAGGAACCGACCGCTCCATCAATCATGTCTTTTGAGAGCGCAGGCACGTCTTGCAGTGCGGCGTCATAGGCTTCTTTGACCATAAAACGAAAATCCTTATTCGGATGAGATTTGGCGAACTTGGTGATTCCGCCACTGATCATATACACCGGTCTCATCGTGGCAGTCCTTTCACGAACTCAACAATGCGTGACATTGAGGTGCCGGGAGAGAACAGCGCCCGCACACCGGTTTCGAGAAGTTGATGAACATCGTCGGTGGGAATAATGCCTCCCCCGAAAACGACGATTTCGTCGGCATCCTGTGCTTTCAGTAATTCCAGTACGCGTGGAAACAGATAGGTATGGGCACCGGAATGAATGCTCAGGCCGATCGCCTGCACGTCTTCTTGAATAGCGATATTGACGACCTGTTCGGGCGTCTGGTGCAGCCCGGTATAAATAACTTCCACTCCGGCATCTCGAAGGGCACGCGCGACAAGTTTGACGCCCCGGTCGTGGCCATCCAATCCCACCTTTCCAATCAGAACTCTCATGGGCATTGTGGCGGTGGTCATGCCGGCCTCACTTCACTTGCCGGTTTCAAGAAATATCTTCCTTCCGGGTCCTTGTGGACGTACCCCATTTCAATTCGGGGATCGTGTTCGAAAATCAGGAGCCATCCTTCTTCGTAGGCCTGGTCCAGGAGCCATCTCTTGGTTTCCAATGTCTGTAGCGGAAACAGGTCATAGCCCATGATATAGGGGAGGGGGAGGTGAGAGACCGTTGGAATACAATCTCCTAAAAAGAAGGCCGTGTGTCCTTCAGATTCAATCTTGACGCTTTGGTGGTATTTGGTATGTCCGGGGGTGAGGACCATTGAAATACCGGGAAGCCACTCAGTCGTGCCCGTGACAAATTCCCACTGGTGATGTTCCAGAAGAGGAAGAAAGTTTTCCGGACGATAACTGGCCTTGGTCCGTTCGTTGGCCTTGATCGCATCCTCAAATTCTCCGCGTTGCACCAGATATTGGGCTTTTGGAAACGTCGGGATCGTCCGTCCATTTTCATCATTCCGCGTGTTGCCTCCCGCATGATCGAAGTGCAAATGGGTATTGATCACCAGATGGATATCGTTTGGAAAAAGGCTGTAGTGCCCTAATGAATCATCAAGGGACGGGGATTGTTCCACGGCAAACATCCGATGAAATTTTTCGTCCTGTTTGGAACCAAGGCCGGTATCAATAAGAATGTTCTGTCCATGTGCCTGGATCAGCAGACAGGTCAAACTTAACGGGATGCGGTGTTGATCGTCGGCGGGACAACATTTCTCCCAGAGTACCCGGGGGACCACCCCGAACATCGCTCCGCCGTCAAGCCGGAACCGTCCGTCTGTGACCGGAAACATGTTAAATTGTCCAAGTTTCATGGTACGTGTTTCCTTGGATCTCCCAAATGTGGCGTCAGAATGGATCTCCGGAATTTCATAACACCACCGGTTCTCGATATCTTCCATAGACTCCCTTTAAAACTCCACACATCTCTCCCAATGTGGCATGGGCTTTGACCGCCTGCATCAGGTGCGGCAGAAGATTGTGGTCGGACCGTGCGAAACGCTGAATGGCCTGAAGGGCCTCTTTAACTTTGCGTGGATCCCGACGGGTGCGAAATGAACGCAATCGTTCTGTTTGCCCGTGTTCGACTTCCTGTCCGATCCGCAGAGTGGGGATCGTACGCTGATCCGGCTCATTGTACTCATTGACGCCGACGATGATGCGTTCTTTCCGGTCAATTTCAGCTTGGTACCGCTGGGACGCCTCAAGAATTTCTCGTTGGGGGAACCCACGTTCAATGGCGTTGAGCATCCCACCCATGGCATCCAGTTTTTGAAAATATTCTCTGGCCCCTTCTTCCATACGGTTGGTGAGCTGTTCAATAAAGTAGGAACCGGCAAGTGGATCGACGGTGTTGGTGACTCCGCTTTCATGGGCAATGATCTGTTGGGTGCGCAGTGCCAGCGTCACGGCCTCCTGGGTGGGGAGCGATAACGTCTCGTCCATCGAATTGGTATGGAGCGATTGGGTTCCCCCGAGCACGGCTGCAAGTGCCTGAAGGGTGGTGCGCACCACATTGTTCATGGGTTGTTGCGCCATGAGAGAGCACCCTGCTGTCTGGGCATGGCAGCGGAGCTGGAGGGACCGTGGATTTTCTGGTTGGTATCTTGCCATCATTTCCTGTGCCCATATTCGACGAGCGGCGCGGAACTTGGCGATCTCCTCGAAAAAATCATTGTGCGAATTAAAGAAAAAGGATAGTTGAGGGGCAAAGGTGTCGACGGGCAAGCCGGCTTTTACTGCGGCATCGACATAGGTCAGCCCGTCATACAGGGTAAAAGCCAGTTCCTGCACGGCGGTGGATCCTGCCTCCCGAATGTGATACCCGCTGATGCTGATGGGGTGCCATTTCGGTACATGTTCACAGCAGAAGGCGATGGTGTCGGTGATCAGCCGCATATGCGGCGCAGGCGGAAACAACCATTCTTTTTGTGCGATATATTCTTTCAGTATGTCATTCTGGAGAGTCCCATTGAGTTGATTCAATGGAATACCCCGCCGCTCTGCCACCGCCAGATACATCGCGAAGATGACGGCGGCCGGGCCATTGATCGTCATGGAGACCGATACCCGGTCCAGAGGAATTCCCTCGAACAGTTGTTCCATGTCTTCAAGTGACGAGATGGCTACCCCACAATAGCCAACCTCCCCACGAGCTTGCGGGTCATCGGCATCCAGACCCATGAGGGTGGGCATATCAAACGCCACGCTGAGACCGGTTTGGCCCTGATCGAGAAGGTATTTGAAGCGGGCGTTGGTGTCCTGAGCCGTCCCGAATCCTGCAAATTGCCGCATTGTCCACAATCGACTGCGATACATGGTTGGGTAGATTCCACGTGTGTAAGGAAAGTCACCGGGATTTCCAAGATCACGCTCAGGTTCCCAATCCTCGAGATCATCGGGTGTGTAATGATCAGCAATGGGAATTCCGGACAATGAGCGGAACTGGTTTTTTTCTTCCTGTTCGCGGCGTATGACCGAGCCTCCCTCCATCGTTCCTTCGTCATGAATAACAGGTGAACCTTTAGAAATCTTCATATCGCCGTATCCTTACACGGTTACGAGTTGTGGTAGCTGTAGAATCCTCTTCCTGACTTCCGTCCTAACCACCCGGCTTCAACGTATTTTCGAAGGAGCGGACAAGGGCGAAACTTTTGATCGCCTAACTCCTGATACAAAATTTCGCAAATGTTGAGTACGGTATCCAGACCGATCCGGTCGGCCAATGCCAGTGGGCCGACGGGATGGTTGGTGCCATAGGTCATGGCCTTGTCGATCATATCGGCAGTGGCAATGCCCTCGGCTAACGCAAAAATGGCTTCATTGACCATCGGCATGAGCAGGCGATTGACAATAAATCCTGGAGAATCCTTGGATTCCACGACAATTTTCCCCATGCGTTCGGCAAGCCCGGCGAGGAGAGCGATGGTCTCATTGTTGGTTCGCAAGCCTCGAATGAGTTCTACCAACTTCATGACCGGGACCGGGTTCATAAAATGCATACCGGCTACCTGAGCATCACGCCCCGACATGGCCCCTAATTTTGTGATGGAAATCGAGGACGTATTGCTAGCGAAGATTGTTTCCGGCTTGCAGATTGTTCCTAGTTGCCGGAAAAGGTCGCATTTAATCTCCAGGATTTCCGGGGCGGCTTCTAGGATGAGGTGACGATCCACCATGTCGCCGAGGGATTGGGTTGTCCGGATCCGTTTCAAGGGGGTCTCGCCCTCAGAATCCGGAATGAGTCCTTCCTGGATTTGTTTGTCGTATCCCTTGTGTATGCGATCAAGGGCAGCTTCAAGCGATCCGGCATGGGTATCGTAAAGAAGCACGTCACAGTCTGCGAGGGCGGACACGAAGGCAATGCCTGCACCCATTTGGCCGGCTCCTACGACACCAATGGTTTGTATGGCCTGTCTTGGCATGTGCGCATCTCCTCAAGGGAAAACAGAAACCTGATCGAGGCAGCAAACAATGAGCTAGGGCATGCGTTCGATCACCATAGCCAGGGCTTCCCCTCCACCGATGCACAAACTGGCCAGGCCCAATCGGCCTCCCTTGGCCTCCAACGCATACAGCAATGTGGTGATGATCCGTGCGCCGGTGGCTCCGATAGGGTGTCCCAGCGCCACGGCGCCTCCGTTCACATTCACTTTTGCCGGGTCCAGGCCGAGTTCCCGATTAATTGCGAGCGACACTGAGCTAAAGGCTTCATTAATTTCAAACAGGTCGATCTGATCGATCAACAGGTCTGTCTGCTTTAAAACTTTTTGGATAGCGTGAACCGGAGCGATGGTGAACCATTCCGGCGCTAACGCGGCGCCGGCATATCCGACGATTCTTGCAAGGGGCCTGAGGCCATGACGTGTTGCCTCCTGCTCTTCCATGAGGACCAGGGCTGCTGCCCCGTCATTGCACGATGGAGAATTTCCGACCGTCAACACGCCATCTTCTTTAAACACGGGTTTCAAGCCGGCGAGTTTTTCAAGGTCCACGCGATTCGGTTCCTCATCGTCAGTGACGAGAAGGGGGTCGCCTTTTTTTCGAGGCACTTCGACGGGAACGATTTGCTGTTTGAACGCGCCTGTGGCAATGGCCATTCGGGCCCGGCGATAGCTTTCGATGGTGAAGTCATCCAGGGCTTGCCTGCTGAGTTGATATTTAGATGCGCAAAGTTCCCCACCCTGACCCATATGGAAATCGTTATAGACATCCCAAAGGCCATCCTTGATCAGACTATCGATCAGTTCCCCATGGCCCAACCGGTAGCCCTGCCTGGCCCTCGTTAGGAGATAGGGCGCGCCGGTCATGCTTTCCATGCCCCCGGCAACCAGAATGCGGGCTTCGCTCAATTTGATGGCTTGGGTCGCCATGATGATGGCCATAAGGCTGGATCCGCATACCTTGTTTATGGTGGTGGCGCCCACCGAATCTGGCAGGCCGGCTCCAAGAGCGGCCTGGCGAGCGGGTGCCTGTCCGAGGCCGGCAGCCAGCACACATCCCATATAAACCTCATCCACCAATGCTCCTGACAGGTGAACGCGGAGCAGGCTTTCCGCAATGGCCAGGCTTCCGAGTTTTGTGGCAGAAATCGGGCTGAAGACTCCCTGAAAACTTCCCATGGGAGTGCGGACCGCGCTCACAATGACGGCGTTTCGAGCCTCATTCATGGGGTGACCTCCTCCCACGCTGGTTGTTCCAAAACCGATTTTACCTTGAGCATAAATTGATCGGCCGTGGCTCCATCGATCGCCCGATGATCAAAGGCAAGACTCAGATAGGCCATGGGACGAACGCCAAGGGTCTCGTTGATAACGACCGCTCGCCGCTGAACAGCTCCAATTCCGAGAATCGCGATTTGCGGTTGGTTGATGATCGGGGTGCTGAAGAGGCTGCCCGTCCCTCCATGGTTGGTGATGGTAAAGGTCCCACCCTGGACTTCCTCGGGCCGGAGTTGTTTGCTTCGGGCACGTTGAGACAGATCGGCGATTTCTCGACCCAATTGCCTGAGGTCTTTCTGGTCGGCATGCTGCAGGACCGGGACCACTAACCCTTCATCTATGGCGACAGCCACACCGATATTCATGGCATGCTTGACCACAAGACCTTTGGCAGACCAGGAGGTATTGAGAACAGGAAACGCCGCGATTCCCTGCGTGACCGCTTTGATCACAAAGGGTAGGTAAGTGAGATTCAAGTCTTTTCTGGCTTGTTCTACTGAAGTGAAGTCGGCTTCAAAAAATGTCACTACATGGGCTGCGGTCTGCCGACTCGTGACCATGCGTTCGGCAATCGTTCGCCGCATAGGACTCAGGGGAATGAGGTCTTCTCCAGGAGCATTGGCTGCTGATGCGGCTTTCACTGCTGAGGTTTCTCCGGTCTCTCCTTTGAGGAGGGCTTGCTTGTCGAGAAATTCCAGAATGTCTTTTTTGGTAATCCGCCCATTCATGCCGGTTCCGGTGATGCGGCTGAGATCTACCTGATACTTCGTGACTAGATCACGAACGGCGGGTGAAAGGAGATCAGGTGCCCCCGTACCCGTCGAGTGGACGGGATCAACAGGTTTTTGAGGTTGGGCTGTTGTTGTCACGGGATCACCATTTCCCGATTCCGAATGATAATCGAGTCGCGCGAGAAGGGTGCCCACCGGCACCGTTTCCCCTTCCTGAATAAGAATTTCCGTTAGAGACCCCGTCGCCGGCGACGGAATATCCAGCGCCACTTTATCGGTTTCCACCTCTAAGAGGGATTCATCCTTTTGCACTTGTCCCCCCAGCGGGATCAGCCATTTCACGATGGTGCCTTCAGCAATACTTTCACCTAACTGCGGCATGACAATGTCGGTGCCCATGCATGTCTCCCATGTTCATTCAATACGCCGCCAATTGTCGGGCGGCGGTGATGACATCATTCATATTCGGAAGAAAGAATTCCTCCAATGGAGGACTAAACGGGACAGGAATGTCGGGCGCGGCGATTCGCATAATCGGCGCATCAAGAGCGTTGAAGCATTCTTCAGCCAGAATCGCCGCAATTTCACCGCCGATTCCTCCCGTTTTGGTGTCTTCATGAAGAATGATCACTTTCCCTGTTTTGCGAACCGAGGTCATGATGGAGTCTTTATCAAGGGGGCTCAGGGTTCGAAGGTCCACCACTTCCACATCAATCCCTTCCTGATCTAACGCATCGGCTGCTTCCAATGCCACATGGACCATCGCCCCGTAAGTGATGACGGAAAGATCGCGCCCCGCCCGTTTGATATCGGCTTCACCAATGGGGACGATAAAGTCTTCAGTGGGAAGAATGTCCTTGATCCGGCGATAGAGAAATTTATGCTCAAAATAAATGACGGGGTTATGGTCACGGATGGCCGCTTTCATGAGGCCCTTGGCATCATAGGCGGTTGAGGGCGCCACGAGTTTCAGTCCCGGGGTATGAAAGAACCAGGCTTCAGGACAGATGGAATGAAACGGACCTCCATGTGTCCCTCCCCCGTAAGGAGCGCGAATGACCAGGGGAACCTCAGCCCCCCAGCGGTAATGATTTTTAGCGGCCATTTCGGTAATTTGATCGAACGCGCAGGAAATGAAATCCGCAAATTGCATTTCGACAACCGGTCTCATTCCCATCATTGCGGCTCCGATCGCGGCTCCGACAATGCCTGATTCCGATAGGGGGGTATCGAGGACTCTCCATTGACCATATCTCTGCTGAAATCCCTCGGTGACACGGAAGGCTCCCCCGTAGGGGCCGATATCTTCTCCCATGAGGAAGACCCGTTCATCCTGGCTCATTTCCTCATCAAGAGCTTGCGAAATCGCCTCAAGATAGGTCGCTTCATGTGCGATGGCGGGTGTGGTGGTCATATCAGCACCTCGACGTGATTGACCGCAAAGACGCCTTCAAGAGCTTCCGGACCTTCGGGGAGCGGGCTCTGTTCGGCGAATTCCAGAGCGGTCTCAATTTCCTTTTCAACCTTCATGTGGATGTCATGGAAGTCGGATTCATCGGCATATCCCAATTCCTTCAGCATGCGTTCTGCCTTCAGAATGGGATCTTTTTTCTTCCACTCTTCCAAGAGTTCCCGGGGCACATATTTGGCGGAGTCATGCTCCGAATGCCCATGCATGCGCATGGTTTTACATTCGATAAAGGTGGGGCCCTCTCCGTTCCTGGCACGTTGAAAGGCCCGTTGCGCTGTCAAATAGATGGAAGCGACATCGTTGCCGTCCACAATTTCACCGGGGATGGCATAAGCTTTTGCGCGCTCAACGACATCTTTAATGGCCATCTGATGGTGAAGAGGCGTGGAGTAGGCATATTGGTTGTTATTGCAGAAGAAGACCACCGGGAGCCTGAGAACTGAAGCAAAATTCAGGGCCTCATGGAAATCGCCTCGACTGGTCCCTCCATCTCCCGTATTTGTCGCCACGATGCGGGATTCACCGCGAATCTTAAATGCCAGGGCTGCTCCGGTGGCAACGGGGAGATTGTCGGCCAGGTGACTGACAAAGGCGAAAATTCCGCGTTTCAAATCGCCCATATGCACATTCCCATCCTTCCCTTTTGTGGGTCCTGTGCGTTTGCCCAGATATTGCGCCAGGACCTCTCCGGGCGTCATGCCGCGAACTAAGAATGCGCCCATATCCCGATGAAAAGGCGCGATAATATCATCGGGCTGAAGGGCGGAGGCATAGGCCACTGAAATCGCCTCCATTCCATGGCTGGTATAGACGCCACCCACGATGCGGCCTTGACGATAGAGGGTGGTCACCCGGTCCTCCAAGGCCCGGGTTAGCCGGAGATAATAGTAGAGGTGGAGAAATTCAGATTGTGAAATCTCCATG
>CABVRQ010000107.1:3566-11141 GCA_902500695.1 uncultured Nitrospira sp. | reverse complement strand
ACCCGTGGGAAAAGAGGTCAAAATTGGCAGACCCCTACCTGACTTTGAAGGTACAGAGCCAAGCGCACTCAACCCATTCCACATATTGCTCCAGGTTCAACTCCCATAATTTCGATGGCGGCAGAATATAAGGGACCAACTCTGAGGGAAGTTGCGCTCTTTTGCTAGATCCTCTATTGGGGACTTCCCCTGCTTTGACAGACACACCTAAAAAGACCCTTCGGGATTTGGTGGAAACCCAGTGGATAGAAACCAGGGCAACTGGCTCCTCCGCCTAAGTGGATTTTTTAGCATCATTTCAACTCAAGGGTGATCATGGTGTCCTCGTTAGGGGGATAGTCCCTGACAACCCCCGGTCCATCACTCGGGATAATATGCACCTTACCGCCATAACTGTTACCCGGTATCGATAGGCTGACGGTGTTGCCGGAAATGTTGGCGCGTATGTTCTTGTGTTTGTTGGTATCGCCGGCGTCCACCAGGGTGAACATGGTGTTCGCAGTCGAGTTTCGCTGGGGGTAATAGAATATATCCAGATGCGGCGTGGCTTGGTTCCAAGTACGGTCATTACCCTGATACATATTGCCTTTGACAATTAAACTGTTGGCCTTCACAAAAATCGGCACATGCTCTTTCACCACATCGACCTTGAGCCATTGTTTGCCGGAATGAACAGAGCCGTTGTAGTAATCGATCCAGCTTCCCTCCGGCAGATAGACCTTTCGAATGGGTTCTTGATCATGAATGGGCGCGACTAATAACGAGGGGCCAAACAGGTACTGGTCCCACATGGCATACGTTTGTTCGTCATCGGGGTACACGCCCGCAAGCGGTTTCATCAAAGTTCCCTGCTCTGCTGCGGTATTCAACAGTGAGTGGGGTTGCTGTGCTATTCGAATGGCCAAAAGGTCCGTGTCTTGTAGTCTATCACAACCGTTTCGCCGCCAGACCACTTCAGCCACACATCCTGCGAAATCCCAGGATCTTACAGCGCTGTATTTGGGAAGGAGACGGCAGTGAGTTCCCCAAGTGGGTCGACATTCAATGAACGCCTGTCTATTGCTTTGGTCAAGCAGGTTGTAGTTTTGTATTGCTCTCCGTCCGGCTGGTGAACGTAGCTGTTATTTATCAAGGTCTGAGCGTTGAGTCCATTTGGCCCGCCTCGCAAAAAAACCTTAAGCTTAAGCTCCAAACCAGGTGGAGGCTGAACACATGAATTTGTTCACTGCTCATAAAGGATGGTGGACTGCTTTGGCAGGTGGAAGTCTAGTTGTTGCGTTTCTTACCATGGATGACCTAGGAATACCTGGGGCTTTGGGCAAGGCCATTGGGATGATGCTTGTCTCGCTACTTGTCACCGGAATTCCATGGTTGTTTTACCGCATCATCAAGAAGCCTTTGACGACGACTCAGATCATGTCAACGGTTACTGTAATGTGGGCGTTGTTTGCACTCTCCCAGTTCGTAGCGTCCTCGTCCGGAGGGGAGACTTTGGCCCGAGGTGTAGTATTTCATCCAGAGGGATGTGACTACTCGGTTGAGTTCCAGGCCGAGCCTAGGTATTACACCACGCAGAAAGCACTAGCAAATGGTATCCTTGTGACCCTACGCGGAGCCGAGCTTGTGGTCTCGGATGGACGAGGACTGACGAGAGCTGAGTGCATAGCGGTTAATTATGATTTGAACGCCGAGGCACAAGATGATGTGATTTCGGCGATGCAACAAATTGCTCTTGATCTAGGTTTGTCGCGGCCTGACTTTGCTTTTGAAAAAGGAAAGCTTGGTGCAGTGGCTACTATTACTGGGGTGAAGGATACGGAGCGCGGTAGGATAATCGCCAGGGTAACGAATTATCATGGGACTGGATCAATCATGACTTTGTATGTGACCTCTCTGTCCGCGGACTTTCAAACTTCGGAAATGACAAGGTTTGGGCGATCGATCCGTCTCCATTGAGATGTTCAGTCTCCTTAAACAGTATAACAGGTCGCTCAACGCAGAAAGGGGACAGACTCCTATTCTGCAGGGATAAGGTGCTCAAAAACATTTTTTTCTATAACGTCGATACATCGGTTCAAAGTCGAAGGTTAAGATGGCGTCCGAACAGCAACCGAATACTGATTTGCAGAAAAAGACCGAGATAGTCTCCCCTGAGAGCTTTGCCTTTGTGATGAATGTTGGGCATCTCGAAGACGGGGTAGAGCATACGCTGATCCCGGGGCATCTGATCAGACGAGCGACCTTGAAAGAAATTGCAGTCATCGAGCAGACTCTGCAGCGAATGGTTGGGAGTTGGCTGCACAATTATAGGTACTTTTGGAGGCACCGTTGGCCTCATCCTGGTGGAACTATTGAAATATTGCCCGAAATTGAGTGGAGATATTTCGTAATTGCATTCAGGGGTTTCAACACCACAATGAACAATTTACAGTATGCATTTGACCTCGCCCCCCTTGAACTTGAAGTTGGTTTTACAGTTCTGTACAGCGATGTCGCTGGCGAGCTGGACTATGCGGTGAATTGGAATGAAGGACGTCTATTTCATGTACTAGATGAAGCACGGTACAGCAATACCTTCTTCCTTGATGTCTCCGCGAGAGATATTGAAATGATCAGAGCTATCCATTTGCGTCTTAAAGAGCATGATCCTCGTCACATCAATATGAAACGCCTTGCTACACAACTCAGTCAACTCAAAGGACTCCCACACAAGTCTCCGCTCCGTTTCTTAGGGTATTTTGGGATCCTCGAATCCTGGTTGACTCACGCCCCAAAAGCGACAGATCCTTACGATTCAATAACTCGCCAGGTGAAGAAGAAAGTGGCGTTGCTCGATAACCGATGGGGTATTAGGCTCGATTACTCACCCTTTGGCAGCACACCGCCGGAGACCGTATGGTCCAAGATGTATGCCTATCGTAGCCTGGTGGCGCATGGTGGCGCCCCTGAGTTTACTGGTGCCCTCGCGGCTCTTGGAAACGACGAGTCTGCCTTGGTGCTTGTGAAGGAGACTGTCAAATCCGTAATTCGGTACGCCTTAGAAGAACCGAAGCTCCTCCTTGATCTTCGAGAGTGTTAGAGCTGGCCAATTCTTATATCAACTGTGACATTTAATGGTGACCTTCTAGGAGGCCTCTGAGACGGGCTCGTAAGCGACACGATGCTGGATATTGATTCTTCACGAACCGGAAACTCCGTCGAATACGCGGAATATTATTCGTCTGTGTGCGAGCATCCCATTCGGCTTGCATCATTTCTCTTTTCCTGTATGGGTTGGAGGTGTCATGAAGCGCGTGATGAACATTGTCCTGGCGGTGTTGTTAGGAATTTTTTTTATTGCAGCGGGTGGAGCCAAGCTCATGGGCAGCCAGTCCCAGGTTGAACATTTTGCCCAATGGGGGTATCCCCTCTGGTTTGTATATTTAACTGGGTTCATTGAAGTCGGCGGCGGAGTCAGTTTGTTTCTTCCGAAGACGCAATGGTATGGCATTGTGGTCTTGAGCATCACTATGGTGGGTGCGGCGCTGACACACCTGAAGGCTGGAGAAATGGGTGCTGTGCCTGTCCCACTTGTGCTTCTCGGTCTTCTGCTCGTTTTGGCTTGGACTATGAGAAAAGATCCTGGCAAGAATCCAGCAAATAAATGAACTCCTGGAAATAAGAAAGGTTCGAAGCGTCATCAATGTTAGATGTTGTTCTCTATGAACCGGAGATTCCGCCGAATACCGGGAATATTATTCGTCTGTGTGCGAACACGGGATTCGGCTTGCATCTGATTCATCCGTTGGGATTTGAGCTGGATGATAAACGGGCGCGTCGGGCCGGGTTGGATTATCATGAATTGGCCAGGATGAAGGATTATCCCACGCTGCAGGATTATCTGGATGCTCAAAAGCCCTTACGAATTTTTGGCGTTACCACTAAAGGCCAGAGACCCTACCACGAGGTGGCCTTCCAACCTGGGGACGCCTTGTACTTTGGCCCCGAGACGCGGGGCCTGCCTGCCCATATTTTAGAAGCCCTTCCTCCAGACCATCGGATACGCATTCCGATGCGGCCTGATTCTCGTAGCCTCAACTTGAGCAATGCAGTGGCTGTCGTCGTTTATGAAGCCTGGCGACAGTTGCATTTCCATGGCGCCAAGTAGGCCATAGGTCCGTAGGCGAGGGAAGCTAATTCTGCTAGAGTAGGTACTTTCAATTTTGGGAATTTCTCGGGAAACTTGAAACGAAGAATCTTGCTAGGTTCTGGAGATGTTTGTCCTGGGCACAGATCCTCCGGCTCAGGATGATAATATCGTTGAGGTCTTACATAGGCTTAAGCTGGCCGTCAAATATCTAAAGAATTACACGAATTTTTGCCAGTAAAGAAAGGTCATCGGATGAAGGAGATTTTGTTTGTGGGGGCGGGGTCGGTTGGTGGGTATTTCGGGGCGCATCTGGCTCGCCACAATCCGAATGTGTCATTTCTCCTCAGGCCGCGCACCAGAGAAGCGATCGCCAAAAACGGGTTGACCATCAGGAGCGCGATTGGTGAGAGCTTTACCGTGCATCCCACCGTGGCTTCCGATCCCAGGGAATTGCCCCAACCGGATCTGATTGTGTTGGGGATCAAAGCCTATAACCTGGATGAGGTTATGGATCAGATTGAGCCGCTGGTGAAACCGGACACGATTATTCTGACCTTGCAAAATGGGGTGACGATTGAGGATACGCTGATGACCCGCTTTGGCCGTGAGCGGATTGTGGGCGGGGTGGCGTTTATTTATTCCAAGATTGCTGAGCCGGGGGTGATCGACCATTATAAAAAAGGGATGCTGACCATTGGCGAACCGTTGGGTATGGAAACGCCCAGGCTCCAAGCCATGTTGGCGTTATTTAAAGGGGCAGGCATTCCCTGTTTTATCAATCCTGATATCCGGCGCGCCAAGTGGGAGAAAATGTGTTGGAATTGTGTCTTTAACCCCTTGACGGTATTACTGAATGATCGGGTGGCAAAAGCCTTGGATCATCCGGAGTTCCAACCGGTCATTGCGACCATCGTGCGGGAGGTTTCGGCGGTGGCCATGGCTGTGCACCGAGTACCGTTGGATGAGGATATGCCGGAGAAGGTGGTCAAGTGGGCTCAAGAGCTTCGGGATATTCATACGTCGATGTATGATGATTGGTTGGCCGGACGGCCCACTGAGATTGATGAGCTGAATGGTTTTATAAGCGAACAAGGCAGGGCGTTTGCTGTGCCCACTCCCATGAATGACATGTTAACGGCATTCATTGTGGCCATGACCGCATCCAAGCCTTCCGCCGAGGACGCGATAGAGGTAGGCGGGGACATCATGCAGACTCTCCACTTTACGCGAACGACGCTGGCGCAACTTCCTGCGATGCATCAGATTTCTGAATTGCCCACATTGATGCCCGGCATGAATATTCGAGGCGTCAAACTTCAAGCACTACTTGATGTTGTGACCCTTGATGTGGGAGCCGACCATGTGACCTTCGAGTCGCAGGATGGAAAATTTTCGGCCTGTCTGACGATGAAGCAAGCTGTGGAGTTTGGCGTCCTGGTGTATGAATTGGATGGTGCGCCCTTTCCTTCCGAACGCGGCGGGCCGTTTCGCCTGGTCACTCCTGGATTGGGTGACTTGTGCGCCAATGTGAAACAAGTCGGCAAAATGATCTTTTCCAAAGGCCTGGTTTCGGATAGTCGTCCACCTCAAGTCTGTCCAGAGAAAGAGTAGGTTTGCTTTGATGCACACTTCGCACCGCGTTCCTCTTATCTATAATCTCTTTCCACGCCTGGCCGGGCCGTGTGATCGCTGGCTTTCTCATGCGGAGCGGGCGGCAGGTATGGGATTTAATTGGCTCTTTGTGAATCCCATTCATCTCCCCGGATTCTCGGGAAGTTTATATGCGATCAAGGAATACGATCTCCTGAATCCGGCATTTCTGCCGGAAGGGACTCAGGATCAGCGTCTTGATGTGTTGCGTCCCACGCTTCAAGGTATTGCCCAATGCGGCCTGGCGCCCATGGTGGATTTGGTACTGAACCACACCGCCATCGATTCATCCTTAGTGTCTCAGCACCCCGACTGGTATATGCGGGATGAACACGGAAAAGTTGAAAACCCCTATGCGGTTGACCCGGTTGATCCCAGCAAGAAAACGGTGTGGGGCGACTTAGCTGAAATTGATAATCGGCATTCTCCCGACCGTGAGCATCTCTGGGAGTTTTGGGGGAAATTGGTCGACCGGTATCTTGAGTTGGGTTTTCAAGGGTTTCGATGTGATGCGGCCTATAAAGTTCCAGGTGAGTTGTGGAGTTTCCTGATTAAACGGGCGCAACGCGTGAATCCGCAAGCTGTCTTTTGGGCGGAAAATCTGGGATGTACCCTGGAGCAGACGCGCGCGCTTGGGGACGCGGGGTTTCACTTTTTTTGTAACAGCTCCAAATGGTGGAACTTCAAGGACGCCTGGTGTTTAACCCAGCACCGTGAATTTCAGAATATGCCCTCCATTGGGTTTCCTGAATCTCATGATACCCCGCGCCTGGCGGCCGAGTCTGGAGGGCATGAGGCGGTTCAACGCCAACGCTATGCCTTTGCCGCTTTGTTTTCTACCGGCCTCATGATCCCGATGGGGTATGAATTCGGATTTCAACGGTCACTGCATGTGGTGGAGACCAACCCTGATGATTGGGAATCCCCACGATGGGATTTGCAGAGTTTTATCCGTGCGGTGAATCATTGGAAGTTGGAGGTGCCGCTTTGGCAAGGGGAAGGGGAGCTGGTTCAACGGTCGATGAGTCACCCCAACCTGTGCGTTTTGGAACGGCGGTCGTTGGAAAATTCACACAATTGGGCGCTCCTCTGTCTCAATACACATGTTCATGAACCGGTTGATGTGGCCATCGGTGATTTGGGTACCCTCCCGTCTTCTCCCAGACTGTGGCGTGTCAGCTCGCTCGATCAGCATCCTGGTTCCCAATCCCTTCCTGAGCGAGTGGTGTTCCAGCCAGCCGAAGTCATTGTGATTACAGACTTTTAAGTGTGGTCTTGAGATTGCAACTGAATAGAAGGGGCCGTAAAATGCTCCTTTCTTTATTCACAGGGTTTTATTATGGGATTTTTGGGAAAGGACGAGAAGAATGTCAGAGCGGACGTTAGCAATTATTAAGCCTGATGCGGTGGCCAAACATGCAATTGGTGATATTGTCCGCCGTTATGAGGAGGCCGGATTATTTCCGGTTGCCATGAAAATGATGCGGTTATCCAAAGGGGTAGCGGAAGGGTTCTATGCCGTGCATCGAGAACGCCCCTTCTTTAACGATTTGACGACCTATATGAGTTCAGGGCCGGTGGTGGTCGTGGTGTTGGAAGGGAAGGACGCGGTTAAAACACACCGTGATCTGATGGGAGCGACCGATCCCAAAAAAGCCGATCCGGGAACTATTCGAGCCGCGCATGGGGCTTCTATTGAGGCCAATGCGGTGCATGGGTCCGATTCGGCCGAGAATGCTCAAATTGAGATTCGGTACTTTTTTGCGGAATCCAATCTGGGCTAGTGGAAAGACCAA
>CABVRQ010000107.1:0-3466 GCA_902500695.1 uncultured Nitrospira sp. | reverse complement strand
GAACTTCAACGGTTACTTGAACAATTCACGATGCCTCCTCTCCACACTCAGGCCATCCGGTTAACGCTGGAACAATTGCCGGCCAGTGGTGGTTTTGACGAGGGTATTAAAAAAATGAAGGCCGATGGAATTACGACGCTGCTGATTGATTTGGGGTGCGAGGGAACGGGCTTTCACACCGATCCACCACAGACGTTGAAGGCGCCTCGTCATCTGCTTGATCTGCAAACGCTCCTGCGTTCATATGTGGAGCGAAGTCACCAGTTGCATCTGTTGGTGTACGTCGGAGTGAATCTCCGTTGTATTGGTAATTGGCACGATTCCCCTTTGCCGGAATGGCGCGACCGCACCTATAATGTGACCACCCGTCAGATTCAGGATTCCCGGTTTTTTGATCTGTTTCATCCAGAGTATCAACAATTTCTTGATCAATTCCTCGCGCAACTTTCCGGGGAGGGTGTAGATGGTCTGGTGTTTCTCGATGATTATCCCATGGGGATGTATGACGGGGTATCCCGCTCGGGGTTAATCCGTTTTCAAACCGCATTCGGTGTGAGCTTTGAACCCGTGCGGGCCTTTCAGCCCGGGTTTGAACCTCTCAGACCATCTAAAGGTCCGAGTCGATCAACGCAGGGTTCAAGTGTTCTTGAAGAAGATTCCGTGTTTTGGCGATGGGCTGGTTGGAAGGCTCGCGAGCGCTTGACCGTTGTTGAGGAGTTGATAAGCCAGCTTCGCAAACGCCACCTGACGGTTCAATGTGGTCTGGAACTCCACCCGCATGGATTGACCGATCCGGTTCGGGCTCTGGTGTACTATGCCGAGGATGCCATGGAAGCCATCCGGCGCCCGTTTTCCTTTTTCTTTGTGCGACCGGAAATCGATCGCCAGTCGTCGTCCGATCAACTGTCGGCGATTGAGAAGCTCCGGCGCATCTCGACAAAGGCCGTGTTAACCCGCTTGCTTCCCGTGCTTGACGATCCCCGTCGGGTGTGGGTGAGTGTGCCGGCGGAGAGAGGAAAGCGCATTGCGCCGGGAACAGCCGGGAGCAGCACGTCACTTCTTGATGAGTTTCCTTCGGGAATTGGTGTCGTGCACGATCTTCGCGCCTTTTCTTGATTTTTCTGATGGTGTCTCTGGTCCATTGAGATGGGTACACCCACTCAACCTGGTGCATGGGAGACACACACATATGAACGCCATCATCGTTTTGAACAAAAGGGGGTAGGAATGGAGCCACAGGATTTACGTTTTCACAAGGAGCACGAATGGATTCGCGTGGAAGGGAACAAGGCGACCTTAGGCATCAGTCATTTTGCTCAGGATGCCCTGGGGGATGTAGTTTTTGTGGATGCTCCTAAAGTCGGAACCTCGTTGCAGGCGGAAGACCAATTGGGAGAAGTGGAATCGACCAAGGCCACCTCGACGATTTACACGCCGGTGACCGGAAAAGTTCTTCAAGTCAACACAGAGCTTCAAGACCATCCCGAACTGCTCAATCAGGATCCCTATGGAAAGGGGTGGATCGCGGTGCTGGAATTAGCCAACCCTGGTGAAGTGGATGCGTTGATGACGCCGGAGCAATACACGGCATTTTTAGCGTCACAGGAATCATGACCACGTCTCCCCGCATCGTGATTGTCGGATCGGGCCCTGGTGGGTATGTGGCCGCTATTCGTGCCGCCCAATTAGGTGCCACGGTGACGATCCTGGAAGAACATGTGTTGGGGGGGGTGTGCCTGAATTGGGGTTGTATTCCCAGTAAAACTCTGTTGGGCTTTATTGATCTCGGTGAACGGGTTCGGCATGCCCAGCCGTTTGGCCTCAACATTGAAGGGCCTGTGACGTATGATCTTGCCCGCATGGTCGCACGCAAGGAGGAAGTGGTTCGTGGGTTGGTGAAGGGGATTGGCACGTTATTGAAGCAGTGGAAAATAACGCATGTGCCTGGACGAGGTGAATTAGTCAGTAACCGGCAAGTGCGGATCACCCACCTTGATGGGTCCTCCTCCACCATCGATGCCGAAGCCATTATTCTTGCCACGGGTTCTTCCTGGCCTCAACTGCCTCAGTTTCCTATAGATGGTCAACGCGTGCTGACCAGTAAGGAAGCGTTGGATCTCACGGAGATCCCCAAAAGCGTGGTGATTGTCGGCGGCGGGGTAGAAGGATGTGAGTTTGCCTGCCTGTTGAGCGGGCTGGGATCGGAAGTGAGCGTCGTGGAAATGATGCCATCGGTGCTGCCTCTCGAGGATGAAGATACCATTTCCACCATGACTCGTGAGTTGAAAAAACGGAAGGTTCAACTTTATCTCAATACGCAGATTACGAAATGGGCGGCTGCTGATGAAGGAGTGCGAGTTACTCTGGCGTCGGGAGAAGAGCTGGTTGCAGGCCACATGCTGGTTTCGGTCGGGCGTCGTCTGAACTCCGGCCAATTAGGGCTGGATCAGGTTGGAGTAGAGGTGGGACCCAAGGGTGAAATTCTGGTCAACGAAAAAATGGAAACCTCCGTTCCCGGTATTTATGCGATTGGAGATGTGACTGGAAAATTCATGTTGGCTCATGTTGCCTCGGCTCAAGGAAAGGTGGCGGTCTCAAATGCGATGGGCCGGCCGCAGTCCATTAACTATGATGTCATTCCGGCAGGAATATTTACTTTGCCAGAAATCGGGCGAGTCGGGCTGACTGAGGCCCAAGCCCGGGAACGTGGGTTGGCGGTCGCGATTGGGCGATTCAAATATGCCGGTCTCGGAAAAGCCCAGGCTGTCGGGGAACCCTTTGGACATTTCAAAGTGATTTCGGATGAACAGACCAAGAAAATTCTTGGTGTCCATATTATCGGTGCCCATGCGGCGGACCTCATTCATGAAGCCGCCATGGCGATGCAGGGTGGATTGACCGTCGAGGATCTCGCCGACATGGTCCATGCTCATCCGACTTTTTCGGAAGGGTTGATGGAGGCAGCCGAGGATGTGGAGGGCATGGCTATTCATCAGGTGCGGAAGCGGGGATAATGGCGTGAGACGTAGTGATTGATTCAGCATGAATGTCATCGAACCAAAGGGATCGTGCGCCCGCTCGGTGCAGTTATCTGATAGGCATTCAGGCGAATTTTCCTGGGGAGGCTCTCTTCTCTTGAAATTGGCTTTTTTGGGTTTAGGCGTGTGTTTTGTGTATTGGGTAGGGTGGCCTCAGCCTTCGCTTTCTCCGGTTGCTCCCCTCGAAAATCCAGGTGTTCTCGAATCACTCACACTTCTTTCCGGTTCCGCGGATCCTCCCGACGAGGTTGTGAGTGTGGTGTCTCTTTCGGGGAGAGATGTTGTTCAACCTCTTCAAGTGATGGTGGAGGGGGAAGAGGGGCAACCTAGGGAAGTTGCGGCATTTACCGTGGACTTGAATGATGGCACCTTAACTGAATTAGAGCATCTTCCTGGCATTGGACCGGTTTTGGCTGGACGAATTGTAG
>CABVRQ010000106.1 GCA_902500695.1 uncultured Nitrospira sp. | reverse complement strand
AATGCCGAGGGACGGTTGTTTGTGAATTGTGCGACGCTGTCCCCTCAGGTTCATATTGAAATCGAAAAGCAAGTTGAAGCTCGTGGTGGGCAGACTCTGGAAGCTTGCATGGCGAGTAGCATTACTCAAGCTCGCGAAGGAACATTGTATTTGATGTGTGGCGGAAGACAGGAGGTCTTTGACCTGGCCAAGCCTCTCCTGGAAGATCTCAGTACGAATTTACGGTACATTGGATTGGCGGGGCAGGCATCAAAGATGAAGGCTCTAGTCAATATGGTGATGAATATCAATACGGCCGGATTGGCGGAGGGCTTGGGCCTCGGAGCGGCGCTGGGATTGGATGTGACGATGGTGCGTGAGGTGTTCGGCCAAACCGGAGCGGCGTCACGGGTTTTGGAAACCGATGGAGCCGACATGCAACATCGTGATCACGAATGCTATTTCTCGGCAGCCCATGCGGCGAAGGATTCCGGTATTGCCTCTGCACTGGCCGAATCCGAAGGCCTGACCCTACCTTTGGCTAAAGCGACGTTGGACCAGTATCAGCGATTGGTGAAGTTGGGGAAAGGCGAGTTGGATAAATCCGGGATTGCCGAACTGACTTTTAAAGACCGCTGTTCGCGGTAATAGTGTCAAACCCGTTTTCTCTTCTTCCCTCCGATCAAGGAGGCCATTGTCATTCTGACCCATTCGGCAAAGCTCAGGGCAAGGTCAACCGAAGGATCTGGCAGAGACCTGACATCGTCACCTTGGTTACAGATTCTTCGCCGTGGGCTCAGAATGCCAAGTTACTTTGGGACTACCTGAGTGGAATGAAGGATCTGGCGGAGACGTGGCATCGTCAACCTGGGCACAGATCCTTCGCCGTGGTCTCAAAATGTACGGTCGGTTCCAGCCTATGGCAATTACACATTGTTTACCTGCTTAATCTTGAGGATGAAATCAAAATTTTCACATTTAATCTCACCCATTCAAGTTTTGCGGGACAACCGGGTATTAGCTCAGGAGCGTTTTGCCATATTCCTGGGCCTGCTGGACAAATTGCTCAACTGCTTTTATGGCTTTTCCCACGTTTTTCCCTACCGTCTTTCCGGTTATCTTCGCTGCGCTGCGAACTGTGTTTGTAGTGTTTCCAGTTTTCTTTTTGACCGCTTTTGTGGTCGAGGCCACTTTTGTCGCCCCTTTCTTTTTTAATTGGCTCACGGTTTTCTTTGCACGCGAAGAAACGCTGGTGGCTCGCTTAACGGCTGTTTTCTTGGCTTGGGACACAGTGCTTTTTGCCCGTTTGGTTGCGCTTTTGGCTTTCTTTACCCCGGCTTTGGCCGCTGTCTTGGCTTGCTTGGCCACGGTCGCTGATTTTTTCTTGGCCGCCGACTTGACTTGAGAGGCCTTCTTAGTTGCTTGTCTCGCCGTGCTCTTTACCGCTTTTTTTACCGCCATCGTCTGCTCCTTTGGTGTATGTAGAGGTCATTCCCCGAATAGTAATAAGTGAAATGTAACCTGGAACAATGGAAATCACAAGTCAAAGAACCAACCGGTCATGAGCGTTTTGCGGTTCCTGGATGGAACACATGAGTCCCTGGAATTCTCGTTGGCTTGTGCACAAACTAAATGACTCGGAAGCTCTTCAAATTGGCAGTAAAGAAATCCTTGCCGTTCCTTCCTCTTCAAAGGCGCAGGAGAGGGGGTATAATACGACAAGGAGGTAAGAGCGAAACTATGAAGGTTGGGATATGGATCATTCACCTGGTTTTGTCGATTGCCCTGAGTGGGTGCGCGACATTTTCCTCATCCCCATTTTCCACAAATCAGGAAGCGCAGGTTACGGCTGGCGTGTCGTTTTCACACGTGGTTCAAGATCCCTCCGCTCATATAGGAAAGATTATCAAGGTGGGCGGAGTGGTGCTCTCCGCGAAACGTCTCGTAGACCGGACAGAAGTGATGGTGCTTCAGATCCCTTTAGACAACGATTCTGTTCCGGAATGGGACCGGACCAAGTCCAAGGGCCGTTTCATTGCCACTCAGCAGACCTTTCTTGATCCGGCCACGCTTCCCGAAGGCACTCGCTTAACAATGATAGGGGAAGTCACCGGGCAGGCCTCCGTGCAAGTGGATGAAGAAGAAAAAGTCTATCCTGTGGTTGCCATTCAGGGGTTGAAAGTGTGGCCGCTGATTCCCCAAAACCGGTATGGGTATCGTCCCTATTGGGGGCCTTATGGGGGCGGTTATTGGGGTTCGTATTGGCCGTATTCGCCGTATTCTTTTGGGTATTTTGGTCGAGGATATGGTGGCGGGAAACGGTTTCGTCGATAGAGATGGTTCGTATCCCTGCTGATTGACTTCAGTTTGAGGAAAGGTGCAGAGTAATTTTTCCCCCTCATTCACGTTCTTCCTTAAGGAGGTTTTTTATGAAGCAGGTACTATCCGTAGTCCTTTCCGTGTTTTTTGTGGTGGGTTTAGCCGGAGTGTCCTCCGCTGGCATGATGGATTCCTTGAAAGGTAAAGCCGACGAAACAACAAAGACTTCAACTGACGCTCATAAGGGCATGGATATGACGGATGCGGCAAAAGAGCAAGCGATTAAAGCCCAGAGCGGCACGAAAGAAGAAGCCGGTGGCATGATGGATCAACTCAAGGACGGGGCTAAGGGAGAAGTGAATAAAACGGGTAAAACCGCTAATGAAACGATAGACAATATTGGTAAATAGCAGAGGTCTTTTATCGCTTCTTTCTTTGTGAGAAGGAAGTGTGAATAGACTGTATTGTGTTTGAGCGGCCGGCGGATGGTGCCTCCATTTGCCGGCCGCTTTTTTTTGATTTCTACGGATAAGGAGAGCAGGCATTGGCCGGAGATACAACCCGATAGGGTTTAAAGGGAGTAAAAGGAAAAAGAAACCACCAAAGAGGAACCGATGAAAAAATAATCCACATTCCTTTTTGAAATATTCAGAAAAAGGCCGGCTTTGGACTCACTCTCCAGCCGGCCTTCATATTGGGACATACATAGGAACGAAATCGTCTTTTTTGAATACACGATCAGTCACCTGTCTTGTGGGACCCGTCGATCTTTTCATCTGAATGACATTCCCGGCTGATTCGGGCCAAATAGACGGTTGACTGCTGGAACCAATCCCTCGGAACCTGGAGACGGCGTTCAGTCCATTGCGCATGTCGAAGGACCGGTAACGCCTTACTAAACCCGCTGGATCGTGTGGCGATGATTGTGATCAAGCCGGTGCGTCATACTTATCCCGTTATTGGAGCGTCCGTTCCATTTTTCCACAGCTCATTTATTCGAACCCCTTATGGGTAGAATGTTTCTTCTGACAATGTCCAAATTACGCCCCTCGCCATGATCTTTTGTCTGTCCAACCAGGCGCATTCATCCTGATATTTTAGAACCAGGGGTTCCTCAGTGTAGACCAGCGCTGAGTCCCTAACCCGATGACTCAAAAATGAGGGGGATCTGTCGTGTCAGCCATGAGAGCTTCCCACGGTTTCACTGATCGTTGGTTGTTATATCGCCATGTTCTTCTCACCACCATATTTCCTTAAGGAGAGCAGATTTTCAATGACTCAACCGCTTGGATCTCCCGACCTGGATTCTGCTGTCCCCTTCCCTGCCCATCGAAAATTGCGGAAATGGACAACAGTGATCGTGGCCCTCCTCTGTCTTCATTTTGGATGGATGCCGCCCGCCATAGCGGTAGAAGATTCCTACATCGCCGGCTATGCTGCCGCGGTGCTTCAACATGAGTTTAATGCCACCAACGCGTCATTGATCGTCAAGGATGGTGTGGTGACCGTGTATGCTGATTCGCTTGCCACTCTGGACCGAACGAAGGTCCAGACCGCCCTGGAAGGCATTCCAGGTGTGACACGAGTGGAAATCCGAGAGGGAATGGCCGCAGAGGAGATTCCAAAGACTCCTCCATCGGATGCCATCACGCAAACAATTCCCGAGCCGGAATCCAAATTCCTTCCCGATGGTCTTCTTTTCGATCCCCTTCATGCCGACCCCCGTTGGCCGCATTTCTCCGTGGCGTACCGTCGTGTTTCTCAAGGTCCGGAACCAAATAAAACCGGCTCGGCAAACTTCGGAGAAACGTTCTCGATCTATCGGGATGCCGCGCCATTCGATGGACAATGGGAAATCGCCTTCCAGGGGGGGGTCTTCAGTGTGTTCGATTTGGACGCCTCGTCCAAAGACCTCGTGAACGCCGATTATACTGCCGGTCTGCTTACCAGTTACCGGACCGGTCCGTTTTCCGGTTTCATTCGCGTCTATCATCAAAGTTCGCATCTTGGGGATGAATTCATTCTCAATAACCAGCCGAACAGAATTAATTTGTCCTATGAAGAAATCGATCTCAAGTTGTCTTATGAACTGTTTAACTGGTTCCGTGTGTATGGCGGCGGCGGGATACTGGTGGATCGGGATCCTAACACCTTAGGGCGGGGCGCGACTCAATTCGGGGCCGAACTGACAAGCCCTTGGACGTTGTTGAGTGGAAAGATTCGCCCGGTGGCGTATGGAGATTTTCAGGTCAACGAGAGAAGCAATTGGACAGTCAACCGTTCGATAATGGCCGGGCTTCAATTCGAAAATGCCCGCATCGGCGACCGCAAGCTGCAATTATTAATGGAGTATTACAAGGGGGCTTCACCCAACGGTCAATTTTACTCCCAGCGCACGGAGTGGATCGGGATCGGCCTTCACTTGTATTACTGATCGCCATTTTGGCGTGGGTTCAGAGCCATCATGGCTTGGGACCTGTCCATATGTCTGAGAATATGTGAAATTCAGGACCTTTACCCTTCCTCCCACTTTCGAATTAGGCTAGCTGTAGAACGAGGCTGCAGCCGGCCTTTTTTTTTGTGGCAGCCAAAAGGGGAAAGGTATTGTAAAAAGGAACATACGGGGAAAGTCTTAAAAATTGTATCGGCAGGTGTTCTCTTGCTACAGTTCTTCTCATGTTTCAAGAACGGAACGTAAGGGGAACTTAGATAGGCAACGTTGATCTATCCGGGCAACTCATGGTGAAGAGTACATTGGAACACAATTCGGACAAAAACGATTTTCTGAAGTTGTACCGGGATATGCTTCTCATCCGACGCTTTGAGGAGAAGTCGGCCGAGATGTACGCCTTAGCGAAAATCGCCGGCTTCCTTCATTTATACATCGGCCAGGAAGCGGTCGCTGTGGGATGTATGCATGCGATTCGCCCGGATGACTATGTCATTGCCTCCTATCGGGATCACGGGCATTGTCTGGCCAAGGGGTCGGATCCTAAGAAGGTGATGGCTGAATTGTTTGGAAAGGCCACCGGGTTATGCAAAGGCAAAGGTGGATCGATGCATCTGATCGATGTCGAACGCCATTTCATGGGCGGGTATGCCATCGTCGGTGGGCATTTACCACTTGCGGTGGGGCTGGCGTTTGCCTCACGGTATCGCAAGGAAGACCGGGTGGTGCTCTGTTTTTTTGGTGACGGGGCGGTTCCCGGTGGGCATACTCATGAAGCCTTTAATCTGGCTGCGTTATGGAAGTTGCCGGTTATTTTTATTTGCGAAAACAACCGGTACGGGATGGGGACGCCGGTTGAACGCGGGATGCTCTTGTATAAAGATATTGCCGAACGGGCCAGGGCGCATGGGATTGAAGCGGAACAAGTGGATGGGATGGATGTGCTGGCGGTGAAGGAGTTGACTGCGCGTGTCGTGAAGAAGATGCGAAAGGACCCTCAGCCATTTTTTATTGAGGCCTCGACCTACCGGTTCATGGGCCATTCCATGTCCGATCCTGCCCATGGCCATTATCGAACCAAGGAGGAAGTTGGAGAAGCACGGAAGCAGGATCCGTTGATTTTCCTAAAAACCCGGATCCTTCAGGAGGGCCTGGCCACGGAGGCCGACTTTAAGCAAATGGATAACGAGGTGATTCAGACGGTGACGGAATCTGTGAAGTTTGCCGATGACAGCCCCTTTCCTGAGCCCGGCGCGCTCCATGAAGATGTGTTGGTCGAGTGAGGGGGCATGGCCTTAACAAGAATCCGCCAACGGTATTGGGCAGTTACCTTCAGCATGAAACGCGATTATCAACAATTCTTGAATGATGGCCACCGATGTTGATTTCCTATAGGGAAGCGCTGAATCAGGCGATGCGTGAGGAAATGCAACGGGATCCTCGTGTGTTTTTAATCGGGGAAGAAGTCGGGTATTACCAAGGGGCCTTTAAAGTCAGCAAAGGCTTTGTGGAGGAATTCGGCGCTGAGCGCGTGCTGGATACTCCAATTACCGAAGCGGGATTTACCGGGTTGGCCATTGGCGCGGCGATGGCTGGCTTGCGTCCCATTGTCGAATTGATGACCTTTAATTTCGGCATCCTTGCCCTTGACCAAATCGTGAATAACGCGGCGAAAATTCGCTATATGTCCGGAGGCCAGTTATCGGCCCCCATGGTGATCCGCGGGCCGGGAAGTGCGGCGCATCAGTTGGCCGCCCAACATTCCCAAAGTCTTGAAGCCTGGTTTTGCCATGTCCCTGGATTGAAAGTGATTGCCCCGGCGACGCCCTCTGATGCAAAAGGTTTATTGAAAAGCGCCATTCGTGATGAGAACCCGGTAATTTTTATGGAAGCGCAACTGCTGTATGGCACCAAAGGCGAAGTGCCGGACCATGACTACTCTCTGCCGATTGGCAAAGCCGCTGTGACGCGAACAGGAAGCGATGTGACCATTGTCGCCTATTCAAAGATGGCGCTACTGGCGCTTGAGGCCGCAGAAGCCTTATCACAGGAAGGCATCGATGCCGAAGTCATTGACCTGAGGACATTAAAACCCTTGGATACCGACACGCTTTTGGAGTCTGTCAAGAAAACCGGACGTGTTGTCATTGTGGAGGAGGGATGGGAGTTTTGTGGGTTAGGCGCTCAGATTGCTGAAACAATCTATTCCAAAGGATTTGATTTATTGGATGGGCCTATCGTCAGGGTCGCCGGTGAAGAAGTCCCCATGCCGTATGCCAGGCCGCTTGAAGATCTGGCCATTCCTTACCTGGCCCGGGTCATATCGGCGGTGAAACAGATTCTCTAACACGCAACATATTGTTGAAATGGTTGTTCTTCAGAAAGTTATCGCGATAGATTACTTCGAAGGATTTCCCTGCCATGATTGGAGCTGTTCAAGTATTGCAATATCCCCCTGTTGGTCCGTCTTTGAAAAAATGAGAGCCATATGAAAAGTATTCAGGATTGTTCAAAAAGGTTTGTCCAGCCAGGCCGCAGCCGCTTGGACGCGCAGAGCGTACGGAGGAGTACGTGAGCACGGCCAAGGGGCGAGAACGCCGCTGGCAGCTCCTTCCGCCAGACTCAGGACATGCTTTTTCAACATTCCATTGATTGGAGATTGCTATGATTACTCGCGTTGTCATGCCAAAACTCACGGACACAATGGAAGAAGGCGTCGTGGTGGCTTGGAAAAAGCATGAGGGGGACGCTGTCGACTCCGGGGATATTCTGGCGGAAATTGAAACGGATAAAGCCGTCCTTGATCTGGAATCTTTTGGTTCCGGGGTGCTGAGAAAGGTGTTGGTACCCGAGGGGGAAACCGTTAAAGCCGGGAAGCTCATTGCCGTGATCGGAGAACAGGACGATGATATTGAGGCCACGCTGGCTGAGACCTCTGAGGATCAAGCTGCAGCACCTGAACCTCAAAAAGACTCTGCTCCTCCTCCAAAGGAAAAGCCCTCCCAACCTTCGCCGGAACCATCCATTCCGACTAAGGGAGAAAAATCCGGTAGTGCGAAGAAAGAAGCCAAGGACACCAAGGCCGATTCGAGCCAGGATGTCAGGATCAAGGTGTCCCCTCGAGCGAAAGCGTTGGCGAAAGAGCAGGGGATTGATTTGTCAACAATCAAAGGCAGCGGTCCCGAAGGCCGGATTGTTGAAGCGGATATTCAAGGACGGGTTGATGCCCCCAAGGTTCTTGAGCGGAAAACCAAGGACATTCCCTTGAGCCAAATGCGCAAGGCGATCGCCCGGGTGACCACGTCAAGTAAGGCCCCTGTCCCACATTTTTATCTCACAACAGAAGTGGCCATGGATCAGGCTGAGCGCCTCCGAAAGCAAATGGAGGAACTGGGCAATGGCCCCTTAAGTTTAACAGTCCTGTTCGTTCGTGCGGCCGCGCTCGCGTTAGCCCGTCACCCTGAGATGAATGTGTCATTCATGGGGGAAGTTTTGCGTCGGCATGCCACGATCGATATCGGAATTGCGGTGGCCCTGGAGGAAGGACTCATTACTCCGGTGATACGGGATTGCGCCGGGAAAAATATTCTCCAAGTCGCCGAAGAGATTCGTGATCTGTTTGTCCGGGCCAAAAGCCAACAGCTCACTCCGGAGGAATATGCCGGGGCCACGTTCTCTATTTCTAATCTCGGGATGTATGAGGTGGACAATTTCATTGCGGTCCTGATGCCGCCGCAGGCGGCTTCTCTGGCCATAGGCGCGGTGAATATTGTTCCCGTGGCACGAGGACGAGCCATTAAACTGTCCCGCCGGATGAAAGTCACGCTCTCCTGTGATCATCGGGCACTGGATGGTGCGCAAGGGGCACGGTTTCTCCAGTCCTTTAAACGAGCGCTGGAAAAGCCATTGGAACTTTTTCTTCCGTTGAAAACCCGATCAAAAAACAACCATGAAATCGATCAATAACCGGTTCCGCGGAGATTGCGGGCCTTTCAATGTTGAGGCCGGTGTGTTGACGCGGTCATGAGCCGCGAGTTTGATGGTTCAGCTATTACGGCTGTCCGGTTCTCCATTTTTTGCCGGATTCAGATATTCCCTTGTCTGGTCCCACCCTGTCCTGAGTACCAACCGAAATTGAATACAAATGGGATGCACGCACAGATGAAAGGATTCGGAATCCTTGTGATGGTGTCGCTTCTTCTGATGTTAGCGGGACCGGGGTTTACCAAAGAAAAGGTCCCAAAGGCAGGGCTGAATGAAGCCTTATTCGAGGCTGTGGGACGGAATGATGCCGCCATGGTCCGGCAACTGTTGAAACAAGGTGGAAGTATTCATGCTCAAGATGGAAAGGGGCAAACGGCGTTACTCTTGGCCGTTGATCGCAACCATTTAGAAAGCGCCAAGCTGTTGATTGAGGCTGGCTCAGATGTGAATGCGCAGGATCGTCAATTAGACAGTCCATTGCTGTTGGCTGGAGCAAGAGGATACCTCGAGATTTTAAAGCTGACCTTGGAGGCCAAGCCCGATTTTTTGATTTATAACCGGTTCGGGGGAACGGCCTTAATTCCGGCATGTGAGCGTGGGCATGTGGAAGTTGTGAAGGAATTATTGAAAACTAAAGTGGATATCAATCATGTGAATCGATTGGGTTGGACTGCGTTGTTGGAGGCCATTATCCTGAGTGATGGGGGTCCCAGCCATCAGGAAATCGTACGATTGCTTATTAAGGCGGGTGCCAATATCAATCTGCCGGATGGTGATGGCATCAGCCCGCTTCAACATGCTCGAAACAAGGGGTTCACGCCCATTGCCAAAATGCTGGAATCCGCAGGAGCCTGATAAAGGCACCTCAAGATTGAAGATACATTGACAACCTGGCGCACCGAGCCAGAAAATCTCCATCAAAGTTGGACCCGGATTATCTATCTGTTAATCAAAGGAGGGTTTCATGATCGGCAAATGTTTTATGAATGTGACCATTGGCCATTCGAAGCTGACATCCGGAATGGCGATGATATGCCTGGGAGGCTTGTTAGCAGCGGGCGTGTCGGCGGCCGAGTTACCGCGTGAGGCGGTCCTGCCACTCTCACTGGCCACGAAGGCCGCAAGTGCGGCTGTGGAGCAATGCACCAAAGACGGGTATCGGGTGAGTGTCGCGGTTGTGGATCGGGCTGGAGTCGTGAGGGCGATATTGCGGGAAGATGGTGCCGGTCCCCATACAGTGGATAGTAGCCGAAAAAAAGCATACACCTCAGCCAGTCTAAAAAGGCCCACGGCTGAATTGGGCGAGTTGATTGCGAAGATGCCGGCGGTGCAAGCGTTACGGGATATGAACGAGAATATGCTTCTTCTTGGCGGCGGGCTTCCCATTGAAATCGGTGGAGAGGTTGTCGGCGGCATCGGCGTTGGTGGAGCGCCCGGTGGTCATTTGGATGCCGCATGCGCGCAGGCAGGGTTGGAGAGTATTGGCGCCGGGTCCAAAGTAGAAAAGGATCAATAAGAGAAGGATTCCGTCTGATCACATGAACGCAGATTCTCCGCCATGGAGAATCTGCGCTTAGCCTATTTTCCAAACTGACTCACCTGGTGTCATTTCCTTCCTGCCTTTTTGCTCCCGGACCTATCCCGTTTCTTTTCCCAAGTTCCCTCAACCTGCCGGAATATCGTCAGTGTGTCGGTATTTCGCCAATGATTTTTCTTCTACTGCTACTAGCGAAAATTTCTTTATGTGCACATGTGCAGGCCAGAGTATCGTTTGCATTCGAGGGGCCTCTATGAAGAAACTGGAACGATCATTGCGTTAGTCAAAGTTGAGTAGGAAAGCAGGAAAGGAGTCAAAAGGCCTGAAGATTTATTTTTGACTATTTTGTTCTTCTGAAAATTGAGGAGAAATTTATTATGAAAGCTCAATATTTAGGACATGTGGTGTTTTACGTCAAAAATCTCGAAGAGTCTTTGAAATTTTATCGAGATGTCGTGGGGTTTCAGGAAGTCGGACAGATTTTCGGAGGAAAAGCGGCGGCGCTCACGTCCGGCCGCACTCATCATGAACTGCTGTTGATTGAAGTCGGGGACGTCCCGGGACCACCTTCGGGAAGGAGGCGTGGCCTCTATCACATTGGCATTAAAGTTGGAGATAGCCTGGATGAACTTCGTGCTGCCAAGCAGGACCTTGATCGGGCTGGTATTTCGATAGGGGGGATGAGCGACCATACTGTCAGTCAAAGTCTCTACCTTCAGGATCCCGATGGGAATGAAGTGGAACTCTATGTCGATGCGCCGGAGGTGGATTGGAAACGTGACCCGAAATTGGTGCTGGCACCCATCAAACCCCTGGTGTTGTAACCGTCGGATCATACAAAATATATGGCGCCTCGCTTTTTCATTTAAGTCCATGAAAGGTTCATCTCTCATGTTCCGACGCC
>CABVRQ010000105.1 GCA_902500695.1 uncultured Nitrospira sp. | reverse complement strand
GCAAGTTTGATTTGAGGAATAAAGATTTGCGAGATATGTGCGAGGGGCCTAGGTTCAACCAATATTCGTTGGGGAAAAAGCTGAAGAACGTTTCGAAGCATTACCTGGCTACATTTGGTCGTCATCACCGGTGGGTTGGAGCTCTGTGATGTTCGTTACCACTAAGGAAGAGTGAATGGATGTTTTCTCAGGCGATGGTTGTTCGGTTGCTTGCAACTCTTGTTCAAGAACCTGATGGATATATTCGGGATCAATTGAATCCAGTTCAGACAGGATGCGTTCCTTATTCACCGAGACGGTCTTTCCATCCTCTCCCGTTCTCGTCATCGTATATTCTACACGAGCGATTTTCACCTTATTCCTGTCCTCTTCTTTTCGTTGTCTTTCATCATGACTCTCACGAAGCCGCTGTAGGGTATTGCGACAGGTGAATGTGGGACGAATCATGGATCATCCGTAGGCTGGATGATGGGCAACATTCTCAGCCAGTGTTGAGACCTTAGTGCGAGCACCGGGTTATCAGTCCGGTCGATTCTAATTGGAAAAGGAGATAAAGGCTAGTCAGGAATCCAAGAGGTGTCAGCACAAACCTTTTTTGTGCTAGATTTATTTTCCCATGAGATTGTTGACTGTGGAGCAACCTATTCAAAATCAGAGTGTAGTAGATATTCTTTCTGCTAGGCCTTTAGCCTAGACCTCCTAGATGAAAAATTCCATACTGAATAATCTTATTCTTCTTTCCGTACACTTTCGAAAGCTAGGAGGACAACAGAGTCCAACGAATTTGAGAAAATTAGGATGGCCTTTCGTTCTGCCCTGCGTGGTTTTTGTGGTGGTGGGCATGCTGGGTATGTCCGGGAAGCCTGATGTTGTTCCGGAGCAGGCTGAGAGCGATCTAGAGGTATTTGTCCGTCAGGGATGCCCGCATTGTGAAAAGGCGAAAACCTATCTCACCCGACTGAAACAACAATATCCCCAACTCATCGTCGCAATTCGCGATATCGGCGAAGATCCCCAGGCGTTACTTCGATTACAAACATTGGCGGCAAAATTCGGTGTCACACAACTGGGTGTGCCGGCTTTTTATGCGCGAGGGGAGCTGCTCATCGGGTTTGAGTCTGAGGAGACCACGGGAAAGCAACTGGAAAAATTGTTGGGGCGACCACCACCGGATAAAGGCACTCCGTCGGAGGGCGTCTGTCCTATTGAATCGGAGGCGCCTTGTCCCCCGGAGCCTACCCAAAAGGCTATCGGGGGACAGCGCATTTTTGTTCCTTTTTGGGGTGATCAGACTCTTCCCGAACTCAGCCTGCCGGTTTTTACCGTTCTTCTCGGTCTTCTTGACGGATTTAATCCCTGTGCGATGTGGGTCTTGCTGTTTTTGTTGGCATTGTTGGCGAACCTGCGGGATCGACGAAAGATGTTCCTCCTGGCCGGAACATTCGTCCTGGTCAGCGGAGTGGTGTACTTTGCGTTCATGGCCGCGTGGCTGAATGTCTTTTTGCTTATCGGGTATGTGCGCATCATTCAAGTCATGATGGGTGGGCTGGCCGTTGGAATCGGCCTGGTCAACATCAAAGAATTTTGGGCTTTTGGGCGAGGCCCTTCAATTGCTATTCCGGAGTCAGCGAAGCCCGGACTCTATGCGCGAGTCCGAAAAATTTTAGCGGCTGAACGGGTCAGCCAGGCTTTGGTCGGAATACTGGTATTGGCCACCTTGGTGAATATGATTGAGTTCGTCTGTACCGCCGGATTTCCGGCCTTGTTCACACAAGTCCTGAGTCAACAGGGTCTGACCACGTTTGAGTATTACGGGTATCTTGGTCTCTACAATCTGGCCTATATCACCGATGATGCGGTGATGGTCACGATCGCCGTGGTCACCTTAAGCCATCATAAATTGCAAGAACGGGAAGGACGATGGCTTAAGCTGATCAGCGGGATGGTGATGCTGGGATTGGGTAGCCTACTGCTGTTCTTTCCAAATCTATTATTCTAACGTTCGTCCGTCTAAGGTTGAATGGTGCAATACCCTTGTGATTACTCAGTAAGAGTTCTACAGTTAGGCTTTAACCAATAGGTAAAGAGTATTTCCCCCACGAATGTATATATGACACTGGAAATCCAAGAAGGTCTTAGAGCGTTCTTTGGAATGTTTGTGGAGGACATGTGTTGGGTGAACACGAACGCGATCTCTTGTATGCGAAGCAGGTAGAGCAACTCTATGGGCTCGCACCGGTTGGCATCATCGCCTCCCTGGTCAATGGATCTATTCTGACTTTTATTCAATGGAACGTGATTGCCCATGGCATTTTGCTTACTTGGTTTTTCTGCCTGATCGTCCTCAATGGGGCCTGGAGCCTGCTATGGTATCAATTCAAAAACACGTCTCGAAATCCACAGGATTTATCTCGCTGGAGTCGTAGATTTCTCGTCGGGACCCTTGCCTCCGGCATGCTCTGGGGGATAACGGGTGTCATCTTCTTTCCCGAAAGCTCCATTTCACATCAAATCTTTTTGACTTTTGTGATAGGTGGCATGATTGCCGGGGCAACCGCTGTGTATGCGGCCTTACCAGGAGCCTTTCTGGCCTATTCCCTTCCGACCATTACCCCGCTTCTCGTTCAGTTTTTTGTCGTGGGTGATGAACAACATATGGCCATGGGAGCCATGAGCCTGCTTTTCGTGACGATGATGTTTGTCACCTTACGCCGCAACCATTCTGTGACGATGGCATCGATGACACTAAGCCTGGAGTTGAGCAAATCCAATCAATCATTACAAAGCGAAGTTCATGAGCGTAAACAGGCAGAGGTGGCTCTTCGGGAAAGCCAGGAACAGCTTCATTCGGTTGTGCAATCAACAGACGAGGGTATCATTTCGTTAAATAGTCAGGGGAAGGTGATGTTGTGGAATACAGGAGCGGAAAGCTTGTTTGGCTTGACGATGGAGGAGATGCAGGGTCAATCTTTGGATCGCATTGTTCCAGAACGGTTCCGTCTGGCTCATCAACAGGGGATTCTACGGGCCTCGCAAGCCGGAGGGAAAACCGTTGAGGGGGAAATGTTTGAGCTGATGGGGCTTCGAAGGGATGGCAGTGAATTTCCGCTTGAACTGTCTCTGGGGTATTGGCACAAGCACGGAGAGATTTTTTTTACCGGCATTGTCCGGGATGTCACAGCACGGAAGGCGACGGAACAAGCCCTTCATCGCCGCGAGCAGGAACTCGAGCAAAGTCAAGACGAGCTCCGGGCTCTTGGTGCACAACTCATTTCTGCTCAGGAAGATGAGCGCCGCCGTCTTTCCCGTGAACTTCATGATGATATGAATCAACGGCTAGCCGTCGTCGCGATTGAGATACAATCCATTCAGAGGACTCTGCCGGAGTCGGATCCGATGCAAAAGACTCTTCAACACTTGAATGATCAAGTCTCCTCACTTTCCGATAACGTCCGGCATTTAGCTTACCAGCTGCATCCTTCGATTTTGGATGACCTGGGCTTAGTCGTCGCACTCCAGTCCTCTATTAAAGATTTTTCTCAATGGGAAAACATCCCGGTCACGTTTCAACCACGGGATGTGCCTCACAACTTGCCTCAAAACATCGCGTCCTGTGTGTATCGGGTGACGCAAGAGTGTTTACGAAATGTGGCGAAACATGCGGAGGCCTCTCAGGTTTTTGTGGAGGTGGTGGGATTGGAGGCCGGCCTCAGGCTCGTCATTACGGATAATGGGAAAGGATTTATCCCTCAGGCTGTTCGCCCAGGAACTCACGGGTTAGGGTTAATCGGGATGAAGGAACGCATTCGTGTGGTGCAGGGCAAGTTTAACGTGAAGGCCTCCAAGGGCAAAGGCACCACCATTACTGCCTTGATTCCACTCTCTCCAAGACTATAATCCCACCCAGACATTTCGGTTTTCAACCGAATGTGCTTCTACTTCTCCTTGGAACCATCAGATGGAATTCAGGCTCCTTTTGAAATTTTTCATGGGAATGTTGAAAAAAACCGCCAGCGGCGTTCTCGCCCTTTTGCCGTGCCCACGTACAAAGTGTAGGTTCCGCGCGTCAAAACGGCTGCGGCCCTGCTGGACGGACTTTTTTGAACATTCCCTCCCCTTGACCATGCGGAGCTCCTCTGGAGCTTTTATTGACTATTGAAGTGAATTATTCAACAGGCCCTTCATGATTATGTGAGGAGAATATAGATTTGAGCATGGTTGAATCCCCATCATAGAACCGAGAATTTGTATTAATGACGATATGCTTATCCAGTAGGTATGAGTGAATTCGCATGTGCGTGCAGTGCGGAAACGCCCGTTTCAAGCCCCTCTCCTTGCTTTAATCCTCTACAAATATTTTTCCTGTTCTATACCCGTTGACCGACCAATCCAAACCCCAGTCATGAGTTTGGGAGCATAGGTTGAGTGCGGATATCTCTAGCGGATGGATGGTATCAATTATGCTATGAAGACTTGAATCAGGGGGGAGATGATCGTGTCCCAATCGAAGCGAGTTAAGACGAATTCTCTGGATACCCCGTGTTGCACGTCCGAACCGACTCATACCAAAAGATTCTGACGCTTGAATTGAATCCACGGCTAATTCGAGAGGAGGGAGAATGATGAATCCACCAGAAACACGAAGAAGAGGACTATTGGCGCTGACGGAGAAAGAGGCCGTGACTGATCGTACCAGGATCTTACATGAATACCCTCGACCCAATTCCACAGATGTGAGGATGGACAAGGTTGTTAAACGATTTTTAATTAAACGTCAGGAAAAAGTTGGGAACTGATAATTCCGTTACAGGGTGATGCCCTCACTCTGCCAATGCCCGATGGCTTTGGTGATGAACTGTACGATAAACATGGCCAATCCGGGATATCCGATTCCCCGTTGCCATCCTTGAGCACAAAGCTCAGATCGATCGGTGTTGATTATCCGGCAGACGAGTTGTGGTAGCGAGTTATCCTAAGGCAGTGGGTTCCCATGTGAGAAAAACCATAAGCTGAGTTTTGAATATGGAGGACGATATGTCGGCCAGGATTTTGGTCGTTGATGATGAGGCAGACAGCGCCTGCTTCATAGCCGGGGCGATAGAGGGATGGGGATTCGAGGCGGTGACGACCTCAAACGGGCGTGAAGGTCTCCACGTGCTTCACACCACGCCTATTGATGGCATTTTTCTGGATTTGGAAATGCCGGTGATGAATGGATGGACCATGTTGGATGAATTGCGGTGGCAGGGGAACGCGGTTCCGGTCATTGTCATGTCAAAAGTATTCAATTACACGACACTACAGCGTTTTCTTGTAGAAGGTGCCCAGGATTATCTGGTGAAACCGTTCAATCATCTTCTCTTGATGCAGAAAACATTTCGGCATTTCCCTTGGCGAGCAAGCGTGGGAGAAAGACCGGCTTTAGTCAAAGATACAACTCATGAGGCCAAACACTCTCTGGCAGTAGGAGCGCTCCTGGTCCAAGGTAGTTTTGCGTTATCTGCGAGGAAATCTGATTGGAAAGTGGCCTGAGTCGTAAGAGTGGTTCGCCCTTATCCTATTCTTCCTCATTTTCCTTTCTTTCATGGTGCCGATGAATGGTCTCCTATTCACCCTGTTGAGATGTCCAGATCAGGGAATCACGGACATTCTCCTTGATCGTCTCTGGGAAAGGAAGGCTCGTGGGCAGTGCCACACAGTGATTCGATGACGTAGGGATCGGTATGCACACGTTCAGGAAGGCTTGCTTGAAGAGTAAAAGATTATTAACCCGAACTCATGACCATCAGACCAATAGAAGGAGAATTATGAGAAATCAGAAATCTAACCATGACGAAAAGACATCAAAAGTTTTACCATTCCAGCTTCCCATTGCTAAGGGTACGAAGGATGGAGCTCCTACGACGAACACGAAAAAAGGGAATTTAAAAACAGTGCCTAAACTAGCTGCGCGTAGGAAGAGCGCTTTGCCCAAACCGTCTCAACTTGTTTCCCCCCTTTTTACTTCAGAAGAAGAATTACAGGCGCGAATTCCGAAACTCGCATATGAATTGTATGAACAACGAAAGCGGCAACATGGCTATGATCGAGAGGACTGGTTTCGAGCGGAAAAGGATGTCTTGACCCAAAAAGGAGTGAGGTAGATGGAGGGGCATGGTTGCTGAAACTCTTTCTTCAGTGTCATGCCTTCCCCTGCATTCTTATCCTTGCCAATATGGTATGGGGGTGCCGGCCAGATCACTTGGTCAGGCCTCGATAGGGCATCCGTTCTCCTCAAGAATCTTTCAGATCCTGTCCAGGCTCACTTGACCTTCGACTCGTTTCCCTCCTGGCGTTGGCTTTGACCCAGTGGCCCCGAGAATGCACATACTTGCTTTTTTCTAATATGTCTATTATTCTAGACATATGGAAATTAAAGATGCATTGCTGGCATTTGCGGCCCTTTCTCAAGATACCCGACTGCGTGTCTTTCGTCTGTTGGTGGAATATGGACCGGAAGGGGCACCTGCGGGGACATTAAGTGAGGCTCTGGCCATTCCCCATAACACTCTCTCCTTTCACCTCTCGCACATGAGCAAGGCGGGTTTGGTTCTTTCTCAGAGAAAAGGCCGCTCAATCATCTACAGCGCCAACTTTGAATTTTTCACCGATCTGATTCGTTACATGGTCAAAGACTGCTGCCGCGAGGATATGGCCAGTATCCGGGACAATAAACAAAAGAAATGTAGCATTATCGAACTCTCGAATTGTTGCTAACCCATTCACAAGGAGGCCTATCCATGAAACGTCTTCATATTCATATCGGAGTCGACCAGTTAGAAGAAGCCATCGGGTTTTACAGTAAATTGTTTGGCGCGGAACCGGTCAAACGCAAATCCGATTATGCCAAATGGATGCTGGAGGATCCCCGCGTTAACCTGGCCATCTCCACGCGGGTTTCCACGAAAGGTGTGGATCACCTGGGCATTCAGGTTGAGGAGGAGCAGGAGTTGGACGAGATCCGGCAACGACTGAAAACCGGACATCTCCCGGTGGCCGAAGAAGGAGAGACCCTCTGCTGTTATGCCAAATCGGATAAATCCTGGGTATTGGATCCTGCCGGAGTCCCGTGGGAAGCCTACCGCACGATGGAAGACGCGGAAATCTTTTCAACCCATTCGGCGCAAACAGAAACCGCCTGTTGTGAGCCGCCGTCTCTGGCGAGACCCGAGACTGAAATGCCGATACAGGAATCCAGCGGTTGCTGTAGCTAATGTCTGTTGAGCCAATAAAAGTCCTGGTTATCTGCACGGGCAATTCGTGCCGGTCCATCATGGCCGAAGCCCTGATTAACCATATGGGCCAAGGACGATATCTGGCGTGGAGTGCAGGAAGTCATCCCGCCGGATACGTCCATCCGGGTTCCGTCTCGACCTTGAAACGGCAAGGAATCGATCCGGGGCAGCCGCGTAGCAAATCGTGGGATGACCTGATCTCACAGCCTTTTGATCTGGTCATCACTGTCTGTGATCAAGCTGCCGGAGAAGCCTGCCCTATCTTTTCCGGCCAACCCCGAAAGCTGCATTGGAGCATTCCCGATCCAGGCAGAGTGATCGGCACCGAAGACGAGATCAACGCGGCCTTTGACCAAACCTTTTTCCTGCTCAAAACCAGAATCGGAGATTTAATATCATGACTGCCTCTGTGCCACGGCGTTTATCTTTTCTGGACCGCTACCTTACCGCGTGGATTCTCCTGGCCATGGCGGCCGGCGTCACAATCGGCTCGGTCTTCACCGGGGCACCGGCATTCGTCAACAGCCTCTCTCTGGGAACAACTAACATCCCCATCGCCATTGGCCTTATGCTCATGATGTATCCTCCGTTGGCTCGCGTGAAATATGAAGAGCTGCCCCTCATCTTTCGCGATTGGAAAATTCTCCTCCTGTCGCTCGTCCAAAACTGGATCATCGGTCCCTTACTGATGTTCGGTCTGGCTGTGACCTTTCTCTCTGATTCGCCGGAATACTTGACCGGGCTCATCCTCATTGGACTGGCCCGCTGTATTGCCATGGTGTTGGTCTGGAATCAACTCGCCGAAGGTGACAACCAATATGTAGCAGCTTTGGTGGCCTTCAACAGTCTCTTTCAATTGATCTTCTTCAGTGGATTGGCCTGGTTTTATTTGGAAATCCTGCCGCCACTGTTAGGGCTGGCTGTGGAGGTCGTCGACGTCAGCTTTCAGACAATTGCGGAAAGTGTTTTCATCTACCTGGGCATTCCCTTTGTGTGCGGGTTTCTCTCCCGCCGGATCGGGATCAAACGAAAAGGCCGCGAGTGGTATGAAGAGGCGTTCCTCCCGAAGATTGCTCCTATTACGCTGATGGCACTTCTATTCACCATCCTTGCCATGTTTACGCTCAAAGGCGGCATGGTGCTCAGTCTGCCTGGAGATGTGATTCGCATTGCCCTGCCTCTCGTTCTCTACTTCGTCCTCATGTTTCTCGTCAGTTTTAGCATGGGCAAACTCATCGGGGCCGATTATGGCAAAACGACGGCCACCTCCTTTACAGCAGCCAGTAATAACTTTGAACTGGCCATCGCCGTGGCCATCGCGGCATTCGGCCTGGGATCGTCCGTCGCGTTTGCCACCGTTATCGGGCCTTTAGTCGAAGTGCCGGTACTGTTAGCTCTTGTCCATGTCGCCTTCTGGTTAAAAAAGAAATGGTTTGACGGAGATCCGGCATCCGTTCACGTTAGCTAGGCTATCAAGCCCATCCCGCCGGCCAGGTCGTTCGTTGTTTGCCTAATATTTCCAGACATGCCAACATAGGCAGTAGAGATTATGGAGTGCGTCATCCAGATGATTCAAAGAGGAGAGCTATTGTGTATGGTCTACACCGAACAAGCATCATTCTGATCGGGCTGATTATCCTGCTGGTCCTTTCCGGATGTACCAATCATCCTGCGAAAGCCGAGGCCGAATCACTCAATCCGGTGGAGATTAAAGAATGGCAGGTGCCCTGGGACCAGACGAGACCGCGTGATCCGTATGTGGATCAGCAGCATCGCGTGTGGTTCGTCGGACAGGGAGGAGATTACATTGCGGTGCTCGACCCTGAAGTCGGGCAATTTCACCAATTCAAACTCGATCCCGGCACCGGTCCGCACAATCTGATTGTTGATAAGGAAGGACAGGTTTGGTACGCCGGAAACCGGGCGGCTCACATCGGCAAACTCGATCCGGCTACCGGAAAGATCATCAAGTACCCCATGCCCGATCCAAAAGCCCTTGATCCGCATACTCTGGTGTTTGGCCAGAACCGGGACATCTGGTTTACGGTACAGCAGGGGAATTTCGTGGGGCACCTCGATATGGCTACCGGAAAGATTCAACTCATGCCGCTTCCATCCGCACAGGCTCGCCCCTATGGCATTGTTCTGGATCACGCCCGCTCACCATGGTTTACTGAATTCGGTACCAACAAGTTGGGGACGGTAGATCGGGATACCAGGACCATTCGAGAAATTCCGCTCTCACGGAAGGAAACCCGACCACGACGACTGGGGGTCACCTCGGACGGCGTCATTTGGTATGTGGATTATTCCGAAGGGTATCTTGGATCCTATAACGCCAAAACCGGCGACATTCAGGAATGGTTGGCGCCAGGAGAAGCAGATGCCCAACCTTACGGGATGATTGTCGATGAACAGGACCGGGTGTGGTTTGTGGAAACCGGCGCGCACCCCAATCGCCTCGTTGGATTCGATACCCGAACCCAAACGTTCATGAGTCTCACCGATATCCCCAGCGGTGGGGGAAGTGTTCGTCATATGGTCTATCACCATCCAACCAAAACCATCTGGTTCGGCACGGATGCCAACACCATCGGTCGCGCCAGGGTTCCTTAGACAAGTTTCTTCTTTGCAAAAATGGCAAGGGGGAGTTTCCGCCCATGGCACCTGACTTGACCCATTCGGAGGCGACGGTTTTGAAGGCTCACTATCCTCCGGTATTTCGACCCCCCCGTCATCTCGACCTTCCCTGTCACTTTGCCCCCCTGTCATTTCGACCAGAGGGAGAAATCCTTTCTATGGCACATGCCTATTATGTTTATCTCCTGACCAATTGGAACAACACAGTCATGTATGTTGGAATGACCAATGACTTAAAGCGCAGAATGTATGAACATAAGAAAAAGCTTGTGAAAGGGTTTACTCAAAAGTACAACATCAACAAGCTCGTGTATGTTGAGGAAACCCAGGACGTGAATGCAGCCATCCTACGAGAAAAAGAAATAAAAAAATGGAGGAGAGAGAAAAAGGATTCTTTAGTGATGAGCGAAAATCCCCAGTGGAAGGATTTAAGTCTCGAATTTCAGGATTCCTCACTTCGTTCGGAATGACAATCTTGAAGGTGATTTCAAATCATGGATTAACTTTCCTATCATTCATCCTTGTCTTATTCTCTACTGAATAAAAATGATAAGGTGGAATATCATCAGTAGGTGCCATGACGGGCAACCGCATTAACAAGGAGTATTCATGTTCATGAAGCTATATTCGTCGGAATGTCCACCGCGGCGATTCTGTCTCCGTTTTTTTCTTATCGCCATCTTCGTCATGGCACTTCCACAATTAAGCCTTGGTGAGACGGATCATGCCTCCTCTTCCTCAGAAGAGAATGCGGCCTTAGGGCAATTGGGAAGCATTGAATTTCCCGCATCGGGGGCACCAGAAGCCCATCCCCATTTCCTCCGTGGCGTCGGGGCGCTCCATTCGTTCTGGTATGAGGAAGCCATCGAGGCGTTTCGTCGAGCGACCACTATTGATCCAAATTTTGTGATGGGATATTGGGGTGAGGCGATGGCGAATAATCATCCCGTCTGGAGTGAAGAAAATGTTGAGGCGGCACGGGCGGCTCTGGGAAAAGTATCCGATACGGCGTCCATAACTGCCAGAGAACGTCAGTATCTCCAGGCCGTGAACACGTTATTTGGTGAGGAAGACAAGCTCGCCCGTGATCAGGCGTATGCGGCCCGAATGGAAAGCCTTGCCAGTGAGTATCCCGAAGATCTGGAAGCCACCTGTTTTTACGCCCTGTCCCTGCTGGGATTGGCCACCCATTATGATGAAAAGCCGGACCTGCAGGAGAAATATCGTGTGCAGGCCGGGGCTCTGACGTTAGGTGTATATGGAGTGAATCCCAATCACCCGTGTGCCGCGCACTACACCATTCATGCTTTTGACGATCCGATCCACGCCATCCTGGCCCTGCCCCAAGCCCGTCGCTATGCCAAAATCGCTCCTGAAGCGCATCATGCGCAACATATGCCCGCCCATATTTTTGTCCAACTGGGTATGTGGGA
>CABVRQ010000104.1 GCA_902500695.1 uncultured Nitrospira sp. | reverse complement strand
GACTCAGCTCAAAAGTTTCCGGTTCTCAGAAACAGGACCAGCTCGCTAACCTCTGTGATGATCTTTTCATCGAATTTGTCATGAGGAATGTTGTAGACGAAGTGAAGGAATGATGACTTCTTCCCCTAAGAGTCCCAATCCGAAGTGGGGGTTTTCTTGAATTTCATGAACACTTCGGCGACCCACAGGCGATTGATATTCAAAATTCACTGAAATGGTCCCATTCGGTTCAATCGTCACTTCACGGTTTAAGTATTTTTTCATTCCGGCATGCCAGACCGATAACGTATAGCCTCCTGGAGGAATATCGGATATCTCAAATCGACCATCCTCGGTGGTAATCGCATAATAGGGATTGTCAACCACCACTCCCCAAGAAAACATATAGGGGTGAAATCCGCATTGCATCACAAAGATATTCCGGTCCTTCTGCAAATGAATTTTTTCGATCATTGGCTTGCCAGGTAAATGATCATGCCTATTGATTAAATCCAGTATATTATGAAATGGATTCATTGGAAGAGGACGATTAAACAAGACCCTCGCACCACGATCACGAGCAGTCTCATATCCCTGGATGTCATGTTCCACTGGATCCATATTAATGACCGTCAGTTCATCCTGATCCCGTAAAACATTCACAAATGGGAGGAAATCACAATCCTTCGCTTCGATTGTCACTTTTGGCAACTCAAAAGGTTTCCCTTTTTCAATACCCTTAAGCATCACTATCGCGTCCTTCAGCGAGCCCTGAGATCCAAGTATAAAATCTTCAACAATGCGCCATCCTGTTCCGGTTGAAATTCGCCCGCAAAAAACCGGATCTGGAATCGTCACCAAGTTAAAGGCCATGGCTTTAGGCATCCCTCCAGCTAACGTCACCTGCCCACGAATCGTTCCCCCTTGCTTGACCTGGCTTTCTTCATAGGCCCACACGGGGCTGGCCCACATTCCCAGGACACCCAAAGTCACCCCAATCATTTGTACCACCGTGCTTTTCATTTATTCCTCCGCCGGCATAATAATTCAAAAAATTTCTCACCATCTTGTCTTATCGGGTTGTGACCAGCACGGGGAAGCCGCGTATCGACTTCCCCGTTCCTAAACCCGTCAACTAAAAACCATGCCGGTTCATTTTAATCCGACGGGTTTAATATGGACCACTTCTTCGTTGGGCAACTTGGCTTCTTTAACGCCGGGAGCCCCACCATCCAATGACAGGATTCGTTGATCACTCCCTGGCAGTACGCGTAAATATCCCCATTGCCCTGATTGGGAATACGGCAAACGCTGGTTGCTCCAGACGTAATCCCCGGTACGTTGATAGGGTCCGCCTGCGGCTGGAATGAAGGCATCCAACGCTTCTGACCCCGAAAACTCCACGACGTTGATTTGATCGGCTCCTCGCATGAATGGTTCGATGGGCCATTCATGACTTTCAACGCCGAACATTCCATTTTGTTCATTACTGGCCCCGAAGACATGAATGCGAACGGGATCACCGGCATGGGCCTGGATGATCGGCGTGATGGGGTCTTCCGGGTTTTCCTCAGAACACGGCTGGAATATCCTATCCAAAGTACATCCCTGTTCCTCACGGAACAAATACGGTTCCGCTCGATAGTTGACCCCGATCAACCCAGCCACGTTCTGCACGTAAGGCATGAAGCTCGTACCGATGATGTTGTCCTCGTCCTGGAAGAACAAGGCCGCATCCCGATAATTTGGTCGGTCTTCATATCCAGTCACCGTCTGGTCCACGATCACGTCGGCAATCCAACTATTTTTATTGGATATATCCGCACCTGTTTTGGGGTCACGATACGTCGCGCCCTTCGGCCCGATAATGATCGCGCCGTAAAGCCCGTTCCGAGGATTGAGCATGACATTGCCCCAGTCCCATACCAACGAAGCAATCTCTCCTAAAAACGGGTCGGCGTAATAGGTATACGTCCGGCTCTCTCCAGGCGCAACCGTTTGATCGCCTGGATTCTGCCCGACGTTGGCGCCCAACGAATCCTTAGGATCGAAGGCGAGGGAAAGCGCGGAGAACGAGGCGCGGCTTTCCTGCATGTGATTCGTCAGTTGAATCTTGAGACAGTCGCCCACATTGGCTCTCAGAGTCAGCGGCATCGGTTGAATGCCACTGGCCGTCTTCGCAACATCTTCTTCCAGCACATATATTTTTCCCTCCGGATTTTGGAGCAGAATGTTCCGTTCGAAATCGACCTCTACGGCTTCGGGTGCCTTCCTGTTGAAATTCATGGAAGGAAAATCCATCGCCACAACATTAAAAGACTTGACCGGTGCCTCGGAAGGACAGACCGGCCCAGGCGTCGAAATTTCATTACGACCGGAATAGCCTGCCGGCAGCTTTTGAAGATCAGGCACCTCCTTATCCAAGACGCGTAAAATACCCCAGGCTCCTTCCGAGAACTTTGAAGAACGTCCGTTAAAATGGATGTAGTCACCCGGCTGGAGCCGGGGCCCACCTGCCTGCGGAACGACGAGATCGTATCGCTCTGCGATACCAATGTGGATGGAATTTTTCCGGTTGGCGTCACCGGCATACCGCTCGGTCAGAAAGGTATGCCCTGACAACGTCCACACCATCGATTCGTTCGTCATGGTCTCCAACAGCCGGAACACGACCGTATCCCCGAGATACGCCCTGACCATTGGCGTATAGGGATCCCCATGAACATGGCTATTGAAAATGTTCGAGAAATCCGGGTTGGCCTTGAGTCTGGCCGCGATCGGTTCGGCCCGGAAATTAAAACTGCCACCGGTAGTGTGGGTTCCCCCATTGAGGAACGGCATCGGTGTCATGGGAATGTGTTCAGGCATGGGGAATGAGATGGTCTTTCCCGCTTCCAGCGCGACCTCAATCGGCTGGCCTGGAGGATTGCCTGCGGTGACGATGTTAACGGAATGCGGCACGCTGTCGTTCAATTGCACCATCAGTTCACGGAAACTCCCGTTCACCCCATACCCGATCGGCTCGGTCGTCCGGATATCGGCCACAGGTCCGCTTCGGATCGGTTCCCCCGTTTTAGGATCGTGATAGGTCGAGCCCCACGGTTCGACGATCATCGTCCCGAAACCTCCGTGCCCCCAAGTCACACGGCCGACCGCATGGTCGTGCCAGAATACCGTGCCCACATCCGCATCCGCCCAGAATCGTTGTCGTACAAATTCCACGGTGACGATGTCATCCACCGGATGATCATGCTCTAACGGCCGATACAGATTGATCTGGTTCCCATCTATCGATTTAATGCGCCCGATCTCGTTGTCCTTCACGTTATCGGCACCGATCAGAATCTCGTTCTTCGGATGATACTGCGCGGCATTTTTCACCGTAATGGTCAAATCACCCTTCTTGCCAGGCTTCGTGAAGACCGTATTCATCGGCAGTGGCAAGCCCTTGTCTGTCGTCTTCTCCATCATCGTAAACGGTCGCACCGATTGCTCATAAGAAAAACCGGTAATCACACCATCCGACGATTGATTGTCGAACTGCATGAAATGCCAATGGGTGTTGATCTTCGACGCATGCATGTTGAAATTGTCATCATCAAGCCATTCGTTTGTCAGCATCCAGTCAACACAGTCGTAAACGTTCGACCTCACGACCAACGGATGTCTTTTATCATTATTTTTTCGAACCTCTTCCTCTTCTTCATGCAGCACATAAATCGTCCCGTCCGGATCAATGATTGCCGGTTCGTCCCCTTGTTTATCCGCCACCAGCATGGGGGTCTTGATGAAATGCACGTTAAATTTTTTGGAGCCGGCATTGGCTGGACACAGGCTCCATCGTCCGTTTTCTCCAGGCTTTGCCGGATAGGAACTCATCTGACCATCATCATCTAAATGGATCATTTCGAGCCAGGGAGAAGGATTGTGATTTTGAGAGAATGGCACCCGTTTTCCGAAATGCGGCCTTAAGTGCGGCCATGCGATCTTGCCGGTGGCCGGTTCGAACAGAATCGGCAAGCGCTCACCGGGAGCCGGAGATTGGTATCGTGGATTGGGGATGGTATTTTCCCGTTCGGTCAACGCCCGGCTTCCATTCCAAATCCAGTCCAATACTGTCGCATCATAGGAGAGCGTCTGCTCCCTCTCGTCGTCTTTGTGCCCTGGCTTGCCCTGAGGGGGCAGCTGCATTTCCACCCAGTCCTTCACCGTGACGACAGCCGGATTGGCTTTCCAATCCGTTGTACCCTTTTCGATAATTTTAAACTCTTTGCCGAACCAATCAACTTTCTTGTCGATAAGCTGGTCCGAAGTGACACCGGCCTTGATCCGTCCCTTGCGGTCAGGCAATTCGCGAAGGTCCGGCATCGTATCATTATGCAGCGCTCCATCTTGAATCGTGTTATAGACCCGCCAATAGCCCCACATCCCGGCGATGTAGTGATGCGCCACATGGCAGTGAAACAGAAAATCCCCAGCCAATTGCTGGCAGAGTCCCGATCCACATTCCGTTTCCAGGTCAACGGCCTCGGACGGCCCGATCACCTCCACGTCGACACGGTCCGTCTTCGTTCGGACGACCGGATACTTCACCGGCCCGTTTTTTGCGGTATGCCACAGGGGCATTTCATCAATCGCACGGGGACTTCTGGGCCAGCGGATAGACCCGCCATGGGGATGATGGGAATGGAAAACCTCCGATCCCCCGTGCACCAGCCGGAATTTTGCCGGATCGCCCAAATAACTGCGCGGCACAGTGGTGGCCGGATCACCGAAAGTATAGGCGCTGTAGGCCATCGACTCGTCCTCGAATCCGAAATACTCATGCTGGGTTTGCATGTTGTCCACGCCAAACGGTTCGCTACGGTAGTTCAACGCCCGCGCCACAGGCCGGTAGACGTCCGTGACCGGATCTCGCTGCGGAATAAAGTCCCCATGCTTATTGACGGGACGAAAGGCTTCATCGCCGACTTCATGATAAATGAGGACGAACTCCCGAAAATCCGGTCCGGTGCCGTTCTTGATAATCGCCTGCCAGCCGCTGGTCATCGGTGTCGGTTCCCCTGCACCAAGCGGATCCAGATACGTCGAACCCTTTGGTTCCACCACAAAAGTGCCCATCAGGCCCATCACCGTCAATTCACGATCATTGCTGTAACTATGAAACTGCCGCCCGCCTTCCTGCATGGTCGGTGGAATGTACCACTCCATTTCCACGACTTTGTCTTCAAGAGCGATTGCATCGGGGTTGGTGGTAGTTGCCGGCTGGCCAGTGGCACTCATCATCATGCTCGACCCGCCGATCTGTAGACTCGCTCCTTCTCCCGTGATCAACTCATTTCGAAGAGTAAACCTCACGCAATCGCCCTGGTTGCCCCGGATCACCAAGGGCTGAATCCAGTTATTCTGCAGACCGGTTTCAACCGCGCCGGGGTCATATCCTTCCTTCTCACGAGCTGCGGCATTGGCCGCTTCTTCTTCACGCACCTTCTCGATATTTTCGGTGAGGACGTACATGTAGCCGACATAGTAGTCGAGCCATCTATTCAACGTGATTTCCACGTCGATCGCCGAAATATCGTAATGCTTTTCAGGCACTCCCGCCGGGCACAGTCCAGGCTGACCCGAGACGGGTTCAATTTCATGGTCCGAAGCCAGAAGATAGTCTGCCGGACCGGCTCCATATTGATGAAGCATCGTGGCGGTGTCATAGGCCCCACTACCCTCAACCAACTTCAAATCGGCCTGCATTTGATGTCCCATTTTCGACATTAACCGTTCATGTTGCCGATCCACCTTCGCCGCACGATCAGGATTCCCCTCAATCGAGTCCTCGACAATCGTCTGCCCTTTCAACCTCTCTATCCAACCATTCGTCTTTCCTGACGCTGCCGCCACGTTATGATCGGAATGGGAATTCGTTTCATAGTGGATTTCTTCTCCCGCATGTCCCACGACACTCATCATGAGCACCGTCCCTGCACATACGACAAAGACTTTCACTGCGCCATAGACCTTCTTCCCTGACAACATAGAACATCCCCTCCTCATAAAAATTCGATCATGACCCTTTAAGTAATGACGGTCTCCGGGAATATGAACCGCTTATATAGATAAAACATTCTCTTCTCTGATTCATTTCTTCTTTGAATCATGGCAATACATTTCCGTACTTTTCCGATAAGCAAATAGCGAGCCGCCAAGTGCTTCGACAAGTCAAACCAAACATCTACAGAAAATTGGCCTTATTATCGCGGTCTCTTTGGATACATAAACATTAACTGGCGGGAGTGCCACGAAAGATCACTCCAATCCACCACGATTCCACCACCATTGATCGTGGGAAGGATTTCTCCTGTAATGCTCAACGATTAAAGAGCACGCTTGATTGAAGATTTCTTAATAATGAAGAAAGGAATTTCAGATAAGGACCACGCTCGTCCGGTTAACCGGCGAGGACAGAGCAAAGGCCTTCACTATGCAGGCAGTGGCATGGGTTGTCTTACACCTTCACCACATATAACGGAAAGATTGTGGATGGAAGGGGGAACACTTTCGTCCTCCACCCGTAGTAGCAGGCAATGCAATACTCTGATATACGCGATGCGTCCTGATACATAGGATTCCTGAACCGACACGACTCGATCCCCTATGCCGGTTCGGACCGATCGCGTGTCAAAACAAGGTTTTCCCTGATGATTTCTTGGGCCAAAGCCTCTGCATCGGTGAGTTCATCGGCATAGATATTCGTCTCATATTCCTGAGTGGAAGTCTCTGCCAGCGAAACACCCAAAGAGCGTCCCGGCTCGCTCACATCGATATAGGTTTTGGTCGATAATCCCGGACGAACGGGGTGCTCAAGGATCTCTTCCTTCAAAAAGGCTACGCGCACAGGCACGCGTTCCACGATATGAATAAAATTACCGGTCGCATTTTCAGGAGGCAACAAGGCGAATACACTGCCGGTGCCGGGCACCAGGCCTTCCACCGTCCCATGGTATGTGTGGTGCTTTCCGTATACATCGACATTAATCAGTGCTGCCTGCCCGGGCCGCACCTGCTCCATTTCAGTTTCCCGCAAATTCACTTCCACCCACAGATGATCCAAAGGCACGATTGTCATCAATGGAACACCTGGATGAACCTGGTCTCCGACCTGGGCCTTTCGCTTGGCCACATGGCCCGAAGCCGGTGCCCGAATGCGCTGCCGGATGTATTCGAGATAGGCGGTGATGAATTCATGCTTGGCGGCTTCTACGGCAGGATGATGGATGATATTCACACCTCCCACCTCCGCGGTGATGGATTGGTATTCCTCACGGATTTCCATTACCTCGGCTTGAAGTGCCCGCACCTTGTCCAGGGCATTCTGGAAGATTTGCTCAGATATGGCCCCGCTCGGAAGCGCCTCACGGAAGCGGACCACATCATGGCGTACCAAATCGAGTCGAGCCATCCTGGAGGTGAATTTTTGCTGGATCTGCCGCCTCTGAGCAAACAATGAGGCGATTCTGCGCACCTCGCCTCCCAGTAAGCCCCGTGTCCGACCCAATTTGGCCTGGGCCTGGTGTTCATCGAGACGAATAAGGAGATCTCCTTTTTCTACATACTGGGTTTCCTCCACAAGGACCTGGGTGATAATGCCCGTTGCCTGTGCCTCCAATGTGACGAGGTTGCCGGCAATAAAGGCATTATCGGTCCATACCCAGAAACGGGCGTAATACCACCAGTAACCACTGTAAGCCAATGTAGCCGCAACCAGTATCAGGGCAACCAAAGCCAGACGACGGTTCCGTCGGCTACGAATCTCCTTAGGTCGAATTTTCACGGTAGGGATGTCCATTATTTCATTCCAGTGTTTGGGTGGGTTCTCGAACGATGGGGTACCCTCCGCCCAGGGCTTCGATCAAACCCACCATCGACACAAGTTGATCAGATTCCAGGGCCTTCAAGGCATATTCCTGATCCAAGACGGCATGATGCTGTTGTAACACCTCACGGCGATCGTCTAGGCCGGTGCGAAAGCGAACTTCAACAAGGTGCCAGTCCTCACTCACCGACGTCAGGAGGCGCCGGTGCGCCTCAAGCATGGAGCGAGTCTCATGCCAGACACTCAGACTGTCGGCGACTTCCCGCATGGCCTCCAGCAACGTGTCGTTATAGAGTTCTACTGCCGCGTCGAATTCTCTCCGTTGCGCCTCCAATTCTCCACGAAGACGACCGCCTTCGAACCAAGGAAGCCGCAGACCCGGCCCGCCCCCATAAGCGAGACTGGACGATGAAAACAGAAGATCACCCAAAGAACCGGCCCCACTTGCGAGAGTCAAGGCCCTGAAGCCCACGAAACCATTCAAGTCGATCGTGGGAAGAAATCGAGTTTTCGCCACCTTGATGAGCTTGGCTGCGGCTTCGGCTCGATATTTGGCGGCAGCGAGATCCGGGCGGTGCGCCAACAGCCCTATCGGCAACTCCGGAGGCAAGGGAATTCGCCGTGGCAGAATCACCCTATCCATGAACACATGCTCTCCCCAATCAGGGCCATGACCACTCAGCCTGACAAGCAAATATTGTTGAAAGTCCAACTGCTCCCGGGTACCGGCTTCCCGCTTGTTTGCCGCCTCTAATTCCGCAGTAGCCCGCTTCACCGAATTAGCGTCATCCAGACCAGTCCGAAACCGGATCTTAGCCAGATTCAGAAGGTGACGACGGAGGTCTACCATGGCCTCGACCACCTCCAGCTGCTGGCGCAATGCAACCCTGCGGAAGTAGGACCTGGCGATCCCCGCGGTCAACCGCAACCGCACCTCTGCCCACTCGGCATTATGGGCCAATTCCCTGCTCATCGCGGATTCCATCAGGGCGCGATTCTTCCCCCAGAAATCCAGCTCCCATCGAAAGCTCAATGGATGGATAAGGCCGTAAGTAATATCAATCCCGGCCACCTCAGGATTGAGGGCGGCAAATAAGCCATGCTCAGACACACGCTCTGCGGTCAGTTCGGCGTCCGCCTCCAGGAACGGCAGCAGCCTCGCCCCTTCGACGCGGACAAGGGCATGTGCCTCATGGAGACGGGCATACGCAACCTTGAGGCCGGGGTTATCCTTGAGAGCCGCCTCGATCAGTGCGTCAAGCTCCGGACTCCCGAACTCCTGCCACCAGCGGTCTTCAGGCCATTGTGGAATTGGATCCTCCGGTTCGTGGTGGGAAGCATGGGAAAGAGTCTCCTCCATGGAATCCGGTTCTAAAAATCCGGCAGGTTCCTCGCCGGGAGGAATCCAAGCACAACCGGCATAAAGGAACAGGCTGCACAGACCGAACCCAAACATCCAATGCCGTCTCAACGCAGACAGATGATTCATATTGGCTCCTCCATAAATGCTTCGGCCTCCATCTCCAGCAACTCTTCTTCCTGGCTTTGATACCAAGGCAATTGAGTAGGATAGGCCAACCAGACGAGCGCGGCTAATCCCACAAACATATAGCTGGCCAGCAGAAACGCATCGCTCATTGCCAGAATTCCCGCATACTGCCTGACAAGGGCCAGAAGCTTGCCATTTACCATGGCAGAATCGAGTCCGGCGCCCTCTAACTTGGCAGAGAATCCTCCCAACACGTCCAAGGAGGCAAACTGTCTTCCCCCAAAATGGTTCGCCAAATGAAGCTGATGAAAAGGGAGACGTCGGAAATGCACCACCTCCTGGTACGTAATCCCGAACGCCCCGGCGGAGATGCGCAAAATATTGGCCGCTTCCGCTGCACGTATCACCTGGACGCCGGACAATCGATGAAGGGTGAGCACAGTCATCGGGGTGAAAAACGATCCCAGGAAAAGACCTTCCAGCAGAATAGGCCAGAAAATTTGATCAAATGAGTGAGGATCGTCATATAGCCCTATCCAGTAGAGAGTGAAAGCAAATCCAAGAAAATTGATGCTCGCGAGCATGCGAACGTCAGTCCGCTTGCAGAGCTCATGCATCACGACGATCATCGGAGCCGCTAACAGCACCATCGGGAGAAGCGCCATCCCGGCAAGGAGGGACGAATAGCCCAGCAACAATTGAAGCTGGATAATCAGAAGGGTGAGGAGTCCCTGGATCGAAAAGAACCCGACCACCAAACAGATGACCCCAATGGTAAAATTTCGTTCGGCAAATAACCGGACATCCAGCACCGGGTGACGTTCGCCCAGCTCCCAGATAATAAAGCAGGGCAATGCCACGAGGAGGACGATCAGGACACCACGGAGAAAGGGCCAGTCAAACCAGTCAAAATCGTTCCCCATATTCAGAATAGTCTGAATGCCCCCCAAAATGATGGCCAACAGAAAAAACCCCACGACGTCAAACCGGATAGGTTGGCGACGAAACCCCCGACCATACAGCAAAGCGCCCAGCAGACCGACGACGATCAAGGAAACGACGACATCCGTATAAAAAAGATAACGCCACCACCCGAGATCATCGGCAAGCCAACCACCAGCGGGAAGACCAATCGTAAACGGAGTAATAGTAATCAGGCCCCAGATGGCTAATCCCATGGACTTGAGCCGGTCCGGATACTCGCGGAGCATCATATCTTGCGAGAGAAAAAGGGTGAGGCCGCCGGAGAACCCCTGAATAATGCGAGCATTCAGAAACTGCCAATGGGTCTGGCTGATAGCGCCAAGATACGAAGCCACGGCATATACAAGAAAAGCGCCAATAAACACACGATAATTACCGAACCGGTTAGCAAGAGCGCGACCAACGGGAAGACCCAACGCCAGGGCGATCATGAAATCCGTCTGGGCCCAGGTCATGAAGCTCGGCAACACGCCTTCCAGGTCGCCGGCCACATGAGGCAATAGCGCAACATAGGACCCGGCATTGAACATCACGAGTATGTGCCCGAGGCCAAGCGCAATGTTGAAAAGAATAAAGTGCCAGCCTCGCAGGCGTTTGGGAAACATAGCCTGCATGGCTTACCTCTGCCTCACAGGCAGGGACTTCCATTGGGCTTATGCGGATGTAGAAGAAGATGCATGGTTGACGCTCTGAACCTGTTGAGGTGCTATGACGACGGAGCCATGTGCATAATAAATTGCCAGACCGGTGAAGAACATTCCGCCAACCAGGTTACCCAGCGTGACCGGAATCTGGTTCCAGAGCCACCAGTGAGACACACTGATCTCTGCTCCCAATAACATGCCGACTGGAATGAGAAACATGTTCACCACCGCATGCTCAAACCCCTGAGAAAAGAACAGAACCGTCGGTCCCCAAATAGCAACCATTTTCCCAATGAAGGACGTGGTGGAATAGGCAAACACCACGGCTAATCCAACCATCCAATTGCACAGGACGGCTTTCGTAAACACCGTGAGCAGTCCCGCACCGCCATGCTGGTCGCCACACCAAGATACGCGCCAGCCAGCATCCCGCGAATCACCAAGTGTCGAGCCGGCACATTCAACTTTACAGCAGCCCCGGCCAGCATATTCTCGACAACCGCGTGAGGCTTGACATAATCCATGATGTTTCTCCCTTATAGAAG
>CABVRQ010000103.1 GCA_902500695.1 uncultured Nitrospira sp. | reverse complement strand
AGACCTTCGGCTTTGACACGTGTCTGGTCAGCGACTTTGGTCTCCGCGAAGGGATACTGGTTGACAAGGCCGTAAAATTGAAAAACTTGGAATGAGAGGGGTGGAGATGGATCTTATCGCTGGGTGTACCAGCGGAAGCCACCGGATTCTTTGAAGGCCGGTTGTTGCCCGATGCTCATGCCGCCGGGCTTTTCGACCAACAGAACTTTAAAATCCCACAGACCGAACCAGGCAGGGTCCAAGACGTTATGGTAGTGCAGGCCGGTGAGTTTGGGGAGAAGGGCGCCAAGTGCCGTGCCCAATTCTTTTTCGGTGTAGGCCCGAACGGAGAAAGGCTTCTCCAATTCACGGCAAAATCGCCGCAGGGTATAGGCCGCGCCGGTACATAAGACGTTAATGTCCCGTTTCATGCCGAGCAATTGTGGCAATGTGCAATATTGTTCGCGGAAACCCAGCCATTTAGCAACATGACGAAGATGACTGAATTGCACTTCATATTCAGTGTGACCGGGCAATCTAACCGGGGAAGGCCAATCATCTTCAATCCCGAATTCAACCAGGATGGCCCGCCCGCCCGGCTTCAGCACCCGCCAGATCTCCTGTAAAAATTGAATGGCGCCGTAATTGAAAATGATTTCGTCGGGAAAGGGTGGCTTGAGTGGCAGGCGCATGCGCCGGATCAAATCCAGGGCTTCCTCATGCACGGGATTCTCCCCTTTAAATGTGAGGAGTTCGTCCCCGGTAAATTGGATTGGCGTCATGTCGGCGAGATTTTCATTGTCGATCAACAAATCAACGGAACGGTCTGCCAAGGGCATTCGTTCGGCATTGGCCTGAATGGCCGTCGCCGCCCACCCTGCTTGTCGCGCCAGCGACGTTTGGGATCCCAGGAACGGGCCGGTCAGATCGAGAAAGGTGTACTGGATGTCCTTCCGCTCTTCAGCCGAGAGTTCTCCCGCCAGTTCCTTCGAGACATACCCGAGGCCGGCGCCCACTTCCACAATGCGTTTGGGCTTGGGAGAGAGCCAGCCCATTTGCCGCAGAGTTTTGCCGAGTAGCCGCCCATAGGTTGTCCCGTTCATGGCTTCACAGGGTTCGCGAAATAAATGCGAGACTGTGGTTTCGATAATTTCAAAATGCCCATGGGGCCCTTGAATGCCCTGAACGTGAAATTTGGACAGATGATCTTCAGTTTCAGCCTGGACGTTTTGATGCCACCCTTCCCGCACCTTTTGCAGCAACAAATCCCATTTCGCCTCCGCGCTATGTCCGCTAGGCGGTTCGGTCCCGTAATAGGCTAAGGAAAATCGGGGTTGGGCCCACCGTTCTATATGCCAGCGGCCGTTGTGTTGGTTCGGACTGCAGACCCATTTCCCATATTGGTTGAGCAGAGCGCCAATGGTCATACGTCCATCCATCGCGCCGAGCAGGGCTGCACCCATGCGATTGAGCCGAATCAGGGGTAACTCTTCATCAAGCGGGGCCACCCACCATTCCTCGGTGGCATGCTGGTAAATCACAATGTCCGGCATCCGCCAGGCCCGTTGATTGAGGATGTCTCCCTCCAAAATTTGGGGGCTCACGCCGGCCCAGGTTTCGGCAGTCGGTTGAGAGGCGGTGGTTTCGGTCATGAGGGTTTGGTGCCGGTTCTATTCATCATGTACAGGCGAAAACGAAGGTGCCAGAGTACCCCATCGATCCAAAAGGCTGCAACCATTCCTTTCCTTACAGAAGGCGAAGGAGAAATCAAAGTCCCAGCAATGATTATTTTGTGGCCGGTGCAGGCTTTTGAGCCAGGATGCTGGCGAAGGCCTCCTGTCCTGTATCGACTTCCTGGTATCGCACCACATGCAACCCTGGGAGTAAGGTCAATAATTCATTCCGCTCCAAGAGGAAGGTTCTGTTAAATGTTGGCCGGTATTGCAAATGATCAACCGTATAGGTTTCGATCAGGACCATCCCGCCTGGTTTCAGCGCCATCGCAATTTTTGGAAAGAGGTCCCGCTGCAAGTAATAGGTGCAGATGATGAGATCAAACGTATTGGGAGGAAGGGTGTATTGTTCCAGGTCAGCGACCACGGTGGTTAATGTCACGCCTTTTTCGGAAGCCAGGGCCTGAGCTTTTTTGAAGCCTGCCTCCGAAATATCGACACCGGTGACCTGAAAGCCTTTCGTGGCTAAAAAGACGCCGTTGCGTCCTTCACCCATGGCCAGGTCCAGGGCCGTCCCCTTGGATAGAAGGTCGACATGGTCCGTTAAAAACTGGATGGGGTCACGTCCGAATAGATAGTTCCCGGTTTCATATTTTTGATTCCACCGCTCCTTGTCTGCTTCAGCTCCCCAGGAGGAGTCAATGGCTATGAATCCACCAAGGACGAACGGACTCAGAAGACCCAGGACAAATATTTTGGAAAGATGTGGGAATAAGGGAATTCGATTCTTCATTGCATCACCTCTCAAGGCTGTTGAAGGAACCATATCTTATTCCTGTCATGGGATGAAAGAAGTAGGACAGTTTCTCCAGTAGTCTTTCGCCGTTCCAGTGGGTATCATGACAGGGTTTTGGCCATGAATCATAAATTTGTAGGAGAGAATATATGCCGGCCTATGTCGTCACGTGGATTCATTTATTAGCGGCTATTACCTTCATCGGTGGCTGGATGTTTGTTCAGCTCGTGGTCAGACCAAGTTTGACCGAAGGCAAAGCCAAGACGCCTTCAACGGAAGCTCTTGAGATGGTCAAAAAAGTGGGGCAACGATTTAAAATGGTGGGATGGGTGAGTCTCATGGTGTTGATCTTTACCGGAGCGTCCCAGTTGCTGGATGAAAGCGGGTCGGCGCGGATTGAAACAGGCTGGGGCCTCATCATGATGCTCAAACTCTTTGTCTTCGCGATCGTGGGAGGGCTCATCTTTGTTCATGATCTGATTGTCGATCCCTATGGCGCTTCGGTGAAAGGCAAACAGCAGGAGGCGCAGCCACTCATGTTTTCCGGTAAAGTGGTCTGGATGCAACGAACCATTTTAGGTCTGAGCCTGGCCGTTTTGTTTATTGCGGCGTATTTAACCTCGCTCTAATTTCATGGGTAAGCCATTCATGGGCTTCACGGGGATCACCTTCTTCCTCTGTGTTTCCCTGGTTTTGGGATTACCGGGCTGTGCTTCTCACAAGACGACCATCGTGTCACGCTTTACCCTCTTGGTGAAGGAAGACTCATTTAATCGAAAAAATATTGGATTAGTCGATGCAATGCCTTCAGTCGAGGAAGCGATCCTGCTTCAGGATGTCTCGAACCCAGCTTCGGATACCGGCATTCTTTTTCAAATGGTTCGGGGCGTGTGGTTTGGGGCCCTCTCAGGAATTGAAGCCGGGCAAATCTTCTGCTGGGGTGGTTCGGAAAGCGCTGGCAGGGACTACAGTCATTCAGGCAATGCTGCTGGCGCCGAAGCGCTCATTCTACTCATTTTATGTGGAGGAGGCATTGCGACCGGTTTAAGTATTGGGGCGACCGTCGGCCTGTTAACTCCGTTGATGTCATCCCTGCATCCAACCGAAATTCTTATTGCTCGTGAGCACGTGATTCAGGGAGTGTGGAAGGCATTAACGACCAGGACTGAAGGAGGCTCTAGGCATTCCCCTCTTTCTGATGAGGCCCCATTGCAAACCGTTCGACATAGTTCGGTTGCCTTTGGGGAGGAAGGTCAACCGTTCACGGCCTTCCTGAAAATGGAATCTATTCAAGTAAGGTTATTTTCCAGTACGCGTTTTAATGGCGATGACCTGGCCTTGGTGTGGAACGTCCGAGTCATATTCTTTGATCACCGACATCGAGTGGTTGCCAAACAACTGATTGAGATTGAACAAGGAGAATATCCTTTCGAACAGTGGGCAGAGTATGACGCCCGGTTGTTAAAGGAGAAATTGCGAGAAGGGTATCGACTCATCGCTGACCAGATAGTCGAAAAAGTAATAAAACCATGATCCGTGTCAGAACGTCCGAGATAAATTCCAGGCAATGATCCAATTGTGATTCAAGTCAAATAACCTTTCCCTCTTTCTGCGCCTATGGTACAACCTGCCGAAACGTGGGGATTCCATGATCTTTCACACGTCACCAAGGAGGGGATGATGGCCAAAGCATTTTCCGTTGCGTCTTGGAATGTGGAGCATTTCGGAGCGATGCCCAAAAATAAGGCCAAGCCGAAAAAACCGGTTGAACCCATTATCGAATATCTGGCTCAACAAAATGCCGATGTGGTTGCGGTGTATGAAGTCGTAGGTTCGACGGTGTACGACACCATCGTGACCGTGATGCCGAACTACCAGTTCCATATTACGGAAGGGCCTCAAACTCAGGAAATTCTGATAGGCGTAAAGCGAACCTTCTCGAGTTTTTATACTCAACGGCTGGAATTTAAATCCGGTGTGTCGGTTCTTCGCCCTGGTTCCTTGCTGACGATTCAAGTGGATGGGAAAGCCTATCCCCTGTTGTTTTTGCATTTAAAAAGTCTGACCGAACCTCGAGGATTCGGCTTGCGGGATGACCAGACCGAACGGGCGCTCAAATTGCGAAAAGTCCTGGATAGGGCCTGTGGTAGCGGAGGCCAAGCGAATTATGTCTTTCTAGGTGATCTCAACACGATGGGGATGAATCTGACGTTTAGTACGAAGGATGTCAGTGCAGACGAAGAAATTCAACGACTAAAAAAACGAGTAAAAAACCGGAAGATGGAGGTGCTTGCCAAGTCCTATTCGGAAACCTATTGGCCGGGTTCGAAGTCCTCCTATTCACCTGGGAATCTCGATCACGTCGTGGCAGCGGACCATTTGCAGTTTAAGGCGTTTGGGTCGGCTCAGATCGATATTCGCGGTTGGCCACAAGAAACGACTCCTGAGAAACGAGATGCGTGGACCAGGAAATATTCCGACCACGCGCTTCTGTATTTCGAAGTGCAAAAAGTATAGAGCCTTCTGTTCTTTTCATCATTCTGGGTTTTCCACCTGTCTGATGGCTCGTGTGCGCACTCTTGTAGGTTTCCCTGCTCTACTCCCACCCAGTGGTACAATATCCACGATGCATTAGAAATCATGAAGGTACAGGATTCCATAATCGACCTTATGGCTTCAGGGAAGTTGCCCAATGCGCGAAAATCCTCATGCAAATGAGTCTGGGGGGTGAATTATCTTTGAATTACGGGAAAAGGCTATAACCCGGCTATGACCCGTGATCAGATCATTGAACAGCTTCGTGAAAGGATTGTCGCGTTTGCGACATCTCGTGGTAGAAGGGAAGTGGCAGAAGATTTGGCTCAAGAGGTTTTCATGGTCCTACACGAGAAATACTCTCAGGTCACTGAATTAACAGAACTGATCCCTCTGTCGTTTCAAATTCTTCGGTTCAAAATACTGGATCTCCATCGAAAAACACTTCGGCGTGGGGAATATCATCAGGAATCGATAGATGTCCGGCCGCTTGCAGATCCGGGAGATGATCCGGCCATGCAAGCTGAGCAGAAAGAGCGTGTGAGTCAATTGATTGACGGGCTTCAGCATCTGGGTGAGCGTTGCCGCCAATTATTCCGGTTGAAACTTCAAGGGCACACTTTTCCGGAAATTCAACAGATATTAGGTGAGCGGTCCATCAACACCATTTATACCTGGGACTCCCGCTGTCGAAAACAACTTCTCGCTCTTATGGGAGGACGCTGGGAAATCTCTCTCCCTCAAGCTGGTGAGGGCAAAAAGAAAACCGTGGAGAAGGTTTTATAATGGCCACATCCTGGGAGCATCTGTTGGGCGGCTATGCCACCAATACGCTGACTGAGCAAGAAAAGCGGCAATTATTTGAGGCTGCCCTCAACGATCAGACTCTCTTCGATGCTCTGGCCGATGAAGAAGCCTTGAAAGTCATGCTCGCTGATCCTGAGGCCCGCCAGCGAATTTTGGCCAGCTTGCAGACAACAGAAAATACCGGGGTTGCCAGGAAGGGCGGAAAATGGTGGGACTGGTTCAGGCACCAGTCGTCACTTGCCTGGACCGGGAGCATTGCTGCCGTGGGCCTGGCTTTGATCTTTGGCTGGCAAATGGAAAAAGAATGGAGCCCGGTGGTGAGTCAGGAGCAGGAAGCAGCGAAATTCCCTTCCATGAACGAAGCCGCATTTCGGGTAGAGAAATCTTTAGAGGAAGGGGGTGCGACTGTACCGAAAGGAGCTTTGGAGGAAAAAGTTAACCAGACGGAGGGTAGAAGAGTGAAACCTCCATCTACTCCCGAACGGGCTCCGCGAGTAGAGCTCAATAAGGTTGACCGGCTCAGGGAGGTTCCGGCTATGGCCAAACAGGAAAGTGACGAGGGAAAAAGTGTCCAAGCCATGAGACGGAAAGGGACACATGATCAAAGGGCCCAAGCCCCAGCATTGCCTTCCTCACCTTTAGCATCAAGCCAGCCCCAGTTCGAACCTTCGGCTCAGTCCTCAGCGATTTCTGAGTTCCCTGATGTGGCACTGCCGGAAATAGTCCCACAGGCCAATGCCCCTGAAAGATTTGCGGATCGAGCAGTGGAGGAAATGCATCAATCATCTCCTGGCGCTCAGGAACTGTTTTATGCAGCGAGTGGCTCTTTAATCGATGAAGTGATTGGCGAGAAAAACAATAACGATAGGGACGATCAGACTTTTCAGGAGGGCCTTTCCAGAGCAGGAAAACCCTCTCCCAAAAAGAAAACGTTGTCCTTCCCCTTGGAGCAAAATGTGTCTGGTGGTCCACCCATACACACTGCCAGAGGGATTCGTTACAGCTTTGTCCTGCAGACGAAAGAGGGCAAAGATGAGGAGTTGGAAATCCGGCAGATCACCGGAAATTGGTCGGAAATTCGACTGGCTGTAGAACCGAACGTGTCAGGGTATCTCTATGTGCTGGCTACGTTGGACAAGGGTAAATGGCAGAATCTGGTGCCGATGGACCTTGAACAGCAGAAAAATACTGAAGGCGGGCTCAAAGTGAAATCATTTCAACGTGTGGAATATTCACTTGCTCAATTGACCAATTCCTCCGGGAAAACGGATGCCTCTCATTTGGTCGTATTGGTCTCACCAACCCCTTTTAATGACCTGGTCCAATGGCTAGAAAGTGAAGTTGATATGACAGAGTTATTGATCGAACGGGAAGCGGGTGCGGTTTTTGCGATCGACCCTGAGATGGATGAGGAGGCTCCGCTCCGTGTGTTGATTCCATTATTGAAATTCTCATGATTAATAATGATTAAGCAATGAATCATTGACGAAAATCTAATATTGCCCAGGGCCTCGTTTCCCTCTCCCTAAACCCCGTTTTTGAATGTTTTTTTCGGGGAGCTGGCGTAGAAAAATTGTATTTTCTCTGCCCGGTCTGTGTGAAGAACCTTCTCTAACCTCAGTCATGATGAGTCGAATCGGCTCCTTGAGGGTTTTGTGGGGGAGGGGGCTGCGAGGCCTGCTGCAGATTGAGACGGACTCTCTTTATACTGGGTGGCCCTTGCGTGAGTCCTTGGATATGACTTGTATGGTCTTTCAGGAAAGACTCCGCGATTTGGTTTGCCTTTCATTTGATGCGTCAGCCCAGTCCGATGTAGACGACCGCGGCGACAATGGTTTTGGATCCTTTTCTCGAAATAAAATGACCGTCCTCAAGAGGAAGAACAGGAGCCCATGGAAGAAAGTAAACTGAAAACGCTATAGAGTAAAAATGGTTGCAGGTACGGTTCCATCATTCCTGCTCCAACCACCATTCAACTGATATCCTTTCCCAACTTTGGCTGCTTCCTCGCAGAGGGTATAGAGGGGAAATTTTTTAGAACTGATTGGTGACCGTACCGTTCCCCGCCAGAAAAAGGCTGATGGACTGTGAGGGGCGTCGGGTATTTCACTGTCCGTCTCCGTAGAAAATTGTTCATTTTTAATCTGTGCGATCTATAGTAGAATCCTTTTTCATAAGCCCAAAGTGGATGGGGAAATTTTTTGAATGTGTGTACCTTCAATCTGAAATTGTGAGGGAATTGAGGCCATCTATGGAATATGTGGTAAATGGACGCATAACAGGGCATATAAAACGCTGGTGTGATTTACAATCCAGAAAGAACCATAAGTCTATCTCCGGTACGTTTGCCTTCTTAGTGAGCCTTCTTGCAAAGGGGTATGTCATGCGGATTGGAAAAGTAACTATGCAATTTACACTTGTCACGGTGTTCCTCCTTACCGGATGTGGAGGAGTCCAGTCGAAACAGATTACCGCATTGAAGGGTTCCCAGTTGCCGGAACAGCAAGGTTGGGAAGTTTCTACCAACGTTGTTCGCCCATTGGACGTGAATACAAATGGGAGCATTTTAACGCTCAACACGATTGGAGTTCTCAGAGCTATCGATCAAATTCCAGGGAAAGGGTTCATGTGGTTTTATAAGGACATTCCTTTGGACTTCCAATCAGGATTCTCAATAGAATTTACGTTGCAAGTGCACAAGGTGGAGCAACCACATAATTTTCTTGATTCGGGCATTATGTTTTATGGCTCTATCGACACCACTGCTGGTGCCTTCGCAGGAGAACCACGAAGTCATATGATCTTCTTTGACGAGGATGCCATTGGATGGGGAGACGAGAAAGGGACGTTTAAAATGGTGACGACTGATTCATTCCACACCTACACCTTAAAGGTTGAGGGTGGACGATTTGCCAAGGTGTACGTTGATGGAAAACTTGCTTTGAAACGAAATGACTGGGTGGGAATATCCAGAATCGGCTTTGGGGATATGACCAATGATGATGGGGTCAATGGAAAGTTTTCTATAGGTGACATCATTGTGACCTCCGGTCCCCGAGGCCTCCCTTCACAGCCTGCCCCACGGCCTCACCTCATACCCCCTTCACGACGCGGTGGTTAGGCCAGCCATTCATAAACCAACAAGATAGGCTTACCATCTGAAATATCTCGAAATATTTGAAGAGGAGATGGGAGTGAAGGGTGAGGTGAGGGCCACGCATCCACATCCCCGAACCCTCCTCGATTCTGTTGATGGGATCGGGCCTGTTGCTAATGGGCGTGGATGTCTGGTGACGGGAGCGTTTCAAAGCAAGGCTACATCCCTCTCAGATGCGTATCTACAACACAGAGCCTGACTTCCCACGAGGGCTGGCTTTTAGTTTTATGGAATTAGTTATTCAGCGGATGGATATGGGACAGACTTTCGGGAAACCGGCATGGGGGAGCAGGTGAAGGGTGGGCAGGGGGCTACCAGGCTGTCTGTTGCTGACTCATTTTTAGGAGAGGAAAATGTATAGGTCGAGTCTTTCCCATTCATAAATTCCGCATAGGATTAGGATTGTTGAGGAAATAATTCTTTATAGGTCTTTTCCCATTCTTCCAAGGGGTCTTTGTGGCCTTTTGAAACTATTTCAAGAAATGAACCATATTGTAGAGCACGAACACCATCAATGATCTGTGTGAGGCCTTGTTCTTTGCGAAAATTATATTCTGCAAATGCTGCCGAGGCACATTGAAGGGGGAAGAGCCAGTCTCTCTCCATGTTGGTATGATAATCCTTTAAATACAGTCTGATCTCATTAAATATTTTTCCATACAGATTTGCGTTCAACCATTTGCCCCGCACCAACAGGTAGGCCTCATCTTTTGTGGGTCTCGATTTTTCTTTCCAGTCGAATTCTCCAGCGTCTATTCGTTTTTGAGTAAATTCAGGCAGGAAGTCTTTCAATTCCCCGGAAATACCCTTAAACCCTGATAGCTTATGGCCAGGCTCAATCATGAGTATTTCATAATCCACCTGATGCAACATACATTCAAGTAACCCTTCGCGGTTGGCCAATATTCTATTGGGGGCCTGCCATATGGTTTCTGTAACATGGCAAATGTCCTCAACCATCTTTTCCTTTGAGGCTTGAGGAATTTTTTGAATGAACTTATGGGATGATTCATGGATGTCTTTTTGTAGATGAGTCAGAGCAATCTCATAAAGTGGGTTGGGGGAGATGGCTTTTCTGCGAATGAAAATGCCCAGAAGTTTTTTTAAAAACCCCATACCACACCTCCACAAATACGTAGAAGGTTTTCCATACTTAAATATAGCCAGGATTTGTCTTATTGGCCAGAGAATGAACGTAGCCAGATACAGGAAAGGGGAGAGTTCCTCAAATACTCCTTTGGGGAAAGGGCTGACAAATAGTATAGCGATTCCTCTAAGGAATGATTAACGCGCCGAAGAATTCCTCTCTCCCCTATACAAAATATTACAAAAGAATGGCATGTCTTTCATGTTCACCAAACCGATTTTCAGGTAGTAGAAATAAACCGGGTACGACAACCATTCTTCGGCCATCAGGATACGGTTAATATTCCACTTCAGACGGGAGACGTTCCGGGAGAAGTTAAGGTACTGATTGATTTCCGAGACCTTATAATCGTCGGCAAGTCTGTGGCCCATTGTCATATTGGTGCCCATGAGGAGAATGGAATGATGGCCGTAGTCGATTTGTGAATTAAACGATCCGTGAAATTCTGTACTCCGATGGATTCCATTCCCAGGATAACGGCTCTACCAATGGATTGGTCTGCTGGTTCGGATCGGAGGCATATACACAGAGTGGCATCGATGCCGATTTTACTCAGGAGAAGGAGAAGCCGCTGAAAAAGACCCACCACTACATACCGCACTCAACAATGTTGTATGGCCATCACATTGTCAGGGATTGTTTGACACTCCAACGGCTGCATGATGAGCAATTCGCTATGCACAGGGAGTGGGAAAAAAGGATGGTCGCGAAAGAGTCCGTCCGCCACAACTTAATAGGGTGAATACGGTTGCAGAGGTCCCCAATGCAGTCGATCATACGTCCGCAGTCGGTTCATTTGGTTCAATTCATGCTGCCGGGCCTCCTGCTGGTAGCGATCGTCCTGTTGCCGTTGTTGGTCGCGCTGTTGTTGGAACCACCCATCAAAGCTTTGAAATGATCTTGGGGTAGAAAGGGCAGAAGTTTGGTCATAGAAGGACCTTGGAGGATTCGGGTGAAGCTGTGAGGCCGGTCGCCAGGTATCTTCCCCAAATTGGGCCCAGGCACTGCCTGTGAGACCTAGGAAACATCCAAAGAATATTATTGCTCGCATGCGGTCGCCCTCCTATAGATGGGTGGATAGAGTGTTTTTGAAATGGCCTATCATTTGGACCAGGGATAGCGTGGCAAGATCTGCAACTAAAAACAATTCATCAAATAGGGCATGAAGGGAAAGGTTCTAGCGCCTTGGACCGTTGGTGTTCCGGCTGCGGCTCGTTGTACGTCTGTTCCCGGTTGGTAATATCCTCCTGGACATCATTTGGCATGATTGCTCATTGCTGCCCGGCCATAAATATTCAAGCCCGAGTTCCGAAGGGGAGGGTATGAGGGTCTTTCTAGGAATCAGACTTTTTCCGGTGCCTTTCGCCTCGGTATTTTTCTCCATGGCTTTCAGCATGGCCCCCGGTTGGATTCAAGGCCTCAATTTTCACCGCATGTAAGGAATACAATCGTGGGAAGGAGCGTCAATCGTGACACAAAGGGAGCCTAAATTGCGGACTCGTTAAATACTTCAGCGCTGAGAAGAGAGGGGAGCTATGCACTAGACTGCTGGCGGAGAGGGTGGGAATTTGAAGTCGCGCAGGCTTTGCTAGCCTGCACTCCCACTAGGGGGCCAGCCCCCTCGTGCCTTAGCGTGGCTCCGGTCAC
>CABVRQ010000102.1:4957-11800 GCA_902500695.1 uncultured Nitrospira sp. | reverse complement strand
TCTAAAAATTCCAGCTAGCGGGTTGTGCTTGAAATTATGGTGCATTTCGCTCCGAACCAGTCTGAAGGTAAGGGAAATGCCAATAATAGTTATAGGAGTAAAGGTCTGATGTGTTCGCTGAGGATCAGGGCGCGGGTGTATCCCTTATTGGCGGGGCGTTCTTCGTGGTCAGGATCGTGTGAACGGCCTGGGAGGCTTCTTTGACCAGGATCCCCATTTTGGGGTGAGAAGGTTCGAGGTCGACGGGGAAGCCATAGTGGCGTAACCGTTCAGTCGCCAAATGGCCAATGGAGGCGACCATCATGCGATGAAGCGCTTTTCTGAACTCATTGATCTTTTCGTCCTTTTCTAACACCTTGACGAGATGTTCCACTTGAATGGCGTTGGTGACCAACAAAACCGGTATGACCCCATCCATGACTTCTTGAAGCAGATGTTTCAGGGGTGCCAGATCCTCAGGTAAGGTCCATCGATAGACGGGAACCGGTCGAACTTTTGCTCCCCGTTCCCTCAGGCCTTCTAGAAATTTCGGGTTACTGACCCCGTATTCCTGCACCGCGATCCGTAATCCCTGGAGCCCATCAGGGTAGGATGCATCAAGGGCAACGAGAGTATCTTTCCAGGTATTGGGTTCGGGGACCAGGATGTTCGGCTGAAGCCCGAGTTCTTTTAACACCAGAGTTGGTTTGGGACCCCGCACGACGAGCACCGTGTTTTGCAAGGCGCCAATAATCCCCTCAAGTGCATACCGGGTCTGCACAACATCCAGCAGAGTACGAAATCCTACCCCGGTGAGCAGGACGAGTATATCGACCTGACCCGCCAGCAGGGCGTCGCCACATTCCAGCGCCTGGGGATTGTCCGATAGTGGGAGTTCCCTCATTGATGGGGCGACCACGGGCACGCCTCCGTGCCGGACAATCAACCGTTTCATCTCGGTAGCCATCCGGCTTTCAAGTGCTCCGACCCGGAATCCTTGAAAGCCGACATTGGGGTGTTCACCGCTCATGGGGGTACTTTCAAAGAGGTGAAAGGTTTAGCGGGTCGATGGAGCCGGCCCATCCTGGGCGCATCGGAATCCCGTGGAATTATTACGGTCCGTTGGAAGACTTTTGATCCTGGTAAAGATTCGCACCTGGGGTGTTTCCCCTTGCCAGCCTGAACTCCGCAACACTTTGTAGGTGCCGGTTTCGGGTCCCGGGGGATTTCGGGCGGGGCTCTTGCCGTAATAATCCGCTTCGTACCAGTCGGCCACCCATTCCCAGACATTGCCCGCTACATCGTAAATGCCATAGGGGCTTTTGCCTTTTTCATAAATACCCACCTGGGTTAATGTGGCCTCTCCCCGCCACGATTGATTGAAATTCAAATGTTCCCGCGTGGGTTCGACGTCACCCCAAGGAAAGCGCCAGTCGTTGGGGCCTTTTGCCGCTTTTTCCCACTCGGCTTCGGTGGGAAGGCGTTTACCGGCCCAGTGGCAGTAGGTTTCGGCATCCTTCCAGTCCACATTGATGACCGGAAGGTCGGTGACCGATTCGGGCATCATATTCCCTTTCCACAGTCCTCTTTTTTGATCCGTGGGATGTTGGGGGGTGCGGTGCCCGGTTTCGGTCACGAATTGAAGATACCGTCCATTGGTGAGTTCATACTTATCCATATAAAAGGTACCCACGAACACGTCATGATTCGGTCGTTCGTCGAGTCCCCCATCACGGGCCGCTTTGGGCACTCCCATGGGGAAGATTCCTTCGGGAATCAAGACCATGGGAGCGCCGTCTTTTCCGACAATTTCCTGATGGGGCTCAGAAGCGCTCACCGTGCTGGAAACTCCAGCGATGAGCAGTAGGCACGCTCCTACCCCGATATACCCTACCCGTCGATTCCACATCCTTCCTGCCATCTTTTCCTCCAATTTTTTCTGACAATGCCACAATTTTTTATGTATTCGATTCATAAAATACCATAATTCTCCCTGATCATGAATGATAGACCAAAGGTTTTAGGAGGGAAAGTTGAACAAGGTGAGATTTTCCACAGATTTTAGAAACCTTCGACGTCCGTTTGGCAACTTGCTCCATCTCAGGGTCCTGGGTATGATGCCTTTCTCCGAAAATACTCGTGAGCGATGCAGTCTTACTCTTCACCACATTGACGGAATTGAGATGCAGGAAAAAAGAAAAACCCGTGGCCTTCGACATTTGGCCTTGCGGGTGCGGGATGTTCAGGTTTCCCAGCGTTTTTATGAACGACTGTTTGATATGAAAGTTGTGTGGCAGCCTGATCCCGAAAATGTTTACCTCAGTACGGGCTACGATAACCTGGCGCTGCATCAGGTGACCTCTGAAGAGTTAAGTCAATTTAACCTTTCCCAGGTTCACCCGTTGGATCATTTGGGGTTTATCATGGAATCTCCGTCAAGTGTGGATGCGTTGTTTTCCGAAGCCACGGAACAAGGGGCCACGATTGTAAAGCCTCTGAAGCAACATCGTGACGGCAGTTATTCGTTTTATCTCTCGGATCCGGATTTAAATACAATCCAGGTGTTGTTTGAACCCTCAATCCAATTGTGATAGAGAAGGGTTAAACTCTCTCGCTTCGTTCCTTTCACCACAAACGGCAGATTTTTTTCTTCATCTCACGTTGTCATGAATCCCTGGACGACCATTGATCCCACGCAGCACGTCGGACTGCACCCCTGGGTATGGGTTCAGTTGGAAAGTGTCGAACAGCCAGGACCATTTCCGTTTTTGGGCGGGGTGGATCCGGAAGTTGTCAGCAGTCTTCATCAGGCGCATGAGCTCATGATGAGCGGTATCGAGACCGCCATCAGCGACATCATGGCCAAACGTGCTTCCGTGGATGACCCTCAACTATCCCGTCGTTTGGAGGATGCCTATGCGGAAGTGGTGCAAAGCCGTCCTCCCCTGCAACGACATATTCAGTGCGGACGGAAATCCGATGGGACCTTTCACTGGACCTATCCCAAAAATCCCACTGCCTCGGCCAAAATGACATACGGGGGATTGCGGATTTTTAATTCCGTCACGCGTCAGGCGATCCCTTTTGGGTTTGAGCGGCCAATCGGGCCGAATGTGGGAAATTTCCTGGGTTTTCTCACTGGCCGGCACGCGATGGGCGAAATTCAAACGGTGGCCCAGGCTGGCGGGCGAGACCTTGAGCGTCAATTGGCGCAGCTCTTTACCCTCTTGAAAGACCATGATTGTCTTGCCATCGCTCCACATACCTCCATTGAGGCGCATTGGAGGAAGGTCACAAAGGATCAGGATGTGGTCCATCTGGGACATGCAGCGTTGATGTATCGACACCAGGATGATTTTTTATGGTTTGATCCCTGGCTCATGCCATGGTTCGCGGAGTCGCCTGTCCCATCTCTGTGGGCCAATCTCCTGCCGCGCCCGGCTGGGATTTTTCTCACCCATGATCATGACGACCATGTCGATCCTCGAACCTTGTATCATTTGCCAAAAGATGTGCCGATCTTTGTGCCGAGTCGACGCAATCGGAAAACGCTGCATTATGATTATCTGTCCCTTCTTAGAGAATTAGGTTTTTCTCAGGTCAGGGAGCTGGCCCATGGGGAAAGTTGGCGTATAGGAGATGCCGAGGTAGTGTCTGTGCCGTTTTTCGGTGAAGACCCATGTGATGTGGAACTTCCCCGAAATTGTTATCTGGTGGCCGACCGTGGGCGGAACACGTTGGTGCATGCCGATAGCGGGCCGACCAATGATGGCCACTCGGCATTGCAAGACAAGGTCATGGCCAACCTCGTGTCAAAGTACGGTCCGATTCCCTTGGTTTTTGCCTCGCAACAACAACTCAAAGAAGTCCGGAGTTATGCGGCCTATGCCTGTCTCTCTCCTCCGGGAACCTGGTTGGAGGTGGGAGAAAACGGCTTTTTGACTAATGCCTATTTAGCCGAGTTGTGCCGAACGGCTCAAGCCAGGCTTTTTGTGTCCTATGCGACAGGGGGTGCCGATTGGTATCCCGATCATTTATCGTTTATGTTCAGTGGACGTAATCCGGCCAGGACGGCCTTGCTCACGGCGAATTGGGATCTTCCTGAAAGTCTTAAGCAGGAACTGGAACCGTTTGGCTGTCGCTATCATTTCGGCCAGGCGTTTGACGTATTTGGAGCCGGACCCGATGGAGAAACCCTGGTGTCTCATCTGTCAGATCAACTGGCACCACTCGGACTCTATCAGTTGGATCATGCTCCTCCTCCCTTCCTGCGAAAGCATCGTTAGCAGGTGTGAGTCATGGGATGAGCTGAGTTTAGTGCCGCGGCCTGAGCCTCCAGGATTCCCGCTTGGCCTCTCCCCGTAAGTCCGGTATGATTGAACCTCACGCCTACAGTATTCCTAGGTAGCAAAGGGAGACAATGATTTATGGTGCAGGAATCTGAAGACGAAAAAGAATATATAGAAGAAGTTGCGGTGGTCGGCGTCAAAGTTCGGGATCTGGGAGAGGTGAAAAAAACCCGGACCGATGATCATACGGTGAAGGTCGGCGATTGGGTTTTGTTGGATTTAGATAACGACCATACCTTTGGGAAAGTCTATCTCCCTCCTCAATTTCTCCCGTTTAGCCCGCCGATGCGAGTGATGCGGCAGATTATTCGAAAAGCCACTGAAGAAGATACCCGCCAGATTGTACGCCAGGTGCGATTGGCCCAGGAAGGTGAGGAGTTTTGTAATCAGCGAATTGCAGAATCTGGCCTCAAAATGACATTGGTGGAAGTGTTTGGATCGTTTGCCCAGCGATCACTGACCTTTACCTATACGGCTGATGACCGGATTGATTTCCGGCAACTGGTCAAAGATCTCGCCCGGAGATTTGGATGTCGGATTGAGATGCGCCAGATTTCAACCCGGGAGGAAGCCGCCAGACTGAGCGGTGTGGATACCTGCGGATTGGTGCTATGTTGCTCCAGCTTTTTAACTGATTTTAAGCCGGTCTATCCCCGGGGACGGGCCGATGCCCCCATGAATGGGATGGATAGCCACCGGATTGGGGTCTGTGGTCGGATGAAATGTTGCTTGTTATATGAGGAAGAGGGTTGGACACTCACTCGACGCAAACCACAGCCGTTGATTCATCCCACAAAACGATAACAACCTGTTAGTCAGACTAGTGGAAGTGCGAGAAGGAGTGCGATGTCACATCTGCAAGCTGAGCTGGTTACGAAGATGAGTGGAGAAACAATTCAAGATGGGGGCTAAGCCACAATTCGTCATTTATGCACATAATGCGACCTATGATAAGCTGCATCAAGTGGCCACGCTGGGGTTAACGGCTGCGGCGATGGGGAAAGACGTGATGGTGGTCTTGCTGTTCTGGACCATCAAAAAGTTGGCGGAAGGCCGGATAAATGAATTGGATTTTCCTCCGGAGTATGCCGCCCAAGCCCCGGAAGTGGCCCGGTTGATCCGTGAACGCAAAGTCCCACTCATTTCGGAAATGTTCGAGGAAGCCCGTCACGTCGGCCAATTTAAACTGGTCGCCTGTAGCGCAGGACTTGAGTATATGGGGGTTGATGCCAAAGCGGTCACTCAAGGGGTTGATGAAGTGATGGGGTTGCCTGCGATTATCTCTGCCTGCTCTGGCGCTGAAACTACCCTGTTTATTTAGTTCCCTCTTTGGTCCTTCCCTGATCAGTGTGTTGTCAGGCTTTGATCGGTCAATCCAGTTTTCTGAAGGGTTTCATTCTTGACAAAACTTGAGATCGGGTGCTAGGTCCTTGGGGTGGTTCCTGTCATGAATAAAACCGAAATTCCAGGCAAGGCGGCCTCCACATGGACAGGTCCGGCTCGGGAACAGGCCGTCCAGCGAATGTTCACGGCCATTGCCAAATTTTATGACCTGAATAATTCTCTTCTCAGTTTTGGTCTGCACCATTCCTGGAAACGCAAGGCGATTTCCTATATTCCTGACATCCCTGGGACACGAGCCTTAGATTTAGGGGCGGGAACCTGCGACCTTGCCATTTTAGTGGATCAACATCTCCGCTACACGAGCCAAATTATCGCGGCGGATTTGAATTTAGCCATGTTGCGTGTGGGGCAGGATAAAGTCCGGTCCCAGAAATTGGCCAACCGTATTACCTGTTTACAGATGAATGCCGAGCATCTCACCTTTCCGTCTGACACGTTTGATACGGTGACTGCCGGATTTTGTATTCGCAACGTTGGGAATCTTCCTCAAGCTCTCTCCGAAATCTGCCGGGTCTTACAACCCGGAGGTCGGTTCGTGTGCTTGGAATTTTCCCGTCCTGTTTCAGCCGGCCTCCGCAAGCTTTACGACTGGTATTCCTTTCATTTGCTCCCATGGATTGGCACCAAGGTGGCCCGGGATGGGACGGGGGTGTATGAATATTTACCGGCGTCGATACGGAATTTTCCAGATCAAAACCGGCTAGCTCAATTACTCAAGGAAGCCGGGTTTCAGACTGTGGAGTATCACAATCTGACCGGTGGAATTGTCGCCATTCATGTGGCGGTGAAATAACACGATGAATTCCGTACTCTACGTCTTCCTCCCCTGTAAAAAGGTCTATCCCACCGGGATTACCTACCTGGCTGACTTCATCCACCGGCGACGGCCGGATGTGCGTCAGCAGATTCTGGATCTTTCGTTATTTCCGCCGAATCAACGTCAAGCCCAATTAAGGGAAGCGACCAAGGCCTTTCAGCCCGAATTGGTCTGTTTTTCATGGCGGGATATCCAAATTTTTTCCCCGCATGAAGGCGATGCCTCCCTCGAGCATGCGTTTAATTTTTATTACGCCAGCAATCCCCTGAAGCGGGTGGTGGCTTCCTTCCAAGG
>CABVRQ010000102.1:2939-4857 GCA_902500695.1 uncultured Nitrospira sp. | reverse complement strand
GTGGATATTCCTTACCTGACGTCTATTTTTCCACAATACCGTGAATATATCGGCGAATGCATCGGCGTGCAGAGCAAACGCGGCTGTCCGTATGATTGCGCCTTTTGTCTCTATCCGTATATTGAAGGCAAACGGGTGCGCTACCGCCCGGCGGAAAATGTGGTGAAGGACATTGCCCAGTATTACCACCAATGGGGAGCCAGACGGTTTTGGTTTACCGACGCGCAGTTCATCACCGGCAAAGATGCATATCCCCAATGTACGGAAATCCTGGAGCGAATCATCTCTCAGCAATTACACATTGAATGGTCCGGATACGTCCGAACCTCCCTGATTAATCCAACGTTGGCCAAGCTGATGGTGCAATCAGGAGTGGGAGATTTGGAAGTCGCGATCACGGCGGGCTCGCAAAAAGTCCTGAACAGCATGCATATGGGCTTTAAATTGGAGCATTTGTATGACGGATGTCGGTATCTCAAGGAGGCAGGGTTTAACGGGCGGGTCATTCTGAATTATTCTCTGAATTCCCCGGATGAAACAGAAGAGACTCTCCTCCAAAGTATCGAATCCTACAAAATGGTGGCCTCGATATTGGGAGAAGACCGGGTATTTCCCTTGATGTTTTTCTTAGGAATCCAACCCAATACGGATTTGGAACAACGTCTATTGTCGGAAGGTTATTTATCGAAGGGCTACAACCCGCTCAGTTTGACGCCTTGGAACATCAAAAAGATGCTGTACAATCCGGCACCGCTTAACAAGATCATCGCCAAGGCGTGTCTGGCGGCCTGGGGTCGGAAGCATGGGTCGCAGGATCCCCGTCCCTGGTCAGGCAGCTTGAGCCAGAGCGCGACGCAACAGCAGGGGCATGCTTATGCCGATACCAGTTTGTCTAAAGGTTTTGAAACCAACTCCGGCCGTGATGCCCTTTTGACTTTGGAAGAAATTCTCCGTTCCCGCCGTCCTGCGGGCTCCCCACCGCTCTCCCCTGCTCCCGAACCAAATCCCTCGCGGTAATTATTAAGATATTTGAGTTGATGATAGATAGCGGGTTTCGGCCTAGCAGCCGACGTCCTTATGGTTCCGAAAAAGGACAAAAAAACCAATGAACCTTGGCGTCGTCCAGGGGGTGCCCTGTGCTGCTCACCTTCGCCACACTAAAAACAAATCGAATAGAAAGCAAAATCGTTCTGCACCATTCTATGGAATAGCCAGTCATACATGGGAACGGTCCGATACAATGAGAATAATGACAATTCCATCCACCATGGGGAAAATATGTGTTTGGGGCTTATCCCTTGTTTTTACAGGAATAGCTGTCTGGGTAATGTTGGTAAGCTTACTTGTTGTCAGGGGAAGTTGGATGCAGGAATATAGCTGGGATGAAATGGATTGGGATAAAGATGGCTCAACTTCAATTTCCGAATTTCTTAAAAGCTCGGATATTGGGAAACGTCCCTATACCGAAAACGCAGTTGATTGTATTGAATACTAATCGATGAAAAGTGGATTGCCAATTAATATCGTTTGCCCTGGGAATCCTTGTTGAATTTTATAATCGCCGGGGTTCGGCCCGGTAGCTGAGGTCCCTTCGAGAGGCCTCAGGACAAGCCTTTTGGATGGGCAAAAGGACCCAAAACCCCTGACCCCCGTCCGGCCTCATCCGATTGGGAGGACGCAACCCATAAGTGAGGGCGGACCGACTCGCTTCGCTCAGACAAGGCCAGCCGGTTTTTTCGAGCGTCCACCCAGAGGGCCGGGCGGCATGGGTCGAAGAGGGGGAACAATTGGGTTTGAAGGGCCTTGAGAAATCCAGGCCGCCATTCAGCAGGTGCGAGAGTGTTGCGGGCATTTACCAGTTGGTCGGTAACTGATCAAGAAGATTTCGGCAATTCTCTTAGAAGGACTGTCATTCCTA
>CABVRQ010000102.1:0-2839 GCA_902500695.1 uncultured Nitrospira sp. | reverse complement strand
GTGAAAGATCTCTGTGCTGTGTACATGTTCCACCTCCTGGTGGGAAGGTCGCTTTTGTTAGGAGACATTTAACTCCTTTTACCTTACTCGACCGAAAATACCTTATGCAATGAGGTACCCGAGACCAAGGAATGAGGGAGGCCGGGGATTGGATAAAGAATAATTATGGAAGAGGAGCGGGCACGCGGGAGCCTTCAATCCCTTGCCGGCGAGTATCGACAATTCTATCGGCAACCTCGGTAATGTGCTTTTCCAGGATGAGACGGAGATGGCTGCCAGGGCGATAATCCGCAGGAGCCATGAAATGGACCCGGTCTGCGTGAAAGGTGAGCTGATAACATTTTTCAAAGGACCGACGGGTCTGATCTTCCGGATTATAGACCGCCAAGGCGAACCCGCCATTTTTCTTCATGACGGTAAAACAGGGGACGTCTGTCGGTCCATCGCCCACATAGATCATTTGTCGGAACGGTACCCGACGGCTTTCCTCGGGCATATGGTCGTTGACATCTTCTTTTAAATCCGTCAGTCCTTTGTTGACCCGAAACAGGAATTGGGTTTTCTGTGTGTGGCTGATGGTGCGTTTGGGGAAACTGATGTGCCCGTCTTCTTCGTCGAACTCACAACCAAATATGGCTCGGACTTGGCCGGCAATTACACTTCCCTCCAAAATGGCCTTCAATCCTGAACTGACCACATAATGTTCCAAGCGGATGGGCACCTCCTCATATTTTGCCTTCTTTAGCACCCCGTTGAGTTCTTCGAAAAATGAGGGGACACCTGGGAAAAATGACAATTGGTTCCCCATATCCCGGAGGTCTTGATTCGAAAGCGTCCGGATGCCTGGTTCCTCCAGCATCCGTTTCATATAGGCAAGTTCCTGATCGTAATCCCGATCCTGGATCAGAGCCGTGCAACTTTTCCAAAAGGTGGACGGGTCAAGTTCGGCATGCTGAAGAATCGTGTGATCCTGCATGTAATGCGGGCTCAACGTATGATCAAAGTCATAGATGATGGCAATAATGTTCTGGGGTTGATTCATAAGAATTCCTTGAGAGATCCAGGGAAAGGCAGTGTAAGATTGAGGAGTGAAAGGTGTCAACGAATAAGCCAACGCCAGGGGAAAAAGCCCTGGTGGCCTTACCAGATGTGAAATGCTGTTGAAGTAGAAGGAATGTCGCGTGAAAGTCAGATTAGAATGCGGACGAGCATTTATACGCCATAGCGCATACGCGTCCCCTGCTGGTTCGAAAGAAGAATTTCCTGAGCCGTGAGTTCTTTGGGAAGCAGTGTGCCGGAGATCTTGGTGCCGTGGAGACTGGCCCCCTCCAAATTGCATTGAGAAAGATCCACCCCTCGAAGATCGGCTTGTCGGAAATAACTTCCCCGGAAATCCATCCTTGCCACTTCAATGCCGCGCAGATCGACACTCCGGAAATCACAATTGCTGAGGTCAGGTATCTCCCCGGTCTTGTACCGGGCATTGAATTCAGCAATTTTCCCATCTCGAAGCAAGGTATACATGGGGTGGAGGGAGATTTTAGGTTTCATGCTGTGATCTCTAGGATGATCAATCAGTTCTTTTGAGGTTCCATGAGTGCGATCTCAGATGCGGGTAATCCTATTACCGTATCGGTTGTCCAAAACCTGGAATTAAGGGAGTCAATTCCATCTTTCTTCATTAGCCCGCAGAAATGTCATGAGGACCCAGTCGACTCAGGGAAGGCCAGGAAATAGAAGGGATAGGTGTTCTCAAATCAAGAAAATGCGGAGAGCTGGAGTATTCACAATTTAGTTGGAAATGGCTTGAAAGGTCGAACAAGGTTTTTGGAGTCTTGTTACAAAGAAATCCAGTCGGGCGGGTCTATGGAAAGTGTCGTTTTTAAACTTCCAGTGCTTATGAAGTGCGGTCTGGTCTTATTTTTTGAGCGTTACGGCCTGTCCGTAGTCGTGGTAGCAGCTTGTTGGTCGGTTCAGTCTAAAAAATTGCCTTGACGAGTTCTTGAATGCTGCGTTGCATATCGGTGTCGTCCGTAATCGGGCGGGTAATGGCGGCATCGCAAGCCCGCTCGGGGGCAACGCCCTGTTGCATCAAGGTCCCGGCGTAAATTAATAGTCGGGTACTGACACCTTCCTCCAGGCCATGGTTACGGAGATTTCGTACCTTTTCACCCAATTTGACTAACCGGATGGCAATGTCCCTGGAGACCTGGGCTTCATGCTCCACGATCCTGGTCTCGATATCTTTGGGAGGATAACCAAATTCAATGGCCATGAAGCGCTGCTTGGTGCTCTGTTTTAACTCTTTTAAGACGCTTTGATATCCGGGGTTGTAGGAGATCACCAGCAAAAAATCATCTACGGCTTCAAGAATTTGCCCTTTTTTTTCAATTGGCAAAAACCGTCGGTCATCACTCAATGGATGGATCAGCACCGTCGTATCTTTTCTGGCTTCGACCACCTCATCCAAATAGACCAAGGCGCCATGTTTGACTCCCAAGGTGAGCGGACCATCCACCCACACGGTTTCTTCACCTTTTAATAGGTATCGTCCGATCAAATCTGATGCCGTCAAATCTTCATGGCATGCGACGGTGATCAAGGGCCGGTTAAGCCGATGAGCCATATGCTGGACAAAGCGGGTTTTCCCGCATCCAGTAGGGCCTTTCAGCATGACTGGAATCTTGTTTTTTGCCCCGACGGAGAACAGGTCAATTTCCCCGTTCACTTCCTGATAAAACGGCTCCTCGGTTACCCGGAATTGTTCAATACCGAATTCAAGACCCTTCATAAATCAATCCAATGTCATGTAAGGATGGAACAGTGAAACAGGTGAATG
>CABVRQ010000101.1:6479-11887 GCA_902500695.1 uncultured Nitrospira sp. | reverse complement strand
AGAATAATTAACAGCTCACTGCCTTATTTGCCGCAACTTGATAGCTTGCGCGCGCTGGCTGCATTTGGCGTATTCGTACAACATTTTTTCCCTCAAGGTCACCTTTTAGTATCGACAGTCCCACTCGGCGATCTGGGTGTACGATTATTTTTTGTGCTAAGCGGATTTCTGATAACGGGGATTCTATTGAACGCACGTGGCGGGATTCGATCAGGTAGCATCACTATAGCGACAACTGCGTGGCATTTTTACATGCGTCGAGTTCTTCGCTTATTTCCGGTTTTCTATGTTTCCTTAACCGTAGGATTAATTTTTTCAGAGGAATTAAGACAATACGTTTGGTGGTTCATTCTCTATGTACAGAATATTCACTTTGCGATTCTTGGGGATTTCAGTTTTGGACCGCACTTATGGACACTGGCCGTTGAAGAACAGTTCTATTTGCTTTGGCCGCTATTCATCTTTTTTATTCCCGATAAATTGTTGTTGTCGACCATGATCCTCACGATGGTTCTGGGAGTGGGATCTCGTCTGGTGTTTATCGGTGTTGATTTAACGCACTTTCAAGCTAGCATGCTTACTCCAAGTCATCTCGATACGTTAGGGGCAGGTGGAGTCTTAGCTATCCTTTACGCTCAAAGAAGCCTCGTGTGTGGTCGATATGTTCGAAATCTCTGGATGTTCTTTCTCACAGGCCTAACTGCGCTGTTCGTGGTCCTTACGGCAAAACTTGCAGGTTTCCCATCCACTGTAGAATTTATCCTTGGAGAATTGGGGGCTGGTCTAGTCTTCATGTGGGTCATTGGCAATGCCGCAATAGGGTTTCGTGGCCTTCTTGGTTGGGTTCTAGATATGTCGTTTCTGCAGTACCTGGGGAAGATTAGCTACGGCCTGTATGTGTACCATTGGTTCGTGCCAAAGATAGCACTCACCATTGCAGAGAGAACGGGGGTGGAAGTTCCAGCATCAGAATGGGTTCAGTTCATCTTGTATTCGACGATTTCTGTTTTTATCGCAATGGTTTCCTGGCATGTGATGGAACAGCCGATCTTATCCCTAAAAAAGAAATTTAGCTACCAAAGAATGCCTGAAGTTCCCATTCCCCACGAGTTAGCGGGTGCATGAACCTAACCCGGTATCTGTCAACACCGTTCTCGTATCCATTCGGGTTTGGACTCGGTTCGTGAATAGAGCACCCGATAAATGCCTGACTCTGAGACCAATTATATGTCGGGACTCGCTAATCGCGTATGGCCTGGAGATTAGGCTGATATATTTTCGAGGGCTTGAGAGTTAATCCAAACGGGGCAGAAGGTAACTCAGAGGACTGGCCTACGAGTGGGGCATGGATAACATTTTATTCAGCGAAGGCCGTCTATGAAAGCTTGACTAATTTCCCCTCTGGCCACCTCGGTGACGGGTCCCTTCATGGTAATGTTGTATTGGGGATCGACCGTAATATCCAATGTTCCTCCAGGGGCTTTTACACGCACAGGGCTTTTCACTAATCCCAACCGTACTCCGGCACAGGCAGCCGCACAGGCAGAGGATCCCGAGGCTTGTGTTTCTCCCGCACCCCGTTCCCAAATCAAGATAGAAATGGCCCGAGGTCCGGAGGGAACGGCCAGTTGGACATTGGTTCGTTTCGGGAAAATAATATGGTTTTCCAGTTCAGGGCCGATTTCCAGAAGATCCTGGCGTGTCCATTGTTCTTCCTGTTTCTTATACACCACGCAATGCGGGTTTCCAACGCTGACCCCGGTAAACCGGAGAGACTGGCCTGCGGCCTTCACCGGCTGTTGAATCAATTCCGGCACCCGTAAGGTGCAGGGGAGAGAAATGGGTTGAAACGAGGCTCGTCCCATGTCAACGGTGGCCCCATTCACGTACCCATGACCATTGAGTTCCAAATGGATTTCAACCAAACCGCCCTTGGTCTCGACGGTAAAGTGTTTTTTCCTCGTCTGCTTGGTGTGGTACAGGTAGCAGCCGAAAATTCGTAGTCCATTACCGGACTTTTCCGCTTCACTCCCGTCAGGGTTATAAATGCGTAGACCAAAGTCGGCTTTTTTTGATGGTCCGAGCGCGAGAATGCCGTCACTTCCCACCCCCCAATGCCGATCGCAGAGAGCCCTGATGGTTCGCGGTGTTAATTTAAAAGACATTTTGGCCGGGTCGAGGGCAATATAGTCATTCCCCAAGCCATGTCCCTTGAAAAAAATGTTGTTCATGCCTGCTCCACAATGGGATGGACTGCTCTCGGGTGCTAGGCCTTACCAAGGAAGGCTTTTTCCCGGCTGGACGGTGGGCCTGAATTATACGTAAAAATGATGAAAGAGGAAAGTACTTAAGGGGAGAAAACGCCTAAGAATGCAAAATCTTATAGCGAATAAGGCAATCATGCGCCTGAAAAGAAGATGAGCCGGTCTTCCTTGATGATAGGGAGTGCAACAGAAGTTCGCGCAAGCCTTTACTGGAAGGACTCTGGAGAAAGACCTCCAGGGTAAGGTGTCTTGCATAAGGTCTGTTCAATGGTTATCCGAGCAAGTCGAACAGTCCATTTGTTCCCAAGCTTTGCGGGTTAAATCGGAGAGAAGGGCCATGGGCCTCGCCGCCACGGTTTAATGAGGGCGAGGCCAACATGTCAGATCAATAATGAGAAAAAGACGGAGCTCATTGAGCCTTCTTGGACATGTTGCGAGCCGACCGGCGTTCGTTGTCGGTGAGGTAGCGTTTTCGAAGGCGCACATTTTTGGGAGTCACTTCGACCAGTTCATCATCTTCGATGAATTCCAACGCGAATTCCAGGGTCATTTCCCGTGGCGGAATGAGGTGAATGGCTTCATCGGTTCCAGACGCTCGAATATTGGTGAGTTTTTTCTCGCGAAGGGCATTCACGACAAGGTCGTTGCCTTTGTTGTTGACCCCAACCAGCATGCCCTCGTAAATATCGACTCCAGGATGGAGGAAAATTTCTCCACGGTCTTGAAGACCCCAGAGTCCATAGGCCACGGCTTGTCCAGGACCATGAGCAATGAGCACTCCAGTCGAACGATGAGGAATCTCTCCCTTAAAGGGCTGGTATTCATAGAAAATTTGTGACATGACTCCGCTTCCTCTGGTCATCCTCAATAATTCACCGCGAAATCCTAAAAGGGCACGCGAGGCAATGTGGAATTCCATGCGGACGGTGCCGACGGCGCTGATCCGCAGATCTTTCATGTCGGCTTTCCGGCTGCCGAGCGCTTCGATGACCGCACCCTGATAACCGGGGTCGACCTCAATGACCACGAGTTCCACGGGTTCCAGAGTTTCACCGTCCATCTCTTTGTAAATGACTTTGGGGGGGGATACTTCTAATTCAAACCCTTCACGACGCATGGTTTCGATTAAAATGGACAAATGGAGTTCGCCTCGACCCGAGACGGTAAATCGCTCGCCACCGTCGGCCTCCTCCACTTTAATTCCCACATTCATCATGGCTTCGTGAGCCAGGCGCTCCCGAATGTGTCGCGACGTGAGGAAGCGCCCCCCGTCTTTTCCGGCCAAGGGGCTGGTGTTATGAGAGAAGTTCATGGAAATCGTCGGTTCATCAACGTTGACGGTCGGCAAGGCAGTCGGGTTTTGAGGAGATGCTAAGGTTTCTCCTACCCGAACATCTTGATGCCCGGCCAGGGAAATAATGTCCCCGGCTTGGGCGGAATTGGTTTCGACCCGGGTGAGACCCTGATAGGCCAGGAGCTTGGTGACCTTGCCTCGGGAAATGGTGCCATCCCGTTTGACAGCGACGATCTGATTGCCCACTTCAATCATGCCATGGACAATCCGTCCCACAGCCACACGACCGATATAGGAGTCATATTCCAACATGGTCACCAGCATTTGAAATGGTTGCTCAGGATCAGCCACTGGCGGCAAGACCCGATGGATGATGGTGTCCAATAAGGGCTTCATGTCGACGGCAGGATCATTCAGATCCAGTGTGGAGATGCCTTCTTTGCCGGAGGCGTAGACAATGGGGAAATCTAATTGTTCGTCGGTCGCGTTGAGTTCACAAAACAAATCAAAGGTCTGATTCACGATTTCTTCAGGCCTGGCGCTGGGCCGATCGATTTTGTTGATCACCACGATGGGTTTGAGATGCAGTTCCAATGATTTTTTTAGAACGAATTTGGTTTGGGGCATCGGGCCATCAAAGGCGTCCACGAGCAAGAGCACGCCGTCCACCATTCGCAGAATTCGCTCGACCTCACTACCAAAGTCGGCATGGCCGGGCGTATCAACGAGATTGATGCGGGTATCTTTAAAGAGGAGGGACGCATTTTTCGAAAAAATAGTAATCCCACGTTCTTTCTCCAATGGATTCGAATCCATAATGACGGCTTCGCCTTCTTTGAAGATATGCGCGCCGGTTTGCCTCAGCAGGGCGTCCACTAAAGTTGTTTTGCCATGATCGACGTGAGCAATAATGGCGACGTTACGAAGGTCTTTTCGGCGTTTTTGATTCGGCATGACAGTCGGTTCCTTTGTTGGGGCACAGCCAGACGCAGCACGAACGACATTGTTCTATGCTGAGGTTGCGTATCGAGGCCGGTCTGAGGAGGTTTGGGCTACGGCACCGGCCAGAACAGCCGGAGAATGGCTTGGATCCTGCGAGACGGTCGATTCTTACAAAACCGTACAGGAAGATCGGTCCTAATGCAACTGGTTTTCCTTGACCTCATTACAGAATTTCCTTTACGGTAGGGAAGCTTCAGGAGACTCCGCTTTCCCCCCCACCCAGAATTTCAGGTATCCCATTTTAGGAGGTTGTGCATGCGCCCACGTCGGGTGACAATATTGGACTTGGTCACCAAAGGTCCCACAAATTCCCTCTATGCCCGGGTGATGAATCAAAATCTGGCGAGCATTATGCCGCAGGTCGTCGGGGTGTGGTGTGAGGAATTGGGCCATCAAGTGCGGTTTGTGTGCTACACCGGCCGCGAAGATCTTCAACAGGAATTATTGGACGAGACGGATATTGTGTTCATCGGCGCGTTTACCCGATCGGCGCTGACCGCCTATGCGATTAGTCAGATGTTTCGATCTCGCGGAGCCGTGACGGTGTTAGGCGGGCCTCATGCGCGGAGCTATCCGCAGGATGCGGCCAAGTATTTTGATTATGTTGTAGGATTTACCGACAAAACCCTGATTCAGGATATTCTGGTGGATTGTGCGCAGCATCGTCCTCTTGGGGTCCAGCTCGCAGCGGCTCGCCAGCCGACGGAGTTGCCGGGAGTGAAGGAACGCTGGAAATTCGTGGAGCCGACCATTGCCAAGGCGCCCACGTCTTTTAAAGTCGTGCCGATGATCGGCAGCATGGGGTGTCCCTATACCTGCGGGTTTTGTGTGGATGCCAATGTCGACTA
>CABVRQ010000101.1:0-6379 GCA_902500695.1 uncultured Nitrospira sp. | reverse complement strand
CCCTATGTCCAGGTCAATTTTGTCCTGGGATTGGATTCCGATCAGGGTCCGGAACCTTTTGAACTCACCAAACAATTTTGTGATCTAGCACCAGGAGCCTTCCCCGCATTCTCCTTGCTTACGGCATTTGGCCAAGCCGCGCCTTTTAATCGGGAATTGCAACGGGATGGGCGGGTGTTGCCCTTTCCCTTTCATTTTCTCGATAACAATCATGCGATGAATGTGCGTCCCAAACATTACGCCTGGCCTGAATTTTATGATCATGTGGTGGATCTATCCCGGCATGCGTTTTCCTGGCCGATGATTGCCAAGCGGGTGATGCTGAATCGTGGCTGGATTCCCAAATGGTTTAATTTCATCCGCTCGGTGTCGAGTGAAGGGTTTGGCCGGATCAAGTATCACACCAAGATCAGAGGACTCATGGATACGAATGTGTCGGTCCGAAACTTTCTGGAAGGGGAAACATTAGAACTCCCAAGGTTCTATGCCAGAAAAATCAGAGGGAAACTGGGTTCGCTCTATGACATGCTTCCTGAAGGGGCCACGATGCATGATCATCATGCGTATCTCAATTCCTATCAGGAACCGATTCCTCCTCTTGTCGTATTGAACCCACTCCCCAGGGTGGAGAGTGCAGCCATATGAGAAGAAGGCGGGACTGCATGGTCGCATTCCTCAGGCTGAGTTTGATTTCTCGCTCCCCTTCAGCTGACCAATAGATCGCCAACCTTAACCATCCGTGAAAATTGAAACCATACTGTTAAGTAAGAATGGTTTGTGGATTCTCCATTAAATATATCAGGGAAGTTCATGATATTAAGCCAAAAGGGTTCTATTGAAGGTTCGAGCGGCTTCTCAAAGTTAAAGTCAAGAGGCCAAACCCTAGTGATCGCCATAGACAAGACGACTAAGATTCCCGACAAGGGTCGTGGTAATTTTATTCGCGTTCTCCGTGCCCGTGTTGATGAGCATTTCGCGGGCAGGAATCGCCGTGACGATCGTCGCCTGTACCTGAAATCAGCAATCGTTCTTATCTGGTTCTTTGTCTCGTTTGGCATGCTGTTGGCCAGCTCAAACTCTGCATTTCAGCTGCTTCTTTGCCTATCAACTGCCTTTGCCGCTTGTGGGGTCGGATTCAACATTTTCCATGACTCGATCCATAATTCTTTTTCGGCGAACCCCAAAGTAAACCTGTTCCTTGCACGGAGTTCCTGCGCCATGTTAGGCGTCAGTCGGTACTTCTGGCGGCATAAGCACAATGTTCTGCACCACAGTTATACGAATATCCTGGAATGGGATGATGACTTGGAGACAAGAGGGGCCTTGCGGATGAGTCCCCGGCAGGCTTGGGAAAAAAAATTCAAGAATCAGCATATCTATTGCTGGTTCCTCTATGCGTTGTCCACGATCGAATGGATCTTCATTAAAGATTTTGTTCACTATTTCACGATGAGGATTAATCAATTTCAGAAGTATCCATCAATGTCGAGGAAGGATGAAATTGAATTTTGGACTCTTAAAGCGGTGTATTTTTCCGTCTTCATCGTCACGCCTTTCCTTTTTCAGCCGTTCTGGAAATGTGTTGTAGGTCTGGTGATTTTCCACCTCACGCTCGGTCTCAGTGTGACCTTGATCTTCAATCTGGCTCATATCATGGAAGAATCCTCGTATCCGGAACCGCGGGGAGAGCAACCGCCTGACTTCGAATCCGAATGGGCAGTCCTCCAGCTTGCCACAACGGTAAATTTTGGAAGAAAGAATAAGTGGCTCACGTGGTTTTCGGGATGCCTGAATTACCAGATCGAACATCATCTTTTTCCTAAAGTGAGTCACACGCATTATCCGGAGATCAGCAAAATCCTCATACGAACTGCCGCAGAGTTCCACATCCCCTATCATGATTGCCCCACCTATATTTCCGCGCTGAAGAGTCACTTTCGCACATTGAAAGCGTTGAGTGAGCCCGCCCGCTTTGGTGTTCATCCTGTGCCGTAAACAGCTAACTCCTCTTCCTGAAAGGTTCAGGTCTCAATGGGTTAGTAGGAGTAGGATGTTAAAAAAATACATCAAGGGGTAACAAATGTTGAAGGTGTGTTGGAGCAACCCCCGCCGAAGCCTGAAGGCCCCACCTCTCTCTGTGTGGCGGATGTCTTAGTCACGGAATGGGAAAAAGGCCCACAGGTTCCCGTTGTGCAGCCCAAGACCTATAAAATGCGGTCGGTCGCTCATGTGCTCCAGAAAGACGTGAACGTAGAAGAAGCCATACCGATTCTGAAAGAAAACTTCACGACCGGAATCACCGGACTGTTCGAGTTCCCTGTTTGACGAGTTGATTGCGACCAGGGTTTCGAGGATGGGGTTGCACCCAGCGCCTTCAACTCATCGGTCTGTTCAGGTTGACGGAAATAGGGAAGTTTACCATGACCGAAATAGATGGTACTTTACCCGATTAAATCCTTTACAACGTAGGTCATCCACTCGTAAAGATCGGGAGGTGCGCCATGCCAGTAACCTTAATTAATGTGTTTTCAGTCCCGAATGGCAAAGAAGATGAATTTGTAAAGTGGTGGGAAGACGTGAAGCACAATATCACGAAGCAACAGGGGTTCATTAGCGGAAAGTTTCATAAAAGTATCAAGCCAGAGAGCAAATTCAACTTCATTAATATCGCGATATGGGAAAACGAAGACCTTTACTGGAAAGCGTATGAAAAGAGCGCGGCGCCCATGAAGTCGAAGTTAGAGCACATGGGCGCTGAAATGGTCCCTGCTCTCTATAGCGTCGCTTTCGAGTACTAATTCAAGCGTTATCAGGACCAAGCCGGCAGTTAGAAGGATTCAGGAAAAACCATGAAGCCGGGGAAAGCACGGCAGACATGGTCTGTTAGCATCGTCCCCATTCGTTGACCATAAAACCAATCGGAGTCCCCGATGAGTCTCTCTCCCTTCCACCTTGCAATCCCCGTTTACGACCTCCCTGCAGCCCGGCGTTTCTATGGTGAAGTGTTTGGATTGGAAGAAGGTCGCTCCAGTACCCAATGGGTTGACTTCAATTTCTACGGTCACCAGTTGGTGATCCACGAACACCCCAGGACGGCCTCCCAGAATCACCCGCACATCAATTTGGTTGATGGACATGATGTGCCGGTTCCACACTTCGGGATTGTGCTCGAATGGTCGCAATGGGAAGCACTGGCCGAGCGTCTGAAGTCGTTTGGCGCCAAGTTTGTGATTGAGCCCTACGTCCGATTCAAAGACCAGGTCGGCGAACAGGGCACCATGTTCCTGCTCGACCCCTGTGGCAACGCTCTAGAGTTCAAGGCATTCAAGGACATCGGCCAACTTTTTACCAAGTGAATCGCCCCAGGTGTAGTGGACAGCCCTGGCCTGGGTGGTAATCGATCGACAGCAGCTCGCGATCCGCCATGTGTTCAGTGGCGACGCTGGCCGATCAGTATGCGCGCCACGCCCGCCCGTGACCGAGCAGAGTTGGAGTGTGGTGGTCGTTCAAACGGCCGGTTCTACAAAGACCCGGACGCTTGCTTGTGTCCGTAAAATCAGGAGAAGACCACTCAAATACCATGTCATGGGGCTTTTCCTATTCCTACCGCCGATAGGCCTTCTGAAGTCATCTGATATGCCGTGACTACATAACGCAGTGGGCCTCCGGGGAGGAGGGCATCAAAGGGAAAGCAGGTTGTCAGTATCAAGGCTTCCACATCGTCATGATAGGTAAGACGGGTCTGTCGGCTATCCACCACGGTGAGTGCCTGAACCCTATAGGATGTTTGATGTCCAGTGGGCCATTCCAAATAGATGAGATCGTTTTGCTGAAGATGTTGTAAGAACTGAAAGTGGGTATCGCGATGCCCGCTCAATACGATGTTGCCAGGTTCCCCAGGCTTCACACTTTCGGAAAGCTGTCCTGGTCCGAAGGCTAGCGATCGCCCGCTGGCATCGGCCAGGATGATCTGGTCGATGCCGTGTTGCGGAACAAGCAATCGTCCAACGGGCCAGGTGTCTGCCCATGGCCAGGGCTTGGCAGGCTGTTGTGTTTTTAATGATTGATTCCACGCCTGCTGCAGGAGCCATTGGGCGGCAATGGCTTTCACTGGAATCCACAGTCCCTGTCCGATCAACCAGCTTCCCAAGATCAACAACAGGCCTGCCAAGACTCGACGCCTAAGGGTTCTCACGGTCGTGCGGCCTGTGGTCGCGTCCAGAACCATCCCATCCAGAGTGTGAAGATTCCTAACAGCAAATAGAGCGTGGACGGTGTGGCCGTTTGTGGCCAGCCGAATATGGCCTCGTATTGCATGCCATGCGGAAGATTGGTCTTCATGGCATGGGATTGGAGCGGTTGGTGTTCGGGGCGGGCGGGGACCGTTTCTACGGCCACCAGACTTGTGTACTTGCTCACGAGATGGTGACGGAGAGCCACGTCGATGACGGCCTGTCGCAGCTCGCCTTCCCGGGCAGGTTGGTCAGATTGAAAAGATTGAGTGTGCTGGTCCATGAGCTGTGAAATTTTTTGTCTGGCCCAATGCACCGCGATGCCTGAGCGGGCAAGTCCGGACGTGAACGGTAGAACTGTCTTCCATGGCTCCGGTCCGTGCGTGCCGGAAATGGTGAGGTGTTCCGGAGGAGTCGCCGTTCGGAATGCCACCATGAGCGGTTCGCCGGCATAGACATCCGGAAGCGGGGTTGGGAGGAAATCCCACTCCACTCCGTCCGGAACCTGAAAGGCCAAATCCAGGAACGCGGGTTGTTCGAGTTTCACAAATAGACGATGCATCTTATCCTGCACCTCCTGAGCGGTGCCGATGTAGGTAAAGGTGCCCCGACCGTGTTGAGCCGCCTTGCGCATGAAATGCCCGTTGGGGGCAGAGCCGATGCCGACGGGAAAGAAGCGAGTCCGGCGGAGCAGCCGGTGAAGGGTCTCGAATAATTCCTCCTCATTGCCGATCAGCCCGTCGGTGATAAAAATGACCTGCCGGAGAGCAGCCTCGTCTTCTTGATGAGCCAGTGCTTGGACAACCGCCGGAAGCATTTCCGTGCCTCCATCGGCTTGAAGGCCTTTCACATACGAGAGTGCGCGTTGAATCGAACGGGGATCCACCGCCAGGGCCTGCGGAAATAATTGTTTCGTGATGGAATTAAATTGAATGATGTTGAAGCGGTCGTTGGGAGTCAGCCGTGACACGGCTAAGGTAAGCGCGGCTTTTGCTTGAACGAGGGAAGCCCCGGCCATGGACCCGGAGGTATCGATGACAAAGATAACTTCGCGGGTCATCTCATCCTGCCCTGCCTCGATGAGTTGTGGCGGAAGGAAAAACAGCATGCCGTAGGTGTCGCCATCCTGTGCTTCAAGAAATAGTTGTGTTTGGGCTTCATGGGAGGGTTGCGGGGTCCAGGCCAATTCGAAGTCTCGATCCGCAAACGTGGAACGGTCGGTCAACGTAATGTGCGTGCGTCCATTGGAATTGGTTTCAACATGAATGGGGTGAGTGGGCGACTCTACCCGATCAAGCAGAAAGCCGGGTGCCAGATCGATCTGCAGCGTGAGGGGATTGATGAGACCTTGGTCAGGATGTTGCACCGGCGGCGTGATCCGTGACGCATCGGGAACCTGATCGGTGTTGACGGCCCACCCCGCGCCAGTTTTGTGTGGTTGGGATTCGCTTACAGAAAGAGGAGTCCCAGGGATATAGCGTGGCCCGACCACCATCGGAAACCGGAGAGAAAACCGGCCCTGGTCGTACCGGACCGTATCCTGATATTCAATCTCCACGATGATGGGTTCTCCCGGTGCGAGATTTGCCACCGACGCCGTAAACACATTGGTTCGTTCCTGTTCGAGTAAACTGGCGCGCTGTCCCTTGCGCTTGGCCTGTTCAAACGTTTTTTTGGCTTCGGCCCGTTCTTGAATGATCCCTTCAATCACCCGTTCGCCGATCCGCATGCGCAGGTGATCGACGGCCGCTTGTTCGGGTAACGGAAAGATATAGATGCCCTCGGCCCATTCGGCACTGGGATTGTGAAAGGTTTGCGAGACGGTGGTGCGCACGATCAGCCCGCTGATGGTCGTGGTGACGTTGGTGGAGACGGTGGGGGCGGGGAGAATTGGTCCCCCGGACATGGGGCGAATCGTCAAGCCCGGGTGAATGTCCGGTCCGGTCTTGTGAGAGGGGGCCGCGATTTCAGGTTCCAGTGGTTGAGCTGACACGGGAGAAAGGCCAAGGCAATCCACCACACTGCCGGTGAGCCAAAACGCGAGAGGCAGAAGAAGTTGCTTCCAGTAATTCATACCGGCTCCTTTATTGTCGTGAGAGGTTTCGTCATGACGGTTGATGAATGCATGGCGGGCCCGGGCTGACCCA
>CABVRQ010000100.1 GCA_902500695.1 uncultured Nitrospira sp. | reverse complement strand
TGACCTCGTCCCGAATAACCGGTTCGGTAATAAAGGTGCGGAATCGCCAGGTATCGGCTTTCCCAATCTGCCAATGAAAACCATCGAACGCATTCGTGGTATTTCTGAAGTCATTGCGGGCGACGTATCGCCGGCTTCCCAAGTCCAGGGTCATGCGGCCGAAATGCGCGTCCGTTCGCAACCCGCTTCCGAACACATTGTCCACGGTCAATGACCCGAATAACTGTAAAATATCCCATTCATTGACCGTTGAGGTATTCACAAAGGCTCCAGGCTTGTTATTGAAATATTCCCGAGAATCCTGTCCTTCAAAAAGAAACCGGAGAGGACCATTGCCTAAACCGAACCGCACCCTGGACCTGAGGGCCAATTGGGAATCGGTCCGTCCGCCTCCGATTTTTGCAGTGGATCGCCAGGGATGACTGACACTTTCGAATCGCATACGGTTTTCAATACCCAAGTCAACAAAATCCGCCAGGCCCATTGCCCCCTTCAGATACCGATTCCATTGAGTCTCTTTGTCTTGTATGAGCGAAGCATCAGCCGTTTCCTTCCAATTTCTTCCGTTCTGTGCTTCTGCTCGTTCTTTAACCTCTTTAAAAAAATCGCCAAACGCTGACCCTTTTTCACTGGCTATGGAAAAAGGGTTTGAAAAGATCGGCTCGGCCGCAAAACCCACCGTGCAATTCATCAATATGGCCATTCCTAATCCAGTCACCATCCAGACTTTCACGTGACCTGCCCTCTTCTCATTACCTAACATTCCTCTTTAATTATCAGGATGATCAAAAAACCCAGGCTGCTATTCGCCAAAATTCTCCGCATAATGTAATTTTTAATTTGCATTTTGTCAATATTAAATTACATTTCTAGCAATACGCCAAAGCAACTTAATTCGTACTTTGAATCCAAGGTGTTTCCGAGACGATTATTCAGTTTGCTCATGATGACCATGCAAGGAAGGGTTAGGATAATTCTTTAGGAATGGTACTTCCTGCACCCTGAAGACATGCTTGTTGCAAGGTTGCCCCTGCTAGGATTGAGTTCCTCGTAAGGCTCTGAACAAGAAGAGAGAGGAGGAGAAGAGAATCAATTACACTCTAGAGATAAATTCGAAGGATGATTTTCATCTATTGGTAAGAACCCTCGGGTTGACAGTAGGTCTATTCGGACATGATCGACTAGCATGAAAACTCGAAATGGCGGCAATACCTTTCTTATTGAGAACATTTCCTCTTTCGTCCCCCTGGTTTCGCCCTTCTCCTGTTAGCGTGGCAAGGTCTTCTTCCGGAGTCCACTGGTGGCAACACATTTTCCTTTGATTCAGGATGTCGCACAAGATAGACACTCAGAAACACCTTTCCGTGAACCACCAGGTGGATGCCTTCATGAATATTTCATGAATGACACCCAGTCACAAAAACCAGCAGCATGACTAAAAGGACTTTCATCGTTAATCAGAGAAACTTTCACAAAGGAATCCGAGTTATGTACGGGTGTTGGGGGGTATTTCCTTAGGAATCGGAATAATTTGTGTGCCTCCACGAATTTCGTCGGTTCCCCTTAGCACAATGAGATCACCCGATTGGAGAGCGCCAAAGACTTCAACCATTGAACCACTCTTTGATCCCTTTCGGACAGGGATCCATTCCACCAGGTTTTCCTTGACCAGGAGTACAAAAACGTTTTCGGTCGTGGTGACAACCGCCGTGGCCGGGACAAACAAGGTCGAGGTGGATCGGCGAATCGGCCAGCGGACCTCCGGGAACATTCCCGCAGCCAAGCGCATCGTCGGATTATGCACGTCCATCTCCACAGGCATCGATCGAGTTTGAGGATCTACCGATTGAGCAATACGGGACACCACTCCCCGAAAAGTTTCCTCCGGATAGGCCGGCACGCTAAATGTCACAGTTGCCCCTTTAGCAATTGACCCGGCATACGCTTCCGGTACCGGAACGATCAATCGCAAATGTACAACCTGCTCTAACCGTAACAGCGATGAAACACGACCGCCTCCCCCGTCCGGTCCCACCACCGCTCCAGGATGAATATTCCGTTGCGTGATCACACCATCGAACGGGGTCACCACCCGCAAATACTTTTCCATTTCTTGTAACGATTGAACACGGGCTGTTAGGGCTTCCTGATGATGTTGGGCCAATTCCAAATCGTTTCCCGCTACGATACCTGGGGTAGAAGCCGCAGATTGAAGACGGGTATACGTGATGTTTGCAGCACGAAGCTGGGCTTCGGCTTCTCTTCTCTGCGCTTGCAGCTCTGGTGCGCGTAAGTTGATGAGGACATCGCCCTTTTTGACTCTTGCCCCACGGTCCACGTTGACAGAATCAACGATTCCCGTGATTTTTGAGGAAAGGTCCACACTCAAAAAAGGAAGCAATTCCCCCGGCAAGGGAATCGTCTCTTTCAGTTGTTGGCTGAAAACCGGCACCACTTCAACTGAGAGCTGTTGGGCCATGCCCGCAGGGACTCCTGATATTTCGAGGGAAGGAGTTGAGGCTGAAGAGACCGTGGGTTCTTGAGGAACAGGCCCTTCCTTGCTCAGGACCATCACAACAGCCCCAATGAGTCCTAGCAACACCAGCGCGATTCCGATCATCCTGCCTGACATAGCAACTCCCGGCTAATTGGGAACGGTGACCCGCGATGGCTCATAGTGGACACTCATTGGATCGTCGGGATCTAATGAGGGAGAATGGATGGCTCCCCTCTTCTCCAGAATCGCATATATTGCGGGCAAGATCAGCAAACTGGACACGGTAGCGAGCAATAACCCGCCAATCACCGCCTGTCCCAAAGGGGCCACCTGCTCCCCTCCTTCCATGATGCCCAATGCCATCGGTAACATTCCCACGGTCATGGCCAACCCGGTCATAAGGATCGGACGAGCCCGGCTGGATGCCCCTTCCCGGGCAGCTTCGAGCGATGAATGGCCTTGTTTCCGATGATGTTCGGCAAATGACACGAACAGGATTGCATTCGCCACAGCCACTCCCGTGGCCATAATAGCCCCTAAAAAGGATTGAATATTCAGCGTAGTGCCTAAAAGTCCCAACACAATCACGACTCCCGTCAACACCGCAGGCATCGTCAACACCACCACCAACGCGCTTCGCCAGGATTGAAAATTTGCGGCTAAGAGGAGGAAGATGGTCAGCAATGCCAGGGCCAACCCCAGTTGGAGGTTGACGAACATTTCCTTCATCGGTGCAATTTGTCCCCGAACGTCTACCCGAACCCCTTTCGGAGGTGTACCGACCCGATTCAGCGCCGCTTGGATATGTTCCGCCGCCTGTCCTAAATCTTCTCTCGTCACATTGGCCACAATCGTGACCATCCGTTGCATGTTATACCGTGCATACTCCCCGATAGAAGTTCCGGGAATGACCTCCGCCACGTCACGAAGCAACGGCCCCCGCCCGCCTTCTAACTTCACCGGAAGATTCAGCATATCCTGCACCGATTGGTATTCCGATTGAGGAATTTCCACCTGAACCTGGTAGGCTCTTCCAGATTTGGAGTCACGCCAATACATCGGTTCCACAAAACGGGTTGAGGAGGTTGCCGAGACCACCGCTCTGGCCACTTCACCGGCCGTCACCCCAAGCTGCCCCGCCCGCACCCGATCCACGCGCACAGCCAGAGTGGGATAATCCAAGGGTTGCCCGAAGCGCAGATCCCGGATGTGAGGTAGATGCGAGAGTTCCTCTTTTACCCGTTCCGCATATGCCCGGTTGGCCTCCACATTCGGTCCGCTCATGGCGATTTCAATCGGAGTGGGGGATCCCATGCTCATGACCTGGGAGACAATATCGCCTCCCTCAAAGGTATAACGGGTTCCGGGGAAGCGTTTTGGTAAAAGGTTCCTCAATCGTTCTTTCACCTGTTCTAATGAAATATCCGATCCCGGGTTAAGTGCCACCAACAAGACCGCCTCATGTGGTCCACTGCTCCACATATACAGGGTATTCACCGGATAACTCGACGGATGGACTCCCACAAATCCCAGGCTGATATTTATTCGTTCAGGGCCGATTTCCTGTTGAATCGTCTCTAAAATCTCCCTTGTCAACAATTCCGTTCGTTCGACGCGGGTTCCGTCTGGAGCAAGAATTCGTAATTGAAATTGTCCGGTATCGACCCGAGGAAAGATATCCATTCCCAACCTTGGACCAACAACAACGACCAGGGCCATCGTGAACAGCAAATAGCCGATGAGGACCATCCACTGATGGTTCAGGGTCCATGTCAGGACATTGACGTACCAGGTCGGCCTCGGCTGGCGTTTTTTTTCCTCGGCTCTGGGATGCCCATCCAAAAACCATACGGCCAAGACCGGGACTAATGTCGTGGAAAGGATATAGGAGGCTGCCATGGCAAAACCCACCGCTAATGCCAACGGCACAAATAAGGCTTTCGCCACTCCGCTCATAAAAAACGACGGGAGGAACACGGCTAATATACTCAGCATAGCCAGGAGAAGAGGCACCACCACTTCACCGCGTGAGTCCTTGACGGCCCTCCCCAGGCTCTTTCCGCGGGACAAATGGGCATGGACATTTTCAATCGTGACCGTAGACTCATCCACCAAAATGCCCACTGCCAGGGCCAGACCTCCTAAGGTCATAATATTGATGGTCTGCCCGGTTGCCCACAAAGCCACCACGGCGGATAAGAGAGCAAAGGGAATGGTCACAACAACAATAACCGAACTCCGCCAACTGCGGAGGAATAGCCACACCACCAATCCCGTCAAGATCGCCCCAAGGGCACTTTCCACGACGACAGCCTTCACCGCATTCGTGACATAGGTTGACTGATCAAATTCAAAACTAATCTGAATATCGTCAGGCACCGCGTCCCGAAATGTCGGAAGCGAGGCTTTAATGCGATCCACGACAGCCATGGTGGAGGCATCGGCCCTTTTGGTGACTGGGATATAAACCGTGCGTCGCCCGTTGACCAAGGCATAACTGGTGACAATGTCCTCCCCGTCTTCCACGGTTCCCACGTCTTTCAAAAAGACCGTGGGTCCTGATCCCAAACGAATAGGGAGGTGCTCCAATTCTTCGATATTTTCAACGACAGAATTCACAGGGGTTAGATAGGCAACATCTCCTATACGGACATTGCCTGCCGGCATGAGCATATTTCCCGTTCGCACGGCCTGTACCACTTCTTCCGGAGACATGCCGAATGCCCGCAACCGTTCAGGATTCACTTTAATCACGATGGTTCTGGCCGTCCCTCCAAATGGCGGAGGAGCAGACACTCCAGGGACCGCGGAAAACATCGGGCGCACCCTGAATAAGGCCAGATCTTGAATTTCTTTGAGACTCCGAGACTCACTCTGAAAAACCAAATACCCCACCGGCACGCTTCCAGCATCAAACCTCGAAATAAAGGGCGGCACCGTTCCAGGCGGCATAAACGCGCGGGATCGATTCACATAGGCGACTGTCTGCGCCAAAGCCTGATCCATATCCGTATCAGGATGAAAAAATAATTTCATCAACGCAGCTCCCTGAATGGATTTGGATTCGACATGCTCAATCCCGGTGATATAGAGAAAATGATATTCATAGAACGAGACCAGGTAGGCCTCCATTTGAGCCGGGTCCATGCCTCCATAGGGTTGGGCCACATAAATGGCAGGAAGTCCAAGATTCGGAAAGATATCGATGGCCATTCGTTTGACCACCAGAAATGAAAACAAGGTCATGGCCATGACCAGTACGATAATGGTCACGGGCCGCCGAAGTGCAAAGAGAAGGAGCTTCATTTGGAATCAGGAGGAGAAGGAGACGAGCGCGCAAGCCGTAAAAATTCGGACAGTTCGCCCTGAACTCCCGAAAAGGCCAACAAGGCTTTCCATACGCCAAGACGTGCCCGTGCATCATCCACTTCTGCCTGAACCACGAGCCGCTGCGCCTCAGCCACATCCACGACTGTGGCCAGACCGGCTTTAAATTGAGCAGCCGCTTGAGATTCCGTCAGCCGAGCTGCTTGTAATTGGATGGGCGTGTTTTCGGCAATGCGCTTGGTACTCTCCATGAGCGAGTGAGCTTTCACCTGCTGCGCTGTCAACTCTTGAATCACCCGATCGTAACGTGCCATTTCGGCCAGATTGCGATAATGCTCTTGTTGTTTTTGCGCACGAATGGTCGAAAATTCCATGAGGGAAAAGGTCGCTGTCAAGCCAACCGACCAATTCGGCACATCCGGTAATAGCCCATCCCCTCCGCCACCTCGAGTGCCCTGGTTGTCCCATCCACTGCCACGGCCGAAAAAGGCACTTTGCAAGTTGAATTTTGGTGCCCAGGTGCTTGCTAGGGCCTCCTCCCGTTTTTTGGGAATATCGGCTGCGGCTTTTTGGACCAAGGCTAAGGGATGCTGTGCCGGATCCTTCTTATCGGAAACTGATCCTTGAGGGGAGCTGCTCAAAATGGGATCTTTGATTGATATTTGCGTGCCGGCCAGCCCGAGCACCTGAGACAATGTAGCCATTCGTGATCGTTCAACTTGTTCTGCTTCCAATAAATGAGTTTGTGCAACCGCCGTCTCGGCTTGTGCACGGGATCCGTCAACTCCAGCCCGCAATTGATTGCGTACCAGAACATCCACGGTCTTAGCGAAGATCACCCGGCGATCTAAATTTGATTGAAGTGCCTGGCGTGATGCCTGAGCCATCATGACATCGATATACGCATCCCCCACAGCCAAAGCCACTTCGAGTTGGGTGAGTGTGATAAACGCTTGCGAATGACGCTCCATGGTCTGAGCGGTACTCACCTGGGCTGATCTCAACCCGAAGTCAAAAGGCTCCCAAGCCAGTAACACGCCCGCAGCACTGCCCCAGCTACTGCTATAAGAATTCCGTCCCAGATCGGGACCGGAGATCGGTTGCAAAAAAGAGTTCGGGAAAAACATCCCGGAGACATTATTAAAGGTCGAGCGAGTTCCTTGAACCCCGATTTCCACCCGTGGAAGATAGTTGGTCTCCGCGAGATCGATACCCGATTGCGCTTCTTTGTGTTTAGCCAGCGATTCCTGTACTGAGGGATAATGCTCTAAAGCATAGTCAATGGCCTGGGACAAGGTCAGGAAGTCGGGAGGTGGGGATTGAGTGCCAGCCTCTGTCCTGGTTGTAAGCAGTGCCCCCATACACAATAAAGCACAGCCGATTCCCCACGATTTTTTCATTCTCAATCCCTCTCTTGAAAAGGCAGAGGATTATAGATGAGCCCTGGCTCGCTATGATAGCATTCCAACCTAACTTTTACCCGTAAAATGGCGAAACAACGGCATCACTATAGAGAGCCCGACCCTCTCCCTAATCGCCGACATGCCCACAACTCCCTCCCTTCTCCCAAAGCCGACTCCCCCCACCGATATTCCATTTTGGGTGGCGTTTCGTTACTGGCTGCTTTTGGGCTTTATCAATTTTGGAGGACCGGCCGGACAAATTGCATTGATGCATCGGGATCTGGTGGAGCGTCGCAGCTGGATTTCCGAGTCACGATTTCTCCACGCCTTGAATTTTTGCATGCTGCTTCCTGGTCCGGAAGCCCAACAGTTGGCCATCTACATCGGTTGGTTGCTCCATGGGACGTGGGGTGGCATCGTGGCCGGGGTGTGCTTCGTTCTTCCCTCGGTTTTTGTGCTGTTAGCGTTGTCATATGTCTATGCCGCATACGGTTCCCTCTCCATAATGACCGGCCTGTTTGCAGGGTTAAAACCGGTCATTGTGGCCATTGTCATGGAAGCCGGCTTCAAAATCGGCAAACGTGCCTTGATGAGCCCCCTCCATCTCTGGACGGCAGGATTCGCATTTTTGGCCATCTTCTTTTTTCAAATTCCATTTCCCCTCATTGTCGTAATTGCTGCACTTGTGGGATGGGGGGTCGCCCGGACAAGGTCCGGGATCTTCACATCTCCCAACACAAATCAGGATGGAGATACCAATAAAAACGGCATTGCTCAAAAAAGGGCTCCAAGGCAGGTATCTCCGAAACGCATTGTTTTGGTATTCCTGGGACTATGGCTCATCCCCTTTCTTAGCCTCATGGTGCCACCGAGTTCTAATCGTCTCTTTTCACAAATCTATCTTTTTTTTACCCAGGCTGCCTTTGTCACCTTTGGAGGGGCCTATGCGGTGTTGGCCTATGTCAGCCAATCTGCCATCGACTCCTATGGATGGCTCACGCACGGACAAATGATGGATGGCTTTGCGCTGGCAGAAACAACCCCAGGTCCATTAATCATGGTCTTACAATTTGTCGGGTTCATGGCGGGATGGAATCAGGCTGGGAACCTTAGCCAGATCAACAGCGCTGTCCTGGCTGCATTAGTGACCACCTACGCGACCTTTCTCCCATGCTTTCTGTTTATTCTTGTTGGCGCACCCTACATCGAACTTCTCAGAGGAAACAGAGATCTCAGCGGGGCTTTATCGACCATTACCGCTGCCGTTGTGGGAGTGATCATGAACTTGGCCATAGTCCTGGGTTTCTCGGTATACTGGCCCCAGGGGTTGGAAGGAGAATTCAATGGCATGGCTTTCGTACTTTCCATCGCTGCGTTTTTTACCCTGTATCGTTTGAGATGGAATATTCTCTGGGTGTTGCTTATTGGAGGCCTCCTGGGGATTGGACTCACACTCGGAAATTTATAAATGTCCTCATAGTGGGGAGATTTTCCAACCTGCGAAGAGGAATGTCTGTTCTTATAGCGGTTAGAATAAAGAGAGGCTTACATGAATTGTCTTCTACTTCGCCATGGCATTGCTGTTAATCCGGAGGAATGGGACCGTTCTGAGCAGGAGCGCCCGCTTACGAAAGAAGGCATTGCCAAAACAGAACAGGTCGCTGCAGGGCTCAAACGAATCGGAATGAAACCCACACATCTTTTGTGCAGTCCGTTAATCCGTACGCAACAAACTGCTGAAATTACCAAGAAGGCTCTACAGATCAAAACAACGATTCAGCTTTGTCCTGAGCTGGTATACGACCAATCCCCCATGCTGCTATTCCCTCTGTTACAACAACTTCCAAAAGATGCCTTCGTCATGTGCGTCGGCCATGAACCACATCTAGGACAAACAGCGGCATTAATGATTTTTGGAAAGAATAGCTCGGGCCTTGCCGTCAAAAAGGCTGGTGGCTGCCTTATTTCTTTTGATGGAAACGTCGGAATAGGGTTGGGATATTTAGAATGGTGGATGGCCCCTGCGCAGCTCAGAGCACTGCGCTAAAGGGCCTTTTGAACAAGACAACGTTAACCACTCGTCTACCTGGTGAACAATAGAACAATACGCGTGCGATCCCCTGGCTTTTCACCCGGTTCATTATCATACGTCCCCTTGGCTTATGAGACCGCAGGACGCACCATCCCCATCTTCAACAGTCCATTGACAAAGACGCCTTCTTCCAGCAAAAAAACCGGTGCATCGATTTTCCCTTCCAATGTTGCCGGAGCCAGCAACTGTATCTTCTGTAGAGCGACGAAGTCCCCTCGAAGAGGACCCTGGGCGACAATGTCTTTAGCTTTCACTGTGGCTTCAATTTTTCCATCTTTTCCAACTTGAATCAGATCGCTTCCATAAATCTCCCCTTCGACAAATCCATCGATCCGTGCCATCCCCTGGACTTTCAACACACCACTCAATCGGCACTTCTGTCCTAAATACATTTGATACCCTTCCTCTTCAAGCCCAGCGATTGACACTTGCAATGCACCTGATTGATAGGATTCTGCCATAATGCCTCCTTGTGGTTACAATGCCATGAAATGTGTGAAAGAGAATCAGCGACTCAACCTCTGAACACGTCAGACTAAAGGGAGCGATGCGCAAGGAACCATCCCCAATTGGAGGAACCGTACAGCCAACCTCCAGACGACCAAGTTATTTCAACCGAATCGAATGTGACAGGATCCACAAAAACGGTCAGCTCAGCGGTTCTACAAAGGAAGAGAAAACAGAGAAGAAAAGACAAGGGGCTATGCATGAACGCCCAGGTTCAGGGAAAGGAAATCTCAACCTATTAAATCCCTACAACAGCTTCTTAATGAAAAGCGCCACCGGATGCGTGAACATCATAGGAAATGACGGAAAGCCGGAATACTAGAGGAATGCGGACAGCAGGAGGTAAAGGGCAACGGCTAAGAGCGCCGAACCAGGAAGCGTAAAAATCCACGCATAAGCAATTCGTCTGGTAACCCCCCAACGAACCGCCGACAACCGATTCACCGCCCCCACGCCCATGACCGAAGAGGTAATCGTGTGAGTCGTGCTGACAGGTAACCCAATGTGTGCCGTAACCATCAAGACCGCGCCGGCCCCGGTTTCGGCGGCGAACCCATGGACAGGATCCAACTTGGCGATTCGCATCCCCAGAGTTCGAATGATCTTCCACCCTCCCAGGGCCGTCCCCAACCCCATAGAGAGTGCGCAGGAAATAATAACCCATTTGGGCACTTCCGCAGAAGGAATATGTCCGGCGGAAAGCAAAGCCAAGGTTATAATTCCCATCGCTTTTTGAGCGTCATTTGCTCCATGACTCAACGCCATAAAGCCGGCTGATAACAATTGAAGACGACGAAACCACCTCATAGCCTTTCCTCGCGAAGTCCGGAAAAATGCCCAGCTCAATCCGACCATGAGTAAAAAAGCCGCGAGAAACCCCAATAAAGGAGAAGAGATCATTGCCTCCATGACCTTCATCAATCCGTCCCCCTGCAACACCTCAACACCACCATGAATAAATCCTGCGCCGACCATGGCTCCAATCAGGGCATGGGAAGAACTGGAAGGCAACCCCATACGTAAGGTAATAAAATTCCAAACAATAGCTCCCCCTAAGGCCGATATAATGACCACATCATTAATTGCGGCAGGATCGATTATTCCCTCTCCCACCATCTTGGCTACTGCGGTAGACATAAAGGCCCCGAATACATTCAAGACCCCGGCAAAAAGAACAGCCGAGGCAGGGCTCAGGACCCGAGTCGACACGACAGTAGCCACAGCATTGGCACTATCATGCCAACCATTTGAAAAATCAAACAGGAGGGCGAGCCCGATGACCAGAATGAGTAGGACGCTGAAATCCGCCACAAATCCCAACAAATGATAAACAAATTGGAATGACTTAGGAGGGTCGAGGATTAGAATTCTTTATCCGTGCTTCAGGGCAATGCGTTCCAGGACATTCAGCACGTCTTCACAGGAATCGGTTCCCTTCTCAAAATTTTCATAAATTTCTTTCCATTTCATCACCGTTTTGGGATCATGCTCCTCTTCAAACAATTTCGAGATAGCTTCCCCAAGAACCCGGTCTGCATCATTTTCCAAAGTATTCACCCGGATTGCACACTCCTTCATATCCCATTTTTTTTGTCGCAATAGGTAAATTCCCTTTCCCACCTCCAGGACCGACTCATGTAGAATCTCCGAAAGCCTTAATGCCGTAGGAGTGGGGCGTTGAATCTTAAACACCAAGAACAACTCGGCCACTGCATCAATTTCATCAAGAATATCATCCAGCGCACTGGCAAGCTCATGAATGTCTTCACGATCCAATGGAGTGATAAATGTTTTATTCAATTTAAAGACGATGTCATGGGTAAATCCGTCTCCCTTATGCTCCAAGTCTTTGATATGTTGAATTTGTTTTTGGGGTTCGTTAAAGGACATCATTAAATTTTTCAAGCATTGTCCGGCTTCCACCACGTTTTGAGACGCTTGCTCAAATAAATCAAAAAATCCACTTTCCCGGGGCATAAAACTAAACATAGGGTTTTTCCTTCAGCGAGAACGGGGAAAACTTCAGTACTACACTTTTGACCATTCGGAACAGGGATATCGACATCCAGAGTTGAACCAGGATATTTCACATCATTCTTCTTAATTGATGAA
>CABVRQ010000099.1:4094-12157 GCA_902500695.1 uncultured Nitrospira sp. | reverse complement strand
CAGGATTCTGGTCACGCCGCATCACTGATGAACATCGCATGGTCTATCGCATAGAAGGGGATGCCCTTCTCATCGCTCAGTTACGCTTCCACTACTAAACACACCAGACAGAATCTCTTGTGCGACCTTTCACATGGTCGTTTCGCATATTCTTGCCGAATTATCGAACTGACATGCGACGGAGGATCAGCTCTTTTTTCTTTTCCACATACGACGTGGTCTCCGTGGGTTGGTGTCGAAGCGGACTGGGAATGACCGCTGCCAAACGTGCCCCCTCATCCATTGAGAGCCGGGATGCCGGCTTGTGGAAATACCGTTGAGCAGCAGCCTCGATGCCGAACACGCCTGGTCCCCATTCGATAATATTGAGATAGAGTTCCAGGATACGTTTTTTACTCAAGGTTGATTCCAACATCCAGGTGATGAGAAGTTCTTTGCCTTTCCGAATCGGATCACGGGAGGTCGAGAGATACAAATTTTTGGCCAATTGCTGGGTTATGGTCGAGCCCCCACGAACAATCCTTCCTTCCTCCAAATTGGTTTCAATCGACTCCAGAACTTCATGCCAATCAACGCCGGCATGAGAATAAAAGGTCCCATCCTCGGATACCAGAATGGCCATACGCACGTGGCGCGGGATCCTTGCGAGCGGCGTCCATCGGTAGTCGATCTTCAGGGTGGTTCCTTGATCGTGCGCTTCATCTATGCGTTGCCGCATGAGCGCGGATTCTGTGGGATTCTCCGTGGGCAATTGGGCGATGGAAAGAAAGGGGAATGTGAGAATCTCAAATAAAACATAAAGGCCGAGGAGAACAAATATCGTTTTGAATGGAATGATGCGAATCCACCGGAATCGCCGAACACGGGGCTTTCTATGCGAACCGATATTCCAGAGAGGTTTGTTGGGACGGTGTTTTGTCGATTTTGGCCTTGATCGCTTCATGCTGGTGTTCTTGACTGACCTTCACCTGTCTCGACGGATAGGCTATGATGATGCCCTGATGAGAGCACAGACTCAATGGTGCCCAACGTAAGTATCAATTTAACGAGATGGTTGTCCAATGATTTTGCGTGGCAACGTGGACCCATTTAACCGAACCTAGAGTGATTTAAAAATAAGACCACAAAGAGGATTGCAATTTATGATGGCGCGGCTCCACCTGGGCACAGATTCTTCGCCCCTGGCTCAGAATGATAACTCTGGATAGATTATCATCCCCCGTTCGCCCAATGCCTGAATGGCAAAATCGATATTTTTACCCCAATTAGGAGTGAATGATGAATGCCATGATCTTAGAACAGGACGCCGATGTCGCGACGGGTCCTTTACGAGCTCGCGATATCCCCAAACCGGAACCGGGTCCCGGCCAGGTTCGCGTCAAGGTTCATGTCTGCGGAGTGTGCCGCACTGATCTGCATGTCGTCGAAGGCGAACTGCCACCATCCACTCGCCCCATTGTCCCTGGACATGAAACTGTCGGCATCGTGGATCAAGTGGGACAGGAAGTTAAGAAGATCAAAGAAGGTGATCGAGTAGGCATCGCCTGGCTCCAGGCAACCTGCGGGACCTGTGAGTTCTGTAAGGCAGGGCGGGAAAATCTTTGCGCGCAGGCTACCTTCACCGGATATCACGTCAACGGTGGCTACGCCGAATACGCGCTGGTCTCTGAACAATTCGCCTACCCTATTCCATCCGTGTTTACAGACGAAGAGGCCGCCCCGCTGTTGTGTGCCGGCATCATCGGCTATCGCGCCCTGCGTCGTAGTCAGGTTAAACCCGGCCAACGGCTGGGGCTTTACGGGTTCGGGGCATCGGCCCACATCACGATTCAAATCGCACGGCATTGGGGGTGCGAAGTCTATGTGTGTTCCTTACGGGAAGAACATCGCACCCTGGCTCGTGAACTGGGAGCGGTGTGGGTCGGAACGGCCTCGGAGATGCCACCGGACCCCCTTCATTCGGCGATCATGTTTGCCCCGGCTGGTGAACTGGTACCTCCAGCCCTTCGGGCATTGGAAAAAGGCGGCACCCTTGCCTTAGCCGGTATCTATATGACGCCCATTCCATCCTTAGACTATACCCTCGATCTGTTTCAGGAACGGACACTCCAAAGCGTCACCGCCAACACCCGCCAGGATGGATTGGACCTGTTAAAGGAGGCCGCCGCCATTCCCATTCGCACCCACACGGTTCCTTTTCAATTAGAGGAAGCCAATCTGGCACTCCAACAATTAAAAGCCGGAACCATCCAAGGCGCGGGAGTGTTGCATGTGAGGTAAGGCCTCAACTCTCGATTGAAAAACAGGCCGCGATTGCTAACACCGATACTGCCCGTCCCCCGGTGTTCTCAATCACATTGACAATATCGGCTTAATACCCGGCGGCCAGGGAATCCGGCTTTCGAGGATCGGACGCCCCATAGAACCCCTGCGGTCCCTTGAGAATGCTTTGAGCTCCGCCCATGGCTTCTTCGAGGGTGATTGTGTGACCCCGTTGTTCAAGTATGGCCAGCGTGTCCGGACTGACTCCATGCTCCACTCTGACCTTGTCGGGCATCCATTGATGATGGACTCGGGGGGCTGCGGTGGCAGAAGCCAGGTTCATGTCATGATCAATGACATTCACAATAATTTGAAGCGTCGTGGTGATGATATGACTTCCTCCCGGACTTCCGGTGGCGAGGAACGGCTTCCCTTTGTGCAGAACCAGGGTCGGGGTCATCGAGGAGAGGGGACGCTTTCCCGGTTCAATTGCATTGGCGGTCGATCCCATCAGACCGTAAGCATTCGGCGTTCCTGGTTTCGCCACAAAATCATCCATTTCATTGTTCAACAGAATTCCGGTGCCCTCGGCCACAATGCCGCTCCCAAAACTGAAATTGATGGTATAGGTGTTCGACACCACATTGCCGTCTTTATCCATAACCGAAAAGTGCGTGGTGTCCCGACCCTCGTAGGGCAAAAGGTTAGAGGGCTGGATACTCGATGAGGGACGGGCCTTCTGCGGGTCAATGGCGGCATGTAAGACTTTCGCATAGGCCTTCGAGATCAGACCCTGTACGGGGACCGGCACATATTCAGGATCGCCCAGCCAACGGCTCCGGTCCGCATAAGCGAGTTTCATACTCTCAACCAGCCAGTGAATGGACCTGGCACTATTGTGGCCAAAAGTCTTCATGGGCTCGTGTTCCAGAATATTCAGCATTTGTATCAGATGAACGCCACCGGAACTGGGAGGGGGCATTGACACAATGTCGTACCCGCGATACGTGCCCCGCACCGGTTTCCGCCAGATCGCACGATAGCGACGCAAGTCTTCCTTGGTGATCAACCCTCCATGCGCACGCATCCCGGCGGTCACCCGCTCTGCAATAGGTCCGTCATAAAAGGCCCCCGGCCCCTGCTCGGAAATTTGTTGCAGCGACCACGCCAGTTCGTTCTGGATCAACCGATCCCCTGGCCGGTACGGCGTCCCATCCGCCTGAAAAAAAATGCGTCGTGTAGAGGGCCACTGAGAAAGCTGTGTCGCATGTTCTTGAATCGCCATGGCCAAATCAGGGGAGACGATGATTCCTTCCCGGGCGAGCCGGATTGCCGGAGCCAGCACTTCTGGAAGAGACAGGGTACCGTGCGCTTCAAGGGCTTCCACCAAACCCGCGACCGTGCCGGGAACACCGACAGACTGATGGCTGAAGCGAAGGCGTGACTGGTCTACCGTGCCTTCCTCATCAAGAAACATCTGCGGCAATGCGGCGGCAGGAGCCACTTCGCGATAGTCGAGGGCCATAGCGGCATTCTTCTCTACATGATAGATCAGCAGAAATCCGCCGCCCCCAAGATTCCCGGCCTGGGGAAGCGTGACAGCCAACGCAAATCCCACTCCCACCGCAGCATCAATCGCATTTCCCCCGGCTTTCAAGATATCCACACCCACACGGGTGGCCATGGCCTCCTGACTGACGACCATTCCATGTTCAGCATAGATAGGATGAAAGATTTCCCGGTGGGAAAAGATGGGCGTGTCTTGCGCCAACACATCGTTCGAAAAAATCGAGACCAACACCCAACAGACAACCATCCACGTCAAGCGCGCCTTCCCTGCCGGTGCCCAATGAGGAGTGATGTTCATCTGCGGGACCTTGGACGTCATCATGCCAGAGAGCGGTTGATACATTTCACAGAGCCAACCAAACAGCAAAACTGAGTGAGAGGATGGGAGGCTTCCATCTTCCTCTGAATTTTCCTATCTGTGGTTGAACCGGATTTCAGAATACCTTGAAAAGTTCCCAAAACAAAACCGGGCTTTCCACGCCACCAGGTACCATTCCATAAACACCTTGGCTTGTTCTATTGAGCCCGCTTCTTGCTTCTCACTTCATATTGGGTGAGTATTGGGTGAACATCTGATCGATGAATGATTCTCAATCCTTTCCCCTTTATATCCTGTTTCAATAACCCTGACCATGATGACCATTGAAGAATCCATTCTTGGCTTTCTGGTAGCCCTCGCCGCAGGAGCGTTGATTGGCTTGGAACGTCAGCAGAATCTGAGCGTCGAGCGCAAAACCGGAATCGGTGGCGTACGGACCTTTCCCTTGATCGCCCTTGCCGGAGCCATGTCGGCGTTTATCTCCCAGGTCCTTGGCGTATGGCCTATTATTGCCACATTCCTGATTCTTGGCGCGCTTCTGGCTGTCGCGTACGACAAAGAATGGGGTCGAAAGGATCCACCTGGGATCATCACCCCACTCGCCGCCCTGATCACGTTTCTCCTGGGAGTTCTCGCCCTACTCCCTGCCCTCCCGATTGATCCACCACATCGGTATCTCCTCATTGTCGGCAGCGCAGGGGTCGTCATGGCCCTGCTGTCCTTAAAAGAACGACTGCATCATGTGGTGCAACAGGTGTCCGATGGTGATATCTATGCGACGGCTAAGTTTGTCATTTTAGCGCTCGTCGTCCTGCCTCTCCTCCCCAACCGCACCTTCGGCCCTCTGGATGTCCTCAATCCCTTCCATACCGGCATCATGGTCGTTCTCATTGCGGGAGTGAGTTTTTTAGGATATCTCTGCACTCGCATCATCGGTTCCCATAAAGGCCTTGCCACAACAGGCATTGTGGGAGGCCTGGTCTCTTCCACCGCCGTCACCATCAGCATGGCCACCCAAGCAGGGGAAAACCCGCGTCTAGCCCTGCCAGGAGCGACGGCCATCCTGGGCGCGGCCAGCACCATGTTTGCCAGGATGCTGGTCATCGTGAGCCTTCTGCAACCGGATCTGTTTCTCATGCTTCTCGCCCCTTTGGGGGGCATGGCCCTCTGCGGGTATGTCATGAGTTTCATCTTATTTAGCAAAGCGCAACGCATACCGCCGGATGGTCCGGACATCTCCCATCGGAATCCATTCGAATTACGTCCGGCCCTGGGATTTGGTGTATTGTATGCCGGAGTCCTGTTCATCTCGAAAGCCGCCCAAACCTACCTGGGCGATCAAGGGTTGTATGCGTCCAGTCTCCTGGCCGGAACCACCGACGTGGATGCCATCATGTTGTCAATTGTCCGATTACAGCAGGATGGACTGCTGGCCTGGACTGCCGCCACAGCCATCACTCTCGCGGCCATGACAAATACGATCGTAAAGCTTTTGTTAGCAGGATGGTTCGGAGGAAAACCACTCATGAAATATGTGGCGCCCGGAATGATCGCCATTTTGGCAACCGGCAGTCTCATTTTGCTCCTCTTCGGCTTCCGGCAGCTGTAACGATTTCCATCCACAAGAATACCCATGGACTCACACACACCTGATCGCACGCATACGATCCTCAAGGTTCTCGTAGGTTCCCATGCCCATGGTTTGGCCTCCGAAAAGAGCGACCGGGATTACCGCCGGATCTATGTTATCCGGACTGAGGAAATGTTTCAGTTGGGATTCAAGTATCCAACCACGCAGTGGACCAAGGGAGATGGCGATGAAACGGCATGGGAGGTCGGACAATTTCTTCTGCTGGGAACACAGGGCCATCCGCTTATTCTTGAGACGTTAGTGGCCCCGGTTATCACAGCCGATGCCTGGGGAGAACAACTGCGCATCCTGTTGCCGGCCCTATGGTCGCCTCAAAAAGCCTTTGAGGCCTTTACCAACTATGCCAATAATCAACGCACCAAGTTGCTGGATAAGAAAGATGGACGTCCGGCAAAGTATGCCGCCGCCTATATCCGGACTCTCTTCAACCTGTGTGAATTGCTGAAGTCAGGAAGTTTTCACATCCGCATTGGGGACACGTCGGCAGGCGAACAGCTGGCTCACATCAAGAATGGGCAATACCAGTTAGGAGAGGTGATGGAATGGGGGGAAGAACTCACGACGCAGGCACGGCAATTACTTCCTGGATGCCGGGATCAAAGGGATCTGCCACGCATCAATGATTTTCTGGTTGCCATTCGCCGCGGATTTCTTTCCCCTTGAGTCCCTCTGCAACAACAGCATCAAATAACCACGGGGTAATGGCCCCAACATTGAGCCCTCTGGTTTCCTGAAACAAGGTCCTCATTGAGAAAATTTCATTGCCGCATTCCTTTCGCTCCACGAATCGCCTTCAGTATTTCAAGGATCCAACGATTAGTATTCAGGTTGCTCAATGATTACGATAGAATGCTTTTCAGAAAAGTTGTCTCTTGTATTCTTTTGTGGAAACACGCTAGTTTTATAGGTACGAGGCATCCCGTTGTTCTCCATGAGTTTAGACCCTTTTTAAACTAGTCAAGGATTTTCATTTATGGCATCCGCACAACAAGATTTTTACGACATACTGGGGGTCAAAAAAACCGTCGATGCCAAAGAGCTCAAAAAAGCCTATCGTCGGCTGGCTCGCCAGTATCATCCGGATTTACATCCCGGCGAAAAAAAGGCGGAAATGGAAAAAAAATTCAAAGAGCTGAATGAAGCCTATGAAGTCTTAGGGGATGAGGGAAATAGAAAAAAATACGATCAATACGGCATGAACTGGAAGGAAGCCGAGGCCTATGAACGGGCACGACAACAAGGCGGAGGGGCGTATCCAGGAGGAGGTCCTAGCGGATATACCCAGGGAGGCGGTGATTTCAGTGATATATTTGAATCCATGTTCCGCCAGGGGGCTCAACGGGAAGGGGCCGGCTTTCGCGGCTTCGCCATGGCAGGGGCCGACCTGGAAGCCAATCTACCGATCTCACTACGAGAAGCCTTCACGGGTACACGCCGGGCCTTAAATCTTCCTGATGCCAGTGGAACTCCTCGTCCGATTGAAGTCCGCATTCCAGCTGGAGTGCGAGATGGCGAACGCCTTCGCGTAAAAGGGAAAGGCGCACCGGGTCGCGGAGGAGGACCACCGGGGGATTTATTATTTCATGTCCAGATTGCCCCTCATCCCGTGTTTCAACGTAAAGATTCAGATATTGTGGTGACTCTCCCCCTTTGGCCATGGGAAGCCGTATTGGGCACCGACATGCCGGTACCTACATTATCCGGAACGGTCCGCCTGAAAATTCCGGCTGGAAGCCAATCTCAACAACGAATGCGATTAAAAGGCAAGGGACTGCCCAAGCGAACCGGAGGGCATGGGGATCAGTTTGTAGTTCTCGACATCGTCACCCCTGAGACTCCCTCTCCCGATGAACAAGTGCTCTATGAACAATTAGCAAAATTCGATCATCCCGATCCCCGTTCAACCCTTCTTCAGGAGGCCACCCATGACTGAAGAACCACAACCCACCTTGGAACAGGTTACTGCGGAAATCATTACCTCCGGGAGCATCCGCCAGGAAGAAGTGTGTGCCCGATTAGGAATTGGCGAAGACGTCTTGGAGGTCTGTCTGCGATGGGAAATCATTCAACCACCGGAACCCGACCCGCACGGAACGGTGTTTTTTCCGGAAGACGCGCTTCACCGGTTGGGACGTGGCCTCCGGTTACATCGAGACTTAGGGATTAATTGGCCTGGAGTCAGCGTGGCCTTGGAATTGTTGGACCGCATCGAAGAACTGGAACAACAGATCCACAATCTTTCAAACGAGTAACCTCAAAAGA
>CABVRQ010000099.1:0-3994 GCA_902500695.1 uncultured Nitrospira sp. | reverse complement strand
ACGACCTGGTCATAGCCCTCACGACACATCTTGATACCGGTGCCAAACTGAAGCTTGCAACCCAAGGCCACGGTGGGTATACCCTGTCATTGGGAAATTGGCCTCCGGGACGTTAGGAACCATTTCCCTATTCAATTTAGCCAGACGCCGGTTGAAAAGGCATCACCCCCCGTGACCTGATTTTGGGGCAAAGTGGGACGGATGAACTCTTCCGGCATGGGGCATGATGGTACACTTTTAACTCGCCTTCCCATCCAACCAGATAGCCAACTACCCTCCAAATCCCAGGGTGTGCCATTTTCCATCAATTCCATGCAGAACGGTTCGATCCCGAATTGCGGCATGAAAATTGGATTTATCCCTTTAAGCGGATGCAGTTTATACCAGAAATGTATCCACCATAAATACGAGGCAGAGATGATGGCGAAACCAAAACGGCAAGGTTATTCGACTTCTTACATGAAAAATGAACTGACTGGTGAGGATCGCCTGGACAAACATCTTAATTGGATCCTCAAAGGGAAGATCGCCTACCAATGGTTGCATAAAGACAAATTGACTAGAGTCGAATGGCAAGGACCCAAACCCCGAGCACGCCCGCGCCGAAAACCCAAGACATCACAAACTAAAAAATAAGAATGAACCCATTCCCATCCCGAGCCTCACTCGATTATGCCGCATGAACAATCACAAGGAGAGACACCATATGAAATCTCGCATCATGCTTTGGAGTCTGATTCTGCTGATCGGCTGGGCCATACCCACTGGAGCCCAAGAACCGGAAGTTGATCCCTTACAAGGAAAGGCCGTGTATCAAGCTCACTGCGTGGGGTGTCACGGTATCCAAGGAAAAGGCGATGGACCGGACGCTGCCACCCTCATCGTGCCACCCGCCAACTTTCAACGCATGGAATCCCGAGGCAAATCGGAGGCGGACCTTCGGTCAGCGATCATCTGGGGACTGGCTTTCAGTCCTATGCACGGGTGGTGGGACAGACTCAGCACCGAAGATATTCGCGCCGTCACCGCCTACATCAGACAAATAGCACCGCATGAACCTTCGTCGCCCTAAAAGTACCCCCAAAGAGGATCACGCCGATTTTTTCCGGGGGCTAGCTTTCGTGGAATCAAACAGGTTTTAATACGGCTCATCCAAATGACGGTGCGGCTTTAATCTCATTTTCTTTCTGAAAGGATTACCATATGAGGGTCGCGACATTATTCGTTATCATACTGCTAGCTGTTTTAGGATTAGACTCGATGTGGATGAACGAGGCAAAAGCCCAATCAAGCCCTCTCTCTCAAAACGACACCGCGATTATGGGCACTTCCGAATCACCTACGGTGTCCAGTGAGCAAACCCTCAAAGATGATCCGGTATGCGATCCGACCTATCGACCCACAATCACCAAAATCGAACCAGATGAGTTTCAGGCCGGCGCTAAAATAGTCATTATGGGAGAATATTTCGGAAAGAAACAAGGTTGCCTGCATGAGGTGACTTTTGGAGCCGAAAAGGCAACGGATTTCACCCTTAAGGGTGATGATAAAATAGAGGTAACCGTGCCCGACAACGTCGTCACTGGAATGGTATTTGTGAGCGTAGTGACGGGTGGAGGTGCGGCAAAAACCGCAGTACTGGTCAAGAAATAGTCAAGAGGACAGACCTTCGCCTGTGCACCATTCAGGGCGATAAGATAGCGAACTCGACCGGGAATGTGCACACGCCCGTTCTGCCCATAAGGATGTGTATGGGATTTCGGAATCTTTTTCCATGAGAAGCATGAGCCCATCAATGTGCGTAGTTCTCATGATCACAGCCATGGGTATAATTCCCCTTCCCCCGACTTCCGCTGAACAGGAAGAGGCACAATCCGCCAAAACGCTCTTTCTCCAATATTGCCAAGACTGTCATGGCCCACAGAGGGATGGCAGGGGTGCCCTACGTCCTTTCCTGGAACAAGACCCTGCCAATTTGAACTCGCAAATGACACAGGCCAAAACCGACCAAGAACTCTTTTCTATTATCAAAAAAGGGCGGGGCGAAATGCATGGGTGGGCGGACACCTTCACCGATGAACAGGTCCTGGACCTGGTGCATTATATCCGTGCGCTCTCACCATAAACTTTTCGCCGCACAGCATCGCTGCAGGGGATGAAGCGGACGATGTAACTTTCCGCAACACTCACCTATCTCAAACCCCATTCAAGATACTCGGCGTAAAAGAGCGTTTGGTGAATCGTCAAGGGCACCCCCATCCAAGCAAAAGTCCTAAAACCCATGGTGTGACCTTCCTGCTCCGTCCGCTGGATGATAAGCACATTACTGGCCGCAGCAAGAATCATCAGATTACCCGCAATTGCACTACCGACAGCCAAAGACAGAAGGGCTGGAAGGGAACCGATACCAAAGGAGATACAAGGCCACTAAGGGGACATTCGAAATCAGTTGGCTCAGAATGATACTGAGACCAAGAATGGAAGGCAGGGAGGTGAGGTCCATCTGCAGATGCGCTGTCCACTCCTGGAATACTCCCGTCTGCCAGACACTCGCCATGAAGACGAATATCGCGGCAAAAAAGAGCAGGGAAATATTCATGCGGAAAATGTCGACAAAACAGGCTGATCCACCACGCAATGAGAAAAGAGGTGAATATGATAGTCCATCAGGAAAGGTTCACAACGAATGATAGACGGAAGGAGGATCTCGAAGAATTCCCGATTGTGCTCAAGAATTATTCAGAGAATGGGAAATGGTGCAAACGAAACATTGTTGGAAAGCGTCACAGAATGCCACGCATAGCTCCCCTCTCTGACACGTCGCTGACGAGGCGCGCGCGCCAAACACCCGGAGGGTGGGCCACGAACCTTTTGTCCACGACTCTTTAGTGTACTACCGGCTATCCAGAAATCTTATGATATCCTTTTGGATATCCGGGATCGTGATCAATTCGGTATGTCCCACCTGATAATCACGTATAGTCGTTTGAAAGGTCTGACGGTATGCTTCCGGAAGCCATGCGGATGACACCGTCACCGTTCCATCTCCATCAGCATGGACGGTGGGAATGTTCCCAGCATGCTCTTCCCCTGCCAAATCGGAATCATCAAACAACAAGGAATCAATGTCCTTATCACCCTGATTCCCCGTCCACACTCCCCTTGCCAGGGTCGATGTACCATTCGCATACAGGTAAAGTAGCGAGGGTTGATAGGGGCTTGGTGTGAAGGGAGCCGCCTGAAGCAGTTCCAAAAATTGTTGAGATCGATGAAGCCAAAATGACGTATAGGCAGCACGCCGCTCAACGGTATCGTTGGGAAAACTATTCTTATTCCTGAGCAGTCCCCATTCGGATTGTTGCCACTGCCCGGCATTTCGGATCACCCCTTGTAAGGCCTTCCCTTCCAATGTGATGAGTTCATCGGAATCGGCAACCGGTAAGGTATAGTAACTGGCCGGAAAGGACGCATAGGCCTCGTAGCTGAGTAATGAAGAGTTCCAACCGACGGTCGCCCCATAGTTCATATTCCGAAACGAGTTCATGGCTCCAAGAAACGGCACGCCAACCAACACCACGCGTTTGAGTTCCCCGGCGCCCTTCCAGGTTTCCACGGCAGTGTCGATGTCCTGAGTGCCATATCGAAGGTAATAGCTGACAATCAGGCCACCCATGCTATGCGCGACAACCGAAATATCTTTTGTTCCCTTATCCCGGAGTCCGCGGATAAGGGCATCAAAACTTCGCACCGCATCCATCAGGTCCCCCCGCCAATCATACGTAAAGGGAATCACTTCACCACCCGTATGGTTGGAAACCCGCAGTCGGTCCAGCAAGGAGCCATAAACGTCAATGGAGTAGACAAGCGGCACGACTCGTACCTCATCAAGAATACCCTCGGGTTGTAAATCGATTGTCCCCTCAAATCCCAAGTCGGGGACGGGAAGCGTTAACGATTGACGACCGAACAGGACTTGTGTGAGGGAAATGAAAAA
>CABVRQ010000098.1 GCA_902500695.1 uncultured Nitrospira sp. | reverse complement strand
TCAATGCAGCAGGCTTCGTAAGGACATCACAGTGAGCAATCATATGAAAGACACATTGCGTGACCAACTGATTGGGACATGGAAGCTCGAATTCTATGTGGAAAATCCCGTGGACGGGTCTGCGCCGGTATACCCCATGGGAGAGCGTCCGATGGGCACCATCATGTACGCGTCGGATGGATATATATCGGCACAGTTGATGCGCTCTGGCCGCCCGAACTTCGCTTCCGGTGACTGGTTCAACGGGGTCACAGAGGAATATCGGGAAGATGCTTCCACGTATATTGCCTACTCCGCCGTCAATGGCGATGACGTGAAGGGCCAATGACCATGGACGCCGCCGTACAACTCCATAACCGTGAGCGCGCCGCGATGTTACCCCTTCGTTCACTTGCAAACCAGGCTTTCTCGCGCGCCGCCGGTGCACACCTGATCGAAGACAACACCATCCGACTGCTCAAAGACGCGTCCGAGAATTACCCCGCGTGGCTCGATGCAATCCGTGGGGCGAAACGGTACATTCACTTCGAGAACTACATCATTCACGAAGACGATGCGGGTCGGATGTTTGCCGACGCGCTCGTCGACAAAGCGCAGGAAGGCGTGCGCGTGCGTCTCATTTACGACTGGATGGGCGGATTCGGTAGAGCGTCGGGCGCTTTTTGGGACCGTTTGCGCGCGGGCGGCGTGGAAGTGCGTTGCTATAACCCGCCGCGCTGGGACTCACCTTTTGGCTGGCTCAGTCGTGACCATCGCAAGACGATCTCGGTGGATGGCGAGGTGGGTTTTGTCACCGGCTTGTGCGTTGGGCAGATGTGGGTGGGTGTGCCTGAAAAGAAGATTGAACCGTGGCGCGATACCGGCGTGGAAGTGCGCGGACCGTCGGTGGCTGTCATTGAGCAGGCGTTCGCAGATGTCTGGGCGATGATAGGAGAGCCGATTCCTGAGTGCGGTCTGGTCAAACCACCCGTGCACGCGCAGAAAGGCGAAACGGCCCTTCGCGTTGTGGCGAGCGTGCCGGCGACGGCGGGGATGTTTCGCGTCGATCTACTTATGGCCGCCCTTGTGAGGAAACGCCTCTGGTTGGTCGATGCGTATTACGCCGGGACGACAGCCTATGTGCAAGCGTTGCGTGCGGCAGCGAGCGACGGCGTTGACGTGCGCCTGCTTGTGCCGAACGCAACCGATATTCCGCTTCTTAAGCTATTGTCCAGAGCGGGTTATCGTCCTTTGTTGGAAGCGGGTGTGCGAGTCTTTGAGTGGAACGGGACGATGCTGCACGCGAAGACGGCCGTCGCCGATGGACATTGGGCGCGCGTCGGTTCGACGAATCTCAACATCGCCAGTTGGTTAGGGAATTGCGAAATGGATGTCGTCGTTGAAGACGAACCTTTCGCGTGCCTGATGGAGCAGACGTATCTGCAGGACTTGGAGAACGCGACCGAGGTGGTCTTAGATGCTCAGCGGAAGTTGCGCACGCCGAATCAGCCGCGCCATCCGCATCCAATACTCACCAGCGGCGGAGGGAGCGGCGGGCGTGCCGCTGCAGGCGCTCTCCGCATCGCCAACACCGTGGGCGCGGCGTTCACGAACCGGCGTGTGCTCGAACCCCTCGAAGCACGTATCACGGTGACGGCGGGAGTGCTGATACTGACGTTGGCGATTCTCTTCGCGTTCTTCCCACGCCTGTTAGCCTATCCAGTCGTCCTAGTCTTCACCTGGATCGCCGGTGCGCTACTCTACAGAGGCTACAAGCTGCAACGCGGCAAAGCTCAGTGAGAGAGTTGAACGGTCCAGCAAAGAGGATCGTCGTCGATCGGCTCAGAAGAGTCGTCCAATCGGGCGCGCCAAAAAGAAGTGTGATTCGGCTAGAGACGGAGAGGGCGGTAACGGCTGGCGGCCACTAAACAGTTGACCCATATCACCACTGAAGTCTTGACGGGAGGGTCCCAACTCGTGCATAGCGGGACAATCAAGGTTCGAGTTGGCAAGGTATTTCCCTTGGAAAAAATCGTGTTGAGCCACGGGAGAACGCCGATGCGGTGGACAAAGAATACCTGCTCGGGAGAAAATCGGCATGGATTGTCAACACGGCGACGGGATAGGTGCTAGCTTCACCGGGACCCAACAATCTCAAGGAATAGACAGGTTGAGGTCCAGGGCCCTGCCTTGTCGGCAACAGTGTCGATCCGTCCTTTTGTTCCACCTGTCGGCGGGTCCCGACTCTGTCGCCCTTGGCAGGCGGGGCTTGAACTGACGCCGATGACGATCAATAGAATTTTCACCGATCACAGGGGGAATCATGTTCGGAACCATTCGCAACATCGAAGGCGAAAAAATCGACTACACATTCCATCGGGGCGAAAAAGGTCAGAAGGTCATCGTTGTCCTCGGGCACGGTGTCACGGGCAATAAGGATCGCCCGTTCGTCGTCGCGTTGGCAGAAGCGCTGTCACACAACGGTATCCCGACGCTCAGGATGTCGTTCTCCGGTAATGGCGACTCGGAAGGTCGATTCGAGGACTCCACGATCTCCAAGGAAGTCGAAGACTTGCGCTGCGTGATCGACGCGCTGGACGGATGGAATATCCTGTATGTCGGCCACAGCATGGGCGGAGCCGTCGGCGTTCTTCAGTCTGGCAAAGACACACGTATTGTCGGACTTGTTTCACTTGCCGGAATGGTGCATACGGAAGCGTTCGCGCAGCGCGAGTTTGGCGACGTCACGCCGGATGAGGGCTTCATGTGGGACGAGTCGGCGTGCCCACTGTCGCAGGCTTACATGGACGACATGGCGGCCATCGGGACCATCGTCACCCGTGCTCCGTCGATCCAGGTCCCCTGGCTGCTCGTCCACGGAACTGAGGATGACGTTGTCCCCCTCCAGGATTCGCTCGACATTTTCGAAAGAGCGAATGAACCCAAGCAGCTCGAACAGATTGAAGGGGCAGACCACATGTTCTCCGAGCACACACCAGACATGATCAAGGTGGTACATAAATGGGTTCGGGAGCAGATCGGACCCGCGTAGACTGATTTCGTTTTGGATGAAGGAGCGAGAAAGCCTTGGATCGTCGTCATGCCGCCACGGAGGTGGGATGCGGCGTTGATTTTCTGGAATGGGGGTAAATTTGGATGAAACTCTTCAAACATATTCTCTACGTATCCGAAGCATCTGTTGCACAGGAGCCATCGATCGCGCGGGCCGTGTCAGTGGCGAAAAACAATCAGGCGGACCTGACGGTCATTGATGTCATTCCAGCCCTCACCGCCGGAATCGGGTTGCTGCCCGGCGGACACACCGCAGATGAATTACAGACAGCCATGGTGAGCGAGCGCCGAAAATGGCTGGAGTCCCTGGTCGGGCCTTATGAGGAACGCCTCAGCATCCGGCTGGACGTGCTGGTGGGCAAGACGTATCTTGAAGTGATTCGTGCCATTTTACGTCACAAATACGATTTGCTGATCAAGCCGGCTGAAAATCCAAACTTCCTCGAACGGCTGTTTGGCAGCGACGACATGCAACTGCTGCGCAACTGTCCCTGTCCGGTGTGGCTCACACGCTCAGCGGAACAGTCGGATTACGCGCGCATTCTGGCAGCAGTCGACCTCAACCCGGATATCCCTGACGCAGCAGAGCAAACGCTCAACCGTCAGATTCTTGAGCTGTCAAGTTCGCTCGCGATATCCAAATTTGCCGCACTGAATGTCGTTCATGTGTGGGATGCCCCATACGAGATGAAGGTGAAGTCATGGAGCGACAGTGAAGCCAGCATGGCCTATGTTGAAGGTGAACGATCACGTCATGAAAGCGCGTTTAACCGCCTTGGCAAGCAGTTAAGAGATCAAATAGGCACAGAGGCCTATGACCATCTTTCGCCTCAATTTCATTTGCGCCGCGGAGCACCCTCCACGGTCATACCGCAAACGGTGAAGCAGTTGCAGGCCGATCTGGTGGTCATGGGAACGGTTGCTCGGACAGGCATAGCCGGATGGCTCATTGGGAATACCGCAGAAGCGATTCTCGAACAGGTGCAATGTTCCGTGCTCGCCGTTAAACCCCCTGGCTTTGTCTCCCCGGTTAAGCTGTCTGAGTAGGAGGCGCCTAGCTTAACATTTCGAATTTCCATCATTGTGAGCCAAGTAGAGGGCGTGAATTCAGAGCTGTAAGTGCAACTCAATGGTTCGGGTTAAGAGGTCAGGTGCGGTAGCATCGTGGCTTCTTTTACCGGTCAGTAATTGATTGGTGTCCACAAATCCATCATGAGCCGTGAAGTGCAGCGAAATCAGGGGCGGCGCGGGTATCGCCCGCAACAAGCCCACCGGTTCCCGTTGCTCCGGCTGGCCTCCAAAACCCGACGGCGTATTGCTGCCAAAATCTGGCACCGCGTCAACCGTCTGCTCAAGAAAGAGTGGAGTCCGGAACAGATCAGTGGCTGGTTGCGCATGCATCAGGGAACCTTCGTGAGCCTGGAATGGATTTACCAACATGTCTATCGCGATAAACAGGCCCAGGGCACGCTCTACCGGCATTTGCGGTGTCAGCGCCACCGCCGGAAACGGTATGGCACATATAGTTGTCGGGGCCACATTCCCAACAGAATCTCCATCGAGCATCGCCCTGCGGTGGTCGAGCGCCGGAGTCGGCTCGGCGCCTGGGAAGCGGATAACGTGATCAGCAAAGGCCATCAGCCAGCCCTCATCTCCTAAACGTAGCGCAAATCACGATTGAGCCTCATCGCGAAAATCTCACGTCTGTGCGCCGACGCCCTGGCTGGCGCAGTCATGACCTTATTGATGCCGCTGCGTCTTCCGCTCCACACGGTAACTTCGGATAATGGGAAAGAATTCGCTCATCATGAGACCATTGCTCAGGCTCTGAAGGTCCACTTCTTTTTTGCTCATCCCTATGCGGACTGAGAACGCGGGCTCAATGAAAACACGAGTGGTCCGATTCCGCAGTATTTCCCGAAACATCGGCCCTTTCAGTCTATTACTCAGAAAGAGATTCAACAGGTAATGAGCAAACCCAACAATCGTTCTAGGAGTCCTGTCTGGCTTGACCAACCAAAGTGGACAGTGATCCACTGTTTTCGCTGTTGATATGGTGATCAACGCCCCTGCGGTCAAACTTTGCCCGACTTTCTGGTCGGATTGAAAGGTCATTCCCGTCGTTGTTATTCCCCCAGAGCATGTAACCGCTTCAGATTCCAGGCCATGCAGACCAGATCCCACTCTCCGCAGACGGACTCCACCCCTCGGAGCAGGAACCGGCGGAATCCCATGACCGCTTTGATGATGCCGAAGACCGGTTCCACGTTGCTTTCCCGTTTGCTGTAGAGTGTACGACCGACTTGGTTTTTCTGTCGATGCTTCATCTCGGTCACGGTATCGACGGCCTTGATTGAAGTGAGGTCAAACTGCTCCACAGTCTTGACAACAAAGCCGGCCAGATGGCTTTGCGGCAACCAGTCGCTCAGAGACCGATGGAGCAGATACAGTATGTCTCGGTCAATTTGCTGAAACGTATGACTCATCGGTCTGTTGCCTCAATTGGGGTTTTTAATACCCGGCGTTTTAACATACTAGGATCAAAAGTCCGAAAGACTCCTAGAAAAGCTCTGGGGTTCAAACCCCTGAATCAAGTGTGTTTTGGCATTCATCCATCTGTTGCACTAGCGAGTGGAATCCAAGATGGATGATAGCAGTTCGACTCTTGAACCCTGTTCTATCATTGTTGCGGTAGCTATGACTGTACGCCTGACAAGGTTCGGTCGTGAACCCACAGACACCATTCCATTTTTGACCTATCCCGCCATCTGATCATACCTGAACTGTTCAAGCCGCATCGCCGCTTCAGGTTCCGGACCTGGCTCAGCAGTACGCACCTTACATTGTCATTGGGGGGTGTTGCCTCGCATTTTTCAGATGTACGTATCTAAAACGTTTCTGAGCTAAACCCTACCCAAGAGAGGCCCCAATGTTTTTAATGGGGAGGTGTCGAGCGACTGAGTACTTCACTTCTCAACATTAAAGAAAAATTAGGGCATTTCCACTATGTAGGCAAGTTCTCAGGTTAATTCCTTACATGGGGACATAGGAAAAGTGTGGAGAAAATACCCGCCTCAGTTTTGATAGTGAGGAAAAACGCGTCACTGCCAGTGTCTTTCTATGATTAACAGTCGTGTTGGCCTTCCGAATGACAGCGCATTTGGTCCGGAGAGAGGGGGAGCTAAAAAAAACATTATCTCCTGAAGTTTCCACTTATTTTTGCTTTTAGTGAAAGGGTACAAGACCAGAATGGTTTAGCCTGGCATCTACCTTGCTCGTAAACCATTATTGTGAGTCAAGCAGAAGAGAAAAGAAACCAAACCAAACAGGCCATGGGTGTTCGCGATACCTGTCTGCGAATTTCGACTGGGAAGAACCTGAGCACACGGAGAAGCAAAAGCCCAATAAATTGGAATAGCCTGTGTCTCAGGAGTTGCTGATTTTTTAAATGGCATAGCATAGAGAAGAAGATGATACCGCTCAGCAAGAGGAGAAGAATTAGATGAATATTCAACACCAGGTTCAAGCTGTGATCGATGGTATTTTGGCTGGAAAACTTTTGGAAACATTTGACGCGTATTACGCTGACCACGTCGTGATGAGTGAAAATCGAAAAGACGAACGAGTCGGGAAAGCGGCTAATAGGGAATATGAGGAAAAGTTTGTTGGGAATGTTCAGGAATTTCATGGAGCTCAAGTTGGACGGACAATTGTTGACGGGGACCATGCGGCCGTAGAATGGACATTTGATCTCACGTTTAAGGGTGGAAACCGTGTGACGATGCATCAGGTGGCTGTTCAAACCTGGAAGGACGGAAAGATCGTTCGAGAAGATTTTTACCATGGTTGATCCACATTCATATGTAATCTCGTGAGTAAGGAGCATAACTTTTCTTGTATGGGTGTGGACACCATGGTGAGTCAAACCGAAATTCCCGTGGTGTTGTTGGTGGCAAATACCAGGTGGAAAAAATCCGGGAAATAGGAGCCTGTCAAGGCAAGAGTCTCAACCCATGAGAAGGGTGCTCCTCGATTAGCCTGGCAAAGGGGTTTGGTAATCCTCATGAGGAAAAGGAGGAAAGCAAATGGCTGAAATCATGAAAACATTTGTGATGAAACGGATCGGCGAGGTGGGCGTGATGGATAAGCCCATACCCGATCCGGGGTCCAATGACGCGATCATTAAAACCACTGCCGCACTCGTCTGTACATCAGACATCCATACGGTGGCTGGTGCCATTGGGGAACGGGGGAATTTAACCCTTGGCCATGAAGCGGTCGGGATCGTACATAAGCTCGGTCATGCGGTAAAGGGATTTCGAGAAGGCGATCGCGTCGTCGTTAATGCCATTACCCCATGTTACCTTTGTGAGAATTGTTTGCGAGGGTACACCTCCCAATGTACCACCATGCTTGGAGGCTGGAAATTTGCCAATGTGAAGGATGGCAACATGGCGGAATATTTCCATGTCAACAGCGCGCAAGCCAATCTGGCACCGATCCCGCCTGGCTTGACGGATGAGCAGGCGCTCTATTGCACCGACATGATGTCGACCGGCTTTATGGGGGCCGAACACGCCAACATTCCCATTGGTGGAAGCGTTGCCATTTTTGCGCAGGGCCCGGTCGGATTGATGGCGACCGCTGGCGCGAAATTGTTAGGAGCAGGGCTTATCATTGCCGTAGAAGCAGTGCCGCATCGACAAGAACTGGCCAAGCGGTTTGGTGCAGATGTGGTCATCGATTTTAAAACTCAAGACCCTGTCACCGCGATTCTTGATCTGACGGATGGGCTAGGTGTGGATGGTGCTATTGAGGCACTGGGAATTCAAGCCAGTTTCGAGGGCTGTATCAAGGCGACACGGCCTGGGGGAACGATTTCTAATATTGGCTATCACGGCGATGGAGAATTTGTGGAAATTCCAAGAGTAGAGTGGGGGGTCGGGATGAGTGATAAAACCATTCGAACCGGACTATGTCCGGGAGGAGCCGAGCGGATGAAACGACTCATGAGACTCCTTGTGATGGGTCGAGTGGATCCTACCCCGCTCACGACTCATCGCTTCAACTTCAGCGAGGTAGAAAAGGCCTTCCAGATGATGAAAACCAAAGAGGATGGGATGCTCAAACCCTTGATTCTCTTTGACTAAACATCGACTTGACCCTTCAAGGGGAGCAAGAGACTTTACGCCATGATGGACCATAATCAGTTTGGCAATGAAGAATTGAAATCTTAAGGGTCCTGAATTCGGAGTTCCTGTAATCACAAGCTTTGTCTTTACACACGAATTTTTTAACTAAAGGAGGTATGACATGCGTTTCACGACCGTTTTCAAAATCATGATTGCCACATTTGTTGCATGTTTTTGGATTTCCGGGGCCGCGTTAGGTGCGACAGTCGAAGCCGGTCATGCGATGTCCAGTTGGATTGGCAAAGGTGAAACTCATGAAATCGGAGATGAACATGTTTTATTCCATGGCGTGCTTGACGGAGTCATTTTTATCCAGAAGGGGGAGGGGATCGTTAGAGGTCCAATGCAAGCGGCGAAGATGCACTGTCCTGTCACAATGAATTTAGATAGGAATACCAAGGAGCGGGACTCGCAAGGATTCTGCGTAATCACTCCAAATGACGGCACCGGGATGGTTTATACGTTGTTTCGGTGTTCGGGTTCGACCGAAGAATGCCAGGGCGAATGGACTCATATTGGAGGCACAGGCGATTTCGCGGGGATATCGGGTACGACGGCATTTCGTTCTCGCATGGATATCGGCCCAAAGGATAAGGGGGTAATCAGTGGCTATGCTGTCTGGCCCACCCTCACCTATACCCTGCCCTAATAGGGGGAAGACTGAGAGAAGGGGGCGGTTAACCACAAAGGTTACACCTTCCAACCCAACTAAAAGATGTTTATTCAAGATAAAGGAGTTGGGCTTGTCCAAAGCAAGCCCAACTCCTTTTCTCTGCGCTTTGAACGGGATAGCCTGAAAAGCAATAAAGATATTCCTACAAGGAAACAGGAAAATTTCAGACCTTGAAATAATCAACGAATTTCCGAGAATTATTGAAAGACATAGGCGAGCTTTTCCTTATTGTGCTATTCAAGTACACAGGGGTCTGTGGGCATATTTTTGAAACTATTTTGCTACGTACGACCCTAATGACGAAGCCTGGCGAAATGAACGTTTGACCGTGAGAGAGGACTTTTTATGGTCAGTTAGAATAGTGTCGGAAAGGTCAAAGTCAAAAAGTTTTCGAGAACAAGATGATCGAAGATCGATAGACCTATTTTGAAGGAGCGGATTCGATGAAAAAAGTGGCCATCAACGGACTCGGACGTATCGGACGGTTAGTATTACGACAATATTGTGAAAATACATCAAAGGATGTGGAGATTGTCGCAGCCAACGATTTGGTCTCACCGGAGAATTTGGCTTATCTCCTCCGGTTTGATTCCGTGCATGGGCGCACGCCATACCCTGTGACCGTCGAGGGCAATGAGATTCTCATGAAAGAATCTCGGTTTCCAATTTACGCCGAAAAGGATCCAGCCCGTTTGCCATGGCAGGAATTGGGGGTGGATGTCGTGCTTGAATGTACGGGGTTGTTTACCAAGCGCGATCTTGCGGCCAAGCATGTGGACGCCGGCGCGAAGCGGGTCATCATCAGTGCCCCGTCCCCAACAGCGGATGTCACCATAGTCCCAGGAGTCAACGATCGCCAGTTCGATCCAGCCAGGCATCAAATAATCTCGTTGGCCTCTTGCACCACAAATTCCTTGGCTCCGCCTTTGAAAGTGCTCCAAGACAATTTTGGAATTGAGTATGCCATGGTCACGACCGTGCACGCCTATACCATTTCCCAAGCTTTGGTCGATGGCCCGGCCAAGAAGTTACGACGTGGTAGAGCAGCCGCCGTATCACTGATACCCACCACCACAGGAGCTGCCATGGCCACCATACAAGTGCTCCCGGAACTGAACGGACGCATGGAGGCGATTGCCATTCGTGTACCGGTGGTGGATGGAGCCATCACCGATATTGTCGTGCATCTTCGTCAAGAATGTAGTGTCGAGAAAGTGAATGAAGCTTTCAAGGCGGCGGCGAATGGGCCACTCAATGGCATTTTGGGCTATAGCGAAGAGGAGTTAGTCTCGGCGGACATTCTGGGAGATCCCCATTCCGGGATTATCGATGCACTCTCAACCCGGGTCCTACAAGGACGCATCGCAAAGGTGCTTGTCTGGTACGACAACGAATTCGGGTATGCCCGACGCTTGCTGGACGTCTTTAAACGCTTGCCTCTCTGATGCTGCATGACGAAGGGCGAGTATGCGTACGCATAATGAGGGAACGTGTCTTTGACACAAATGCCAATGACCGAGTTTCTGGGTAAGGATGACTGCTCAAGAAAATGCTGTTTCGCCAAAACAAGGAAAAACATGGGGAAGAAATTGGTTTATTCGAAGTACGCTATTGAGGTCTCCCAATTGTTACTAGCCAAGATCTCATTCAAGTTTTATTGCTCTACATAAAACACAAGTGTTGATTCAGGGATTGGGACGCTAAAATATTAGGCCTTATTTCCAGCCTCGTCAACAGCATAAACAATTAGGTTCCCGGTATTTAATTCTTCAGTTTCGAAAACAAAAGGGCTACTCTTTCTTATTTGAGGTTTATGTTTTACTTTTCCAATAACCTTATTATCCACTAGAATTTCATAGTGTGAAATTGGAGCTGCCGCCGCATAGGCCGTATGCCAGGATATCTTCGTTTTACCGTTAAAATTTTCCCGTTTTATATCTCGTGGTGATGTAAGGTCAATTTTGTCAAGTTGAAAAAAGTTCGTCCTCCCATTTCGTATTTTTGCAGTTTTCTCTTCTATCCTAAATCGATCTGCTATTGAGAGTGTATCTGGCAGTATTTGAGCCGCATAATAATTCTGAGTTAACTGACATTTAAGAGGATCCTCATCGATATGACCAATCCCAATAATAAGTGTGTCAATATCTGGTGAAGAAAGTACATATTCAATTAATTCATTGCTTGGCAAAGTAGGTGAACCTACTTTGCAATAAACATCGGCGGGAGTTTTTGAGAATCTAGGTTCTTTATGATACATAGCAGCATCGGCAAAAACTTTCATCCCTATTATGCCAAGGCCTTTAGCCTTGGCAATAGGGATTACATTGTTTGACATATTAAAATACAACTTATCATTCGAATTTATTGATACCAACATGGCATCAAGCAAATCAAATTCATCACGCTGTATCATATCAATCATAGCCGGTGGATTATTGTGGCCTGAAAATCCAATGTGCTTTATTAGTTTTTCATTCTTGGGATTTGTTCCGGTCATATTAGTGCCATCTCTATAGTCGCGTAAGGCAACCAAAGCGCCAAAGTTTTCATCCGGATTTAGGGGTGTTTCCAGTCCCTTATAAAGTACATCGACTTCTTCAAAACTGGTTATGCTATGAACCAACAGTAAATCAAGATAAGAGCCTTCGGGGTAGTTACCTTTTCCATCGCCAAAAATCTGTGATAATGATCGCTTAAGGTCATCTATTGCACATTGGACATCATTGCCATTTGACGCATTTCGAACATTCTCAACCGGCGTCCAGCCAGGTTTGCCCCACCTCATAAGTGTTTTGCTGGTTAATGTAAATGATTCCCTTAGCTTTCTATTATAAGGCTTTGAATCGGGTAAAAGGTTTAAGTTTTCAAATGCCTTATGATAATTTAATTGGCTAGGCCCGTACATGTTTGAAGTGTCAAAATAATTTACACCCAATTCAAAAGCTTTAAGAATAATAGAAACGGGATCAACATCATCCGGGGTCCATTGTATCGACGCTTGTCCCCCAAGCCCCACAGTCGTAACCTTAGTTTTCATCCGGCCAAAATCCCTCACCAATGGTGCAGGTGCTTTATCAGAAAAACAAACTCCTAAAGGGAAAAATATTGCACCGGCAGCAACCGCGCCAGATAGTTTAATAAAGTCGCGTCTTGAAATTGGGTATTTCTTCTTCATTTATGTACAATTTTATTGGTAACAAAATTAACGAATCTTTTGTTAAGCCATATTTTTTAACACCAATTTAAATAATTGGGTTAGTACTACATTCTTCCATAAATCGTCTTGCCATTCAACGTGAACCACAACGTGTTTGGAGTCGAGTAGACAAGGGGGAAATCTACCCCAAGCCTCTCACAGAACCGTGCGTGATAATCTCCCATCATACGGCTCTTGTAATACGGATCTAAAATAACGTTATCAATGAATATTGGATTTCCACCAAATCAGTAGGCAATCCTATACTTTAATTTAAAGCATGGGGGGACAGGTTGTAAGCTTCCCCGTCAAGTAGACCGTTCATACATAGAGTTTCGAGGCCGTTGACGTTCTCCCTGAAGTCGAGACGTTAAACGGTCATCAGACTGAAAATCACGTGACGGTGGAATTAGGTTTGCTGGATTTCAAGTCAGGCGAATTGTTACTGCAGTCCAAGGGAAATGCTTATGCCACCCTGGACCAACTCACCATTCCACTCGGATCCAACCGGTATCCCGG
>CABVRQ010000097.1 GCA_902500695.1 uncultured Nitrospira sp. | reverse complement strand
CCTAGTAAGCTAATATTTTGTAGGGCGTTCCCTACTCTTCCAGTGGGTCAAGCAAAACCCCAGCGCTAGGACAATATGTCAATTGGCTACGAATTTTTCCATGCATTTCCTTTACCCCATAATTTTTGTATGGTGTAAGGAGCGTGGCTTGATCGGAGTTGTTCCAAGCTCTATGCAGTATGCCCAAAGAGATGACCCTGTTGAAAGAAATAGATAAAAGGACATTTTCTCGAGAGAGAAGTCACCACTTCCCACCTTTAAATCAACGAAATAGGTACGGCTGAAGCATGTCGGAACGAAAAAACCGTCAGAATATTGTCATGCCTGAAGGCATTTCCTTCTTGCCTCCAATTCAAGTCGGGTATGAAATCTACTATGAAAACATTGAGATTCAGGGCATTCAAGACCGGCAGACCATTGTCTGGCAATTTATCCAAGGCTCCAATCACCTGTTGGACTGGGAACAGGAACCGAGCAATCCCCAGAACCCTCATGCCATCAAGATATTTGGGGTATCAGAGCAAATATTTTCTACAAAACGGGATATGTTGGGGTATGTTCCTGATGATGTTGCCAAACAAATTGTGACTAGCGGGCTTTGGCCATTTTTGCAACTCAGGCTGGATCACATCTCTGTCGCAAATCAAGGGTTCATTGCCGTCCGGTTTCAAATCCTTGGGCCCATCAGGAAAAAAAACGATGACGAGAAAACACTTGCCGGACCAGGCATAAAGGGAGAGCACAGGAACACCAGGTCCACCAGACCAACACTGTTGTTTGATAGAGAATCTGACCGTCCAAAAGCACCTCGAAGCAAGGTCAAGCAGATAGCATTTTTTATCATCAGGGTTATCGTGATCACACTCGGCACCGCATTGGCCTTTGTAGGCGGAACAATGGGCACAGCGGCATGGCAAGCCAGGGGAAACCTCTTTGTATTGATGCTTGTTCCATTGGCATTGATCATCAGTGGAGGGCTGCTTATCTGGACCGGAATCAAACCCTCAAATTCAAAAGGAAAGAGCCCTACCTAGAATACGCCTTTGGACCAAACGAAAACGTGTTGTCCGGAAACCTCCTCGGAACGCCGGGCATCCCAGCCAAGGCAACCCGCAAGACGAGGGACATATCCCGTTGCTCCAACACCCTGGTTCATCCTTCAAGCCCTTCTCATCATTCTGAAAGGTGCATGTGGCAAATACCTATCACCTTTGGCTGGCACCTACTGGTCAGGCCTATGACATTCTCATGAAGACCATTACCGACTTGAGCAAAGCGTATCACGCTCCAGTCTTCGACCCGCATGTGACGCTCCTAGGTTCTCTTCCAGGCACAGAGGAGGCTATATCCGTTCGATGCTTAGAACTCGGAGGATTGCTTCCATCTTTTAATATTCTTCTGACTGAACCTGCCTATGGTGATCAGTACTTTCAATGTGTTTTCTTAAAAACTCAGATGACTCCAGCACTACTGAATGCACATGAACTGGCAAGAAGTCTGTTCGTCAAGGATCCCGGCCCCTATATGCCCCATCTCAGCCTATTATATGGTCATTATTCCATTGAACTGAAAGACAAAATCACGTCAGCTTTATCTCAAGTTTTACGCCTCAATTTCACAGTCAACAGATTCCACCTTATCCGGTCCAAGAGCGAACATCCCATGGACTGGACCTCAATGCTGACAGTTCCCTTAAGTGGATAAACTCTCCTTCCCTCTACCCATGACGTGAATAGAGGCGCGTTGCGCTTTAAGACCTCCCAGGTCAAGTCTTCGTCATTTCCTTGTACATGTCAGGACCTGTCCCGCCATCCACCCGGCATTGGAAGTCACGTACAAATCCATTTCCCTGACTGGAACAAATCCGATTGAATGCTGAGGTAGACCGCAGGGAAACGTTGGAGGAATCCCTGCCTTATAAGGCAGGGATTGGTTCTGACATTTCGGATGGAGAGATACCCGTTACGATTTGGTCAAGATTATCCAACACTTTTTGAATGTCTTCGGGTTTACCCAGGCTGATCTGGAAAAAGCTGGACATATCGGGGATTCCGTCAGCAATTTGTTTTGCGACTTCCACAAGTCCGTCAGGTTCAATGTCCAAAAGCTCCTTTGAGAATTGGATAGCCGATTGTATAGCCACCTCCGGCTGTTGGTGGCACCACATATCAGCCAACCGCCCCGACAACGCCACACATTGAATAGTTAACCGGGAAACCTCATCGCTACTGGACGCCAAGGAAGGGTCATGACTTCCTTTGACGGATTCTCGCAATAATTCTGGCAATTCCCACGTCTCGGCCAACCATGCCCCGATCTCGCAATGATCCGTTTTCCATCGATCTTGTTCCAACGCCTCAAGTGCCTGATGGTCCTGCGCAGCTTTTTTATATATCAACCCATATTCCATGCCTAACGCCTCGCTCATTACCAGCACGCCCAGGTCCTGTAATAATCCAGCAAGGAACACCTCTTCTTCGTTCGTGACCCGGACACGCTTGGCCAAAATCTTCGCGGCCAAACTCGCCAAAATACATCGATGCCAAAAATGGGTATGATCAAACGCTCCGCCACCCTTTTTTCGCAAGTCTCGATATAACGAAAAGCAAAACGCTAAGGTAGCAATAGAATTCATGCCCAATAACGTCACCGCATGGGTGACCGTCGTCACTTTATGACGACTGCCCCCGTAAAAACTGGAATTGGCCACATTCAACAACTTGGCAACAAAAGAAGGGTCTTTGCTTATGACGTCACCAATACGTTGGGCGGTAGTCCTCTCATCCCGACACAGTTGGAGTACCTGTAAGGGCAACGCGGGAATTGCCGGAAGGGTCTTGCAATTTTTTATACGTTGCAGAATCTGGGGATCCATTATTCGTCAAACCTCATGGCTTTTATCACCATTCACCATAACAGTATCCCTTCGAAACCCGATCATTCAGACATATCACCGTCTTGGCTTAAATCCTTAGATCGATTGTATGGGGAGTTCTTTTCCGAATGAGCACCAGGTAGTTGAAGGACAATCCGCTCCGGAATACGACCGGAAATCTACAAGTAATCAAAGGTTTTATCGGACAATGAGCACCTGACTTGAGGTAGAAACCAGCTTACGATGGGGCCGGTATTTCCCTCATACACACGACGGCAAACCAGGAAAAATCAACTTGGGAGGATTTAAACAAAAGGAATCGCAGAAAAATCAGAGATTTAGGGAATGAAGATGGGAAAAAGAATCTTGGGCTACCGGAAACACACAAAATCCATCAGGATTGGATATGCCCATAAAGGGTGGAAGGCGAAGCATCCCTGACAAGAACGGGCACCAGGTCTCCTGGTTGACGGACCTCGTTACCCTTGGGCCAGACAACCGTCACATTGTGGTCGCTATGTCCCATCCATTGAAGATCAGATTTTTTGGAATGCCCCTCCAGCATAACCTCCACAGTGGTGCCGATGAGTTCTTTATTTTTTGAAAGGGAAATTTCTTTTTGCAATTCGACGATCTGATTCGTCCGATATCCCTTCACCTGCTCAGGAACATCATCCACAAATTTTCTGGCCGCAATCGTGTGCTTTCGTTCAGAATATTTGAATACGAACGCCGCCTGATATCCCACCTCTTGCATGAGACGATAGGTCTCCTGGAACTCCTCATCGGTTTCTCCACAAAACCCACAAATGAGATCGGTGGTCAAAACAAGTGGGCCTTTCTTCCGAATGGCCTCAACCAGCTTACGGTACTCTCTTTGAGTGTATCCCCGCCCCATGCGTTCCAGAATTCGATCATTGGCCGATTGCAGCGGCAAATGAATCGTTTTGCAGATGGCGGGATGCTCCGCAACGGCTTCAAGCAGGGCTGGCGGAAAATCTTTGGGATGGGGAGACATAAACCGCACACGCTGAATCCCGGGAACATCCCCAACCGCTATTAACAATCTGGCAAAATCCCACTCCCCGGACCGGTAAGAATTGACATTTTGCCCCAATAGGGTGATTTGCCGAACTCCCTGACTGACCAATTGATGGGCTTCCTGAATAATCCCCTCCGGGTCTCGAGAACGTTCTCGTCCACGCGTATATGGCACCACGCAAAAGGAACAAAAATTATCACAGCCCCGCATCACCGCAATCCATCCATTAATTCCAGCCGGCCGGTCCGGAACGATGTGGGCATACGTTTCGTATTCGGACAGATCAACGGCCAACCCTCGTTTGCGATGCTCCAGCGCATCCATGAGAAGATCGGGCAGTCGCCGGTATCCATCTGGCCCGACCAGCACATCAATGAATGATCGAGTATCCATCAGCTCTTGTTTCAGATTCTGAGCCATACAGCCTAACACCCCGATGACTAAGCCTCGTTCCTGTTTTCTATTGGTATAACGGGCTAAATGGCCATACACGCGATTATGGGCATTCTCTCGAATGGCACAGGTGTTAAACAGAATAACATCGGCTTCATTATCATACGGAGTAAATTGAAATCCGCGGGTTTTTAACAATGAACGAACGATTTCCGAATCATATTCATTCATCTGACACCCGAAGGTCTCCATATACACCTGATAACTCCCTTTTTCAGGCAGATAGGTCCGAGCCTTCAAGCTGGTAGGGATGAGTAAAGGGGATCCGCTCACAACCATCGCCTTTCTATGAAACGCACACAAGTGAAGAAACAGAAAACAGATCCTTAGCCGGGGGAGAGAATTCAGAAGATGGCTCCAGCAATCCCAACGTGGTACCCGACATCATGCCGGTTACGACAACCGGTTGAATGGTATTACGCAGCGGATATGGAGAACGAACGGCCACACGAATATAATTATCCGTCAGCCCTGGCCAATAGCCCTCGGATTCCGCTGCTTCAAATAACACCGAGACTCGTTGCCCTAAAAACCGCTGATGGAAAGCCATTCGCTTGTGCTCGGATATTTCCCGCAATGCCCGACTCCGCTCTTTCGTCATTATTGGAGACACAGCATGCGGCAACTTGGTCGAGGCGGTACCGGGCCTGGGCGAGTAGCTAAACACATGCAAATACGCAAAAGGAAGATCCCGGACCACCGCTTCCGTATTCGCAAATTCTCGTGAGCCCTCCCCAGGAAACCCCACCAGCACATCCGTGCCAAAGCACAGATCTGGAATCCGCTTCAGAGCAGATTCCATGGCTTCCTGATACTCTCGAACCGAATAACGCCGATTCATGGCCTCCAATATACGATCGTCTCCGCTCTGTAAGGGCACATGTAAATACCGGCACAGCTTGGTGGAACTGCTCATATAGTCCAGAAGACTCTCAGGAACTGTCGTGGGTTCAATTGAGGAAATACGGATCCGCTCCAGGCCTTTAATGGCCTCAAATCGTTGAATGAGCACCAGGAGGTCGGCAACTCCATCCCGATATTGTCCGATGTTCACCCCCGTCAGCACTAACTCCCGATGCCCTCTTTCTACCAATTCCTCCGCCTCACGAACCGCATCATCCAGAAACCGACTCCGCTCTCGGCCTCTGGCAAAAGGAATCAGGCAAAACGAACACATAAACTGACACCCGTCCTGGATTTTCACATTTGCGCGAGTGGTGGTATAGGCTCCTACGCCTTCTATCGAAAAATTCTCTGGATCAATCCGCCCATGATGCACTAGTGGCACAGGCTGTTTTTTGAGCTGAGAAAATGGTGGAATGATCTCAGGAAGCCGCATTTTGAATTGATTGCCGACAATGAGGTCAATGTCGGCCATGCGGCGGAGCACTTCAAGGCCGGTCTGGGCATAACACCCGGTGACCGCTACAAAGGCGTGGGGGGAATGACGGAGGACCTGGCGAACGATTCGTCGGCAATCCACCTCAGCCCCTTCCGTGACTGTGCAGGTATTGATTACAAAAACATCCGTTTCCTGACCAAATTCTACCGGGAGAAACCCACTTTGGTGAAACCCGTCCTTGAGGACAGCCGTTTCAGCCTGGTTGAGTCGACACCCTAACGTATACAACGTCACCCGCGGTTGGGGTTGTGGAAAATCCTCAGAATTCATAGGCATGCCATTATAAAGAAGGCCTTTCCGCACAACAAGGCAGCGGGGAACCAGGTTTCCATTGTCGACCGAACATGCTAGTATTTTTTGAGAATCATAATGCAATTTGGCCCATTCGGGGATTACCCGACAGTCATCTATCGTCTGTCAAATTTGTCTCCCACCTCATTTCTATTTTTTATGACAAAAAGTCTGTGTTTGGATGTGGATCCAAGCCTGGCATTCCTATTGGTTCGAACCAGATGACCCTATCCGCCCATCCTGCTTCACATTCAAACAAACCCTCTCTCCTTACCCAATGAGTGACGGTTTCGGAAGACTCCTGATAGCTCGTTTTGTCGGCTTTCGGTTACCACCTGGCCAAATTGTGGCATTAGCTGCCCTCGGGCTCATTGTCTTCGGTGCCTGCCTGCTCATGCTTCCATTTGCCACGCATCCCGGAGTGAACATTTCATTCCTTGACGCGCTCTTCACTGCAACCTCGGCCGTCTGCGTGACGGGTCTCATCGTCATGGATACCCCACAAGATTTCACCCTGTTTGGACAAGGCGTGATTCTCGGGTTGATTCAGATTGGAGGATTAGGATACGCGTTAATGGCCACAATGATTTTGCTCATATTGGGGCGTCGACTTGGGTTACGAGACAGGATGATGCTCAGCGAATCGATGAATACCATGGATTTACAGGGATTGGTCCGGTTCGTGAAGCTAGTCGCCATAATTACCTTAGGGTTGGAGGGTATAGGCGCGTTGTTGCTCACGCTTCGCTTTGCCGTCGACGTTTCATGGGGGACAGCCGCCTATTACGGAATATTCCATGCCATTTCGGCATTTAATAATGCCGGGTTTGCCCTTTTTTCTGATAGCTTTAAGTCCTTTCAAACTGACTGGACCATCAATGGAATTATCACCATTTTAGTGATCTTCGGAAGCATCGGCTTTTTTGTCTTTGAAGATCTTCTCGGCTATCTTCGTGGGCAACGGTTTCGTCTACAGACACACACCAAATTGGTGTTGGTCACCACCGCCCTGCTTATCGTGGGTGGAACCGTAGGCATTACCATATTGGAGTGGAACAATCCCTCCACATTCCAATCCGCCTCCATCGGAACAAAGCTGACAATTTCCTACTTTCACTCAGTTTCCCGTACCGCAGGGTTTACATCGATGGACATCATCGACATGCGGGATGCCACACTCTATTTCCTGTTATTACTAATGGCCATCGGAGGATCGCCCGGCAGTATGGCAGGAGGCCTTAAAACAACCACTGCCGCCATCGTATTCCTAACTATGTTAAGCATGCTTCGTCGAGATAAAGACGTCGAAATCTTTCACAGGCGAATCCCTCAGGACCTCATTACCCGAGCCCTTTGTTTCACCATCCTCGCTTTTGTCATGATTACCGGCATGACCCTCCTGTTGGATTCTACGGAGTCGCAACCGTTTTTATTCCTGATGTTTGAGGTCACATCGGCCATGGGCATTGTGGGCATGTCTTTAGGAAATGGCGAAACACTAAGCTTATCAGCACTCTTTACCGATTTTGGAAAAGGCATGATTATGCTGTCCATGCTATTGGGCCGGTTCGGCCCATTGATGATCGGATTATTTGCCATAAAGACCATAGTCAGCAAGCCCTATCGATATGCCAAGGCCCGAGTGATTATCGGGTAAATCTGCTCAGGCAATCCTCCGCTGAAGTCTAAAAATAAAAAATGCCAGCGTCGGCAGTGGGAACAAGGCAAAGGGCAGGATCCACAACCACACATTTTTCCCTCTCACCCTTGCTTGATCATACATCCAGACAAAGATCCAAATCATTAATAACACATAGTTGGCCGTAATCCATTGAGTCGTTCGAACATGTAACTGGCTTTCCCCTCCCTCCCCGATCATGAGAAAAAACATTCCCTCTAACAAGACCAACGCCAACACTAACCCAAAAACCAAGGGTTTACTCCACACATACATGATTCGGCTCCTTCTTCAAAAAATAGGCCTCCTAATCTCCCATGGACCATAGCTGGTCCACCTGCCACAAACCTCTTAACGTGGCATATGATACCGCAGCAAATCAAAATGTTCTCCCAGAGACGTCCTGTCGATCCCGTCGTGACCTCTTTCATTCCGAACTCATTTTTTCCTCTATGACCTTTTTGATTATTGATGTTTGACGAATTGTCGTGAGAACCACAAACGGCAATCTGAAAATTTTTAGCAATTTTTCTACTTCTTGAATAGTCTTCGTGTGCATAACTTGTTTGGCTAGAATTTCAGGCTGTTGATAACCATAAAAATTCATTCAGAACTCCGCACGAAATATTAAGTTTTTTGAACTCACATGTTCTGCACAGAAATCCCCATCAAGTAGGCACCAGTCACAACATTTAGTATTGACATTTTTTTCTATCCGCTATAGATTGTGGGCCATTGGTTTATACCAATTATTTCTTCCGGTTTCATTTTTCCTATTTTCCTTGATGTGTGCAGGCATTTGGCAGAAGCCAATTCTTTCCTGCTAGAGGCCAGTCATTCGCCGAAACACTGCATTGATGGCTTCTGGTTGCACTGCTTATTGTATGAACTCCACGTTCCGTGAGAGCATACTTGGCAGTAAAGAGGCACAATTCCACTGTGCTCTCTTTGGAAGGCAGGGATGCCAGATGAGGCGGAAAAAATGACCGAAGAATTACCCCTCAGGTTTTCAGTCTCTTCCAAAAGGAGCTCTACATGAAAATTGACCGTCGATTCACAAAAACGGGTGAAAGTCCGTATCAGACCATTCCCTTCTCAACCAGATCCTCAGAAATCCGGAACCCGGATGGCTCGGCCGTGTTCCATCAAGACAACATTCTGGCACCGGAACATTGGTCTCAACTGGCAGTGGACATTTTAGCCCAAAAATACTTTCGTAAAGCCGGGGTTCCCCAATTTGACGATCAAGGACATCCAGTCCTCAATGAGAAAGGTGGCCCCCTGCTGGGAGGGGAACGTGATGCGCGGCAAGTGTTCCATCGACTGGCAGGCTGTTGGACGGAATGGGGCACGACCCATCATTACTTTGATACTCCTGAAGATGCCGAAACCTTTAAAGACGAACTGAGTTACATGTTGGCCTGGCAAATGGCCGCGCCGAACTCTCCCCAATGGTTTAACACCGGACTCCACTTTGCCTACGGCCTGTCTGGACCTTCACAGGGACATTTCTTCGTGGACCCAAATACCCATAGGGTTAAACAAGCCCGCAACGCGTATGAGCGCCCTCAAGTCCATGCCTGCTTTATCCAATCGATCTCTGATGATTTGGTCAATGAAGGCGGGATTATGGATCTGTGGGTTCGGGAAGCCCGCCTGTTCAAATACGGGTCTGGAACCGGTACCAATTTTTCCAAATTACGGGCCGATGGAGAATCGTTATCCGGAGGCGGTCGATCGTCAGGACTCATGTCCTTTCTCAAAATCGGCGATCGGGCCGCTGGTGCCATTAAATCGGGAGGGACGACTCGCCGCGCCGCCAAAATGGTGTGCCTGGATTTAGATCATCCCGATATTGAAGAATTTATTGATTGGAAAGTTATAGAAGAACAAAAGGTGGCGGCCATGGTCACCGGATCAAAAGTCTGCGCACGTCACCTGAACGCCATCTTAAAAGCCTGTCACGCCCCACGTCAGGACGGGAGCACCCAGGTCGATACCAATCCCCGAGATAACCATTCCTTACGTGAGGCAATTCAAGCCGCACGGGAAGTCGCGGTGCCTGAACCCTATATTCACCGGATGTTCAGCTACGCCCAGGAAGGGTTTACCCATTTCGTGTTCCATGAATATGACACCAATTGGGATAGCAAAGCCTATCAGACGGTCTCCGGGCAAAACTCGAATAATAGCATCAGAATTCCGAATGAATTTTTTGAGACCCTTCAGGCAGGCGGGGATTGGAAGTTGACCAGACGCACCGACGGTGCAGTCTGCAAGACCATGCCGGCAAAAGAATTATGGGATCGAATCGCCTGGGCGGCCTGGATCTGCGCCGATCCCGGCGTGCAATATGACACTACCATTAACGAATGGCACACCTGTCCCCAGGATGGTCGGATTAATGCCTCGAATCCTTGCAGCGAATACATGTTTTTAGATGATACCGCCTGCAACCTGGCCTCCCTCAATTTAGGGCGATTCCTGACAACAGAAGGACAGTTTGATATTGACGGCTTTCGACATGCCGTCCGGTTGTGGACGATTGTCCTGGAAATCAGCGTGCTGATGGCAGGATTCCCCGGCCGCGCGATTGCCGAAAAAAGCTTTGCCTTTAGAACCCTCGGTCTCGGCTATGCCAACTTGGGCTCCATTCTCATGAAAATTGGGATTCCCTATGATTCGCCACAGGCCTTAGCCTGGAGTGGCGCCATTACGTCCCTGATGACCGGGGAGTCCTATGCCACATCCGCAGAAATGGCCAAAGAATTAGGGCACTTTAACGCCTATCCACGTAATGCCGAAGCCATGCTTCGAGTCATGCGGAACCATCGTCGAGCAGCCTACAATGCTCCGCATGATGAATATGAGGGGCTCACCATCCCGCCAATAGGCATACAACCTGAGCAATGTCCTCAAACCCTCGTACAAGCCGCGCAAACATCATGGGACCGGGCATTGGAACTGGGTGAACAATACGGGTATCGAAACGCACAAGCCACCGTCATCGCGCCGACCGGCACAATCGGCTTAGTCATGGATTGCGACACCACCGGAATCGAGCCGGATTTTGCCCTGGTCAAATTCAAGAAACTGGCCGGGGGTGGCTACTTTAAAATTATCAATCAAAGTCTTCCACCGGCTTTACGGCATCTGGGATACAGCTCAAGCCAGATTCAAGATATCATCACCTATGCGACGGGGACCCGGACACTCAAACAAGCCCCCTTTATCAACCATGATACCTTGCAAACCAAAGGATTTGACCGTGCGGTATTGGAACGCATGGAGGCCACGCTGGACGGAGCCTTTGATATTCACTTCGCGTTTAATAAATGGACCCTCACTGAGGAATTCTGTCGTGAAAAATTAGGTCTGACCGAATCTCAACTTCAGAGTCCTCAATTAAATATTCTCAAAATTCTCGGCTTCACTCAGGAAGAAATTCTTGCGGCAACGGACTTTTGCTGTGGCACCATGACCGTTGAAGGCGCTCCACATCTCAAACCGGAACATCTGCCAATTTTTGATTGTGCCAACCGGTGCGGGCGTATAGGACAACGATTTATTTCTCCACCGGCCCATATCCGGATGATGGCAGCCGCCCAGCCATTCATCAGCGGGGCCATTAGCAAAACCATCAATATGCCGGCCGAGGCGTCCGTGGAATCGGTTAAAGAGGCCTATATGCTGTCCTGGACTTCCATGGTCAAAGCCGTGGCCCTGTATCGGGATGGGTCGAAACTCAGCCAACCGCTGAATACCGTCAGTGAATGGGGTGATTTATCTGCTCAAAATGAGCACATCGCCTCCGTTGCAAAACAAGCGGCTTCCCGCGTGCTGGTCCGTTACCTGGCGAAACGCCGTCCCCTCCCGACCCGTCGAGCCGGCTATACCCAAAAGGCGATTGTCGGTGGTCATAAAATCTATCTCCGAACCGGAGAATACGAAGACGGAACCCTGGGAGAAATTTTCCTGGATATGCATAAAGAGGGAGCCGCCTTTCGAAGTCTGATGAACTGTTTCGCCATTGCGATTTCCCTCGGATTCCAACATGGCGTCCCTCTTGAAGAATATGTGGACGCATTTGTGTTCACCCGTTTCGAGCCCAACGGGCCGGTTAAGCTCAACGACCACATCAAAATGTCGACCTCGATCATTGATTACATTTTCCGTGAACTGGCGATCACCTACTTGGACCGGCACGATTTGGAACAGGTCGCCCCTGAAGATCTTCGCGTGGATGCCCTCAAGAAGGAAACGGATATGCCGGATGAAGGCGAAGAAGGCTTAGTGGACCCACGCTCCCTCAGCTCAACCTCAATCAGTCCCGAAATCTTTCCTTCTCGAAAATCGGTGGGCAACGGAGTTGGGAAAAACGGAGAGCATGGGAAAGTCGCCAGAAAAGTTGAAATGAAACGCGAGACCCTCACCATCACGGAAGTACAGGAAGCCAGGCAAAAAGGCTATGAAGGCGATCCCTGTCCGGAGTGCAAACAGTTCACCATGGTTCGAAACGGGACCTGTTTAAAGTGTGACACCTGCGGCTCGACCAACGGGTGTTCGTAAAAAACTTTAGATATGAAAGAAAGGCCGGCCATGCCAATAAAGAAAAAATTCATATGCCAAACATGCAGCACAGAATATATTGTGGTGTATCACCGTACCGCTTCATATCCGGGCATTGTGATAACGGACTTGCGCGGGAAAAAATTATCCGAACCTTTGACTTGTCAGAGATGCAAGCAAAAACGATCATTTAATGATCAAGGATTTAATCCATTAAGCCTTGAAAAATAAGACTCAATAGAAAATTCTTTGTGGAGACTCATTTCTCTTTGGTCTTGCCTGGCACTCTGGAAGAATGATCAATCCATTAGTCGAAGGGTTAAATCTATCCGGCGTTCTTTGCATTCAAAGAACGCCGGAAGGTCAGAATTCCATAGATGCATTTTAGCCCTAGAGTCATGACCGTAAAGGAAGTGGCAGCTCCTTCGGTGCGGGTTTTTCTTCAGGTTTT
>CABVRQ010000096.1:5920-12810 GCA_902500695.1 uncultured Nitrospira sp. | reverse complement strand
TAGTCTCCGATTAAACTAAACCCCGCCCAATAGGACGGGTGGGGAAAGTCTTTTTTCACGATGAGTTGCGCTTGCCGCAAACTCTTCGCTTTATTCGCGGTCACGTAATTCCGGTAAAAATGTTTCATGAGCACAGAGGTGGAGAGATCATCCACCCGCCACAGGGCGGACACCAGGGCATGGGTGCCGGCATAGACAAATGCGCGGTTCAGGCCGATCAGCTCTCCGGCTTCCAGTTTGCCCAGGCCCGTCTGGCAGGCGCTTAAGGTCACCAGGTCGGCGTTTAATTCCAAACCGAAAATCTCCTTGACGGTCAGTCGGCGGTTTTCGGGGTTTTCTGAGGCCAGCCAGAGTGAAGACAACAGCGGATTGCCCTCATCAAATTCCCCATGGGCGGCTAAGTGGATGATGCCATATCGGGAGATATTCTTCACCACCCATTCTTTGGTGGCCTTCGTACCGGTCAGAATATCCATATTGGGATAATTCCATTTGATGCTTTGGGCCTCCAGTTCGGCCAGCGGAAGATCGTAGTTGAAATTTCCCAGATCCGGGTTCCCGATCGCCAGGACTTTGTCATTCTTCACGGCTTGCCGTTTGGCAAAGGTGAATTGGAAGACGCTCGCCGAAGGTGCGTAAAAGAGCGGGATCTCATCCACCAGATAGGCCGGACCGTGTTTGAGTGCGGCGAAGGAGAGAAAATGTAAGGGGCCATCGGGAATGATTCCCAAATACTCCAGGTTTTTGATATCTGCTTCAACCGGTTGAATCAGGGAAACATAGAGTTTTTGTAACTCATCATCAACCGGTTCCAGGTGCTGAACGAGTTGCCGGTAGCGGGTCACCAGGCGGGTGAGGTCTTCCTCCTTTGCTGACACCGTCTTGAAGATGGTTCGTTCGTTCGTGATGAGCCACAGGTAAAGCTGGTCCTTCGTTATAAAATAGGTGAGGAGTCCCACTCGGGGAGCCAGGAGCTGTTGGACCCCTTCCAGATTGAGCGGATCCACGGAGACAAAACTGCTGAGACTTGGATTCTCCTGTTTGACCTCAAGGATGGCTTCTTCATACAGGGCCTTGGTGTTGCGATACCGTTCCTGAAGGTCCTCAGGGGGCTTCTCATAGGATCCCAGTTCCGATTTGAGCGAATCCACCGTGGAAGCCAGGCTGTTGATTTTGGTCCAGGTTTCCTGGTCCCCTTCGTTTTTGAACGAGAGTTTTTGATTGCCCAACAGGTCGATGAAGCTTCGGGATCGTGACCGTTCTAAGAAATTAAAGGCGTCATCGGTCCGGTTCATCGTAATGAGCAGGGTGATGATGTCCCGATACAGATCCAGTTTGTTCGTCTGGAAACTATTGCGGAGTTCATCGATTTTCAGGGCTGCCCGCATGCCTTCCACCACTTCGACCCCTTTGGTGAACCAGGTCAAGGCGTCGGGGAGCTTTCCTTCCTCCCTCAACAACGTGGCCTTGCCCGCTGCCGCCCGCCATTCCACTTCTTTAATGCCGTATCGCTGGGATATCTCATGTGCCCGTTCGAAATAGCCAAGAGCCTGGTCGGGTCGCAGCAGGGCTTTATTGACATTCCCCAGTTCTAACAAGGCCTTGACCCAATTGATGACATTGTTGATGTCGGCGCTGATCTGCTCGGCTTTGAGGAAATGTCCTTCGGCTTCTTCCAACTGTCCCAGGGCCAGTAAGGAGATGCCGATATTCCGATGGTCGTAACCCAGGCCCCATTGGCTCTTCAGGGACTCATCAAGGGTTTTGGCCTGTTGGAAATAGTCCAGCGCGGCGGTGTGGTCGCCCTGTTGCCGATAGATCAAGCCCAGATTATTCAGCGAAGAGGCTAATTCGGTTTGGATATTGGAAGATCGGCTGAGCGTGACCGCATCGTGTAAGTGGACGAGGCCTTTGTCGGTGTCATTGAGTGTCCAGTAAATCAGCCCGCGGGTATTTTTCACCATAATGCGTAATTGCGGGTCATTGGCCTGCTCGGCTTTTTTGTCGGCCTGGGTTAAGAGTTGAAAGGCCGTTTGATAGTTCCCCTGGAACCAGGCCACATTGGCGAGGTAGAGATCGCCCGTTGTGAGGAGCTTGGGGTCATCCAGTTCTTTCGCAATCGAGAGGGCCTGATGGTAGCGTTCCGCGGCCTGGTCGAACAGGCCGACTTTTTCATAGGTTAATCCCACTTCATAGAGCACTTCGGCTTCTCCCTGTGGATCGCCTTGCTCTTGATACAGTTTCAGAGCGGCCAGGAAGTTTTCACGGGCTTTCTCATACCGGCCCAATCGAAGGTAGTAAATACGGCCGATACGCCGGTATTGAAATGCCGTCTGCCCCATTTCCCCGATTTCCTGATAGAGGGAAAAGGACTGGTTGAATTGCTCCAGGGCTTCCGTATAGGCACCCATGTTTTCGCGTACGATCCCTAATGTGGCCATGCCTTCTGCGAGGCGATCAAGCTCGTCGCCCTTTTCCCAAATCTGGTTGGCCTGTTCGAGGTGCTGCACGGCGATGTCAAAATGTTCCAGACGGGAATGCAGGATGCCCAAACGATATTCCGCCTCGGCTCGCTCGCTGGCAGGGGTTTCCGCAGTGAGGGAATCCAGCAGCTTCTGTTGAAAGAACATGCCCTTTTCGTAATCGCTGACTTCAAAGGCGGTTTCGACGGCCAGGGTGGTGAGTTCTTTGAAGTCCTTTCGTTTTTTAGCATGCTCGATGAGCGCGAGTGCATGTTCGATGTGCAGGAGGGAGGTGGGAAAGTCTTTGGTCTCAAATGCATGAATGGCCTCGGCGACTTCCTGATCGTAGATGGAGGCCGCATATTCCTGACGTTCGTCCGGACCCATGCCGGCAAATCCGTAGTGGCGGAATGGATATTTTCCTGTGTCCGGTCCCCAGATATCTTTTGATGCCGCCACCACCGCCTCATCGGGAGGAAGCGTGTTGAGATGCGTCAGATATTGGTTCAAAAACTTGGTGGCGGTTTGGGAATCGAGCGGTGTCCGGCTCACGATGACATGAGGAAAACCGGCGCGCAGAAGAGAGGATATCAGGACCCATGGAGAAGGCGACGAGGACGGGATGCCGCCGAAGAGCAGGATCGAATGGTGTTGACTCCCGGCAAAATCGAGCACGGAGACAAATTCTCGCACATCCTGAGCTTCCTGTACTTCAAACGCGAACGTATCCGGATTTTTTACAAACGCGGCAATGTTGGTGTGAGTGGCCAGCGGATGATCGTGAGCCTCGACCCCGCTAAATTGCTGGAGCACAAATGGAATTTCTCCCGCACTCGAAGGCGTGGAAGGGAGAAACGTGCTTGGGGTGGTGATGTGAGAAAAAAAGAGGCTGCGCTGATGAAAGCCATTCAGGAAGTCATAGAAGTTGCTGACCCACGTGAGCGGTTTCTGATCGAGTTCCAGTGAAGGGAGGGTGGATTCCAGTTCCTGCGGCATCGCCACATAGGCCGAGGCTGATTGTTGTAGCCGCTTGTGAAATTCTTCATCCCCGGTGATCCCTTTGTCCGTGACCACCAGCGGGCTGTAATGCAGCGTCTCTCCGTTATGAACAAAGCCATGATAGCCTTGCCGTCCTTTGAGAATTTTTAGATAGGGGTGTTGCGCGTCAACGCCCAGAAATATCAGGTCCCTGGTCTGAGGATAGGCCCAGAAGGAGGCGGTGGCCCAGGGATATTCTTCAAACAGCGCATAGAGTGTGTCCTGGAGGGCAGGAGCCAGTTCTTCAATGGCCGCAACGTTCCCGTGCATTCTGGCTTGCCGGAGTTCCCCGAGTAACGAGTGTAATTCCGGTTCATAGTCTCCCAAGCCTTTGAGGAACAGGTCCTCTCCCAGTGCTTCATAGACGGCGCTGGTCATGTGCCGGATGCTCAGTTGCTCGGCCACGGTAAAGGCGTCGTCTGGCCGGCCTTCTTCAATCAATTGGTCGACCGAGAGCTGAATCAGACGTTCGTATGCGGGCCAGGTGTTGGTCTGACCCGTTGGCGGGTCTGTTTGAGCGGGGAAACGAAGGACGGCCTCAACGGATTGGTTGAGAAAATTTTTCCGCGTGAGGGGGTCAGCGGCTTCTTCGGCTTGAGCCAGATACCACAACCACCTATTGGGCGATTGCCGGTCATCTACCAGTTTAGCTAAGTCGTCCTGAATGCGGCGATATTCCTGAGAGTGATCCGCCGTGCGTGCTAATTCGGCCTGGTTCAACTTCACCAGAAATTGAGCGGGGAGACGTTCAGCATCTGAGAATAAGGCCGGTTTGTGTAGGAGCGAGTCGGCTTTCTGGTAATAGGACCACGGAAGAGTCTGATAGGTGAACTGCTCATGCATGCGCTGCACGGCATCAGCCGGCTTGAGGTGCTGATCCGGCGATGGTTCGGGAAGAAGCGAAAGGAGCATGGCGGTGTTGGTGAGGGTGAAGAACACATTGCGGTCTTCATAGTTTCGTTGCTGGAGATCCTGAATGCCCGAGGTGATCGCCTCTACCAGGCTGTGGTCCGGGGTGTGCCCTTGTAAGAGGCTTTCGACCGCCAATGAAGACAGGTTATAGACGTTGACGCTGGTCCCGAACGGAATATTCAACGTCCGGGTGTAATTCAAGGATTGACGAAAAGACTCCATCGCCTCATGAGGTTCATCTAATTGGTGGGACAGCACTCCCAGCCGATTCAGGACAATGGCTTTTTCTGTCAGCGCTGCCGCATCCTGGCCAGCCGGCGCCACCTGATTAAGGAGCGCGAGTTTTTTTCGATAAAAATCCCGGGCGGGACCTGGTTCGTCTAATTGCTCATAGGTGCTCGCAATGTAACTGAACATGAGTTTTTCTTCGCCCACCCGGTCGAATCCGCTGGCCGCTTGAGACCCGCCTTCAGTGAGGGCCACATTCACATTAAACAAGCCGGGTCCCTTGGCAAGGGTTTTCCCGCTGGCCGTGGTGAGATGGTCCAGGCTGGTGAAGTAACTATCCAAGGCCTGTTTGAGTTCCTCGCGTCCACCCGTTTCGCTGGCGCGGCTCAGGTTAAACAGGTTGACCCCGACATTTCTCTGAAGCAGGGTGACGTTTTGTTTATGTCCTAACTCACGGTTGAGAACCATAGCCTGAGAGAACGTCTCAATGGCTTTGGCATATTGTCCGATGTCCTGATGGGATAATCCTATACGTTCCAGGATTTCGGCTTGAAGGTTTGGCTGCTCGGGAGGCACATTCCGTAAGGCCAATTGATATTGCACCAACGATTCACCGGTGCGTCCGGCTTTAAAACAGGCTTCTCCATAATTTTTTCGATAGAGCAATTCGGTTATGGTCTCGCCTGACGGAGTAAACTGCTCCTCACGCTGCCGGTAATGCCGATAGGCTTCGCGGGCATTCGAGAGAGCCAGGTACGTATTGCCTAAATTCAGGAGCAGTTGGGATTCCACGTCGGGAAAGCGGCCTGCGTCGTTAATCTCCAACGCGATGCGATACTCCTGCTCGGCCTTCTCAAGGTATCCCTTGTTGCCGGACGTCCGTTCGGTTTGTTCGTAAGCCCATCCAAGCGTTTGGTGGACATACCCCAGGGCGGGATCTTTTTTCATGGCGCGTTGAAGGAGGCGGATGACTAACGGGAGGTCGGGCGGTTCGGTATAGGACAACGCCAGGGCCTGACCATATTGATAGACCGCGTGGTCGGGATGTGTCTTGACTAAGGTGGTATACCAGGTCTGGACCTCCGTCGTGTCGTTGAGCATGACTTTGGTTTCAATATAGGCCCGATGGGCTTCCACCGATTCGGGATATTGGTCGATGAGGTGTTTCAGCGATTTGGCGGCGATGCGGGTCTCCCCCACCTTCCGGTCCTTCAGCGCTTTTTTCACCAATTGTAAAATGAGCAGGCTCCTGGTTTCCTGGAGTTCCGTTTGATTTTCTCCGGGAAATTGACTCAGGGCGGCATAGGTATCCGCAGCTTCCTGGTAGCGTTCCGATTCTGAAAGGATCGTCGCCTTGTTCCGATAGGCTTGGATGACGAGTTCGTTGGGAAGGTCTGGAGCCGAAATAATGAAATCCAGTGTTTCCAGAGCGGAGAGTTGTTCTCCCTGTTCGTGATAGAGATCGGCGATGGTTAAGCGGGTGGTGGCGATTAAGACGGGAAGGTCAGGATACTGAGGGATAATCCTGTTCAAAGCCGTAATGCGCTCACGTTCCGTTTCCCCCTGCTGGGAGAGCAGCACGACCTGTTGGACAGCACGTTTGCCCCAGGAGGAACGCTCGCCAAATAATTGGATGACATCCACAAACACGCGGATCACATTGGGAGCATCGTCCAGAATCCGATAGGCTTCGCCTCTGGTGAAGAGTCCTTTGGCTCGAATCTCTTTGTTGTGCAGGTCTTCGACTTTGACGAGGTATTCCAGGGCCGTGAGAGGATCCTCCGCAAAGAGGTAGAGCCGTCCGGCTTCAATGAGGGCTTGACCGTAGACCTCATCCATGTCCCGGTGTTCCTGCCCGATGGTGAGGAGCTCAGATGCGCCTGTGGTGACTAGCCGGCGTCGTGCCGCAGAGCTGATGCCCTGAGCCTGCTCCCGGACCCCTAAAACGATGGTATAAATTCTGGCCAACGCGCCGGTCCGGCCTGGTTGGCTGGTGTAGGGCTCCAAGGATTGGCGGGCCGCAGGAAAATTTCCCTCCTGTGTCTGTGTTTCGGCGAGGGAAAAATCAAATTCCGCTCGTGCCTCAGGAGGTTGTGGTCCCAACAGATTGTGAGAAATGTTACCAAGGACCATTAGTGCGAGATCCAGTTGCCCATGATCCTGATACGAGGCGGCCAGCGATTTGGCGTGTTCGAGGTCGACGTAATCCTTGAGAAACGCGGGAATGTCCATCCGGAAAATGTCTCCGCC
>CABVRQ010000096.1:3459-5820 GCA_902500695.1 uncultured Nitrospira sp. | reverse complement strand
GCGCTCTTGTCCTGAAGATTCATGAGGGTCAGATGGGCACCATTGGAATAGAGGAGCTGTCCCTGACCATTCACGGAAAAGCTGGTGGCTTGGGGCACGACCAATTCTTCAGATTGGTTCGAAAAGGACTTCCGATAGATGGCGGAGGTGTTTTGAAGCGGATCCGTTTTGAGATATAAAAATCCTTGTTCTTCTTGATCCCACTGTGGAGCACCATCGCCGCTGGTTAAATCCGTCAGTCGTTGCTCCTCACGGGTAATCAAATCCAGGAGGTAGACATCACCACGGGGATCGGATTTATGCGACACATATAAGAGTCGGGTGCCATCCCGGTTCAAGGCTGGTTCCTGGTCACTGGCCGGGTGAGTGGTCATTTGTCGGGGGAGCGTGAGGGCGGAACTCTTGAGTGTTTGGACCCAGATATCCAGATTGCCGGAGCGGGTGGACACGAAGGCGAGTGTCTGTCCATCAATGGAGACAGACGGTTGGTAATCCAGTGCCGGGTGAGCGGTCAGACGTTCAGGGGGCGCAGCCAGAGCAGGTAAAGAGGCGCACAAGACTCCCCCCAAGCCCGTGAGGGCGATGAAACAGCATACGGCTCGGTGAATCTGAAGCGACCTGCTCGCTTTTCTTTCTGATGTTCTCCCGGGAGCATCCTGGGCAGGGGAAGAAAGACGATTACCTCGCAACGTGGAGTCTTGATCTAGGGTGTGGGGTCTTTTTGAGTCCATGTTCCATTGTCCAGTTGGATGCGTTCTCCCTTGAGCGCTTTATCCCGATTGAGTGCGGCAAACATTTTGTGGACCCGTGGTAATTCTGAGGGTGTCAGGGTCTCGTTGGTCTCAATGATCCGCCTCATGATCTCAAGTCGATCCTCATTCTCCTCTTTGATCAGATTTTCAACAAACGCTCGATCATCCGGTTGGACCTTTTCCGGCTCCAGGAGGGTGACGCCACCTTCATTATTTTCCCCGATAATTCCCAATGATTTATAGCGATTGAGATCATCTTTGTTGAAGGACACTCGTTGGAGGGCACGCACGACGTCTTTTTTCCCTGGAGGAAGTTCCTGGGTCTGTTTCAATTTCCCCTTCGGATCGATATAGCGAACCGACGCCACCAGCATGACTTGCTGATTGAGTTCTTGATACGTGCCCAGCACCTGGTTTTCCAAGGCCGTGCGTTCATCCACCACGGTCACCCCTACCAAGGGACCGCTGCAGGCTGTGAGGAATACAAGAAGAAGGGACAGCATGATCAGGGACATGGGATTGAAAGCGAACGTGTGAACAGTCCTGTAGGGTGGTAATGGGAGATAGGACATAACGAATCGGCTCCTTGTGAGGGTCGGATCTTTTTTATCTTATCAAATTTTAGAAAGTCGCTGAAGAAAATTCTTCAAAAGGTCATCTTGGGCAAGACTCTTGTTATCTTGATCCAGCCCCTTTGTCATTCTGAGCGAAGCGAAGAATTTGTGCCCAGTTTATCCGGGCCACGGCTGAGCTAGATGCTTCGCGGGGCTCAGCATGACAACAAAAAATGAACGGAGCTGGAATGGGCGTCAATCGTTCATCCCGCCCTCCATTTTGTCATCCTGAGTGAAGCGAAGAATCTGAGTCCAGCACAACCAGGCCCTCCTTCAGCATGACAACTTATGGAACATCCCAAGCTTCGGAAAGATCCTTCCATTCAGGATTATCTGTGGCTATCAATTCCAATTTCTTCGCACGCGTCCAACCCTTGATCTGTTTCTCACGAGAGAGTGCTGCGTGAATATCACGAGTTTCTTCAAAGTACAGTAATTTTGTGATGCGGTATTTCGATGTAAATTGGCCGCCTTGTCCTTCCTTGTGTTCATAGATCCGACGGGCGAGATCATTAGTGACCCCGGTATACAGCGTGCCGGATTGGTTCGTCATGATGCACACATAATACTGTTTCATTTACTGGCTTAGCCCCTCGCCTTGTCATCTTGAGCCTGGTGCTTTGTCATTCTGAGTGAAGCGAAGAATCTGAGCCCAGCTCAACCGGGCCATGGCTGAGCTAGATGCTTCGCTGTGCTCCGCATGACAATAGCTAAAAGGATTGCTCCTTACTGAAACACAATCTCCCCTTCCGGCGTAAACGAGTAAGTCTCTGCGCCAATCAATTCCAGCACCTTTGCCAGGTCTTCCCAATTGGGAATAGCAGCGGTGAGTTTTTCGATGTTTTTCATCTTGGCGATCGGGATGCGCTCCAATCTAAAGGTAGGGATCAGGCTCCCCTGGAAGTGGATCGTCAGATTCAATTGGCCTCTGGCCACCTCGACCGTCACCCGTGAGGGATTCGCGAATTTTAATTGCGCACGAACATTGGAGATCG
>CABVRQ010000096.1:0-3359 GCA_902500695.1 uncultured Nitrospira sp. | reverse complement strand
ACCGTCACCCGTGAGGGATTCGCGAATTTTAATTGCGCACGAACATTGGAGATCGTCGGTTTGCTTCCTTCCGGGTCTAGGAATACGAGGAGGCGATCCAGCGCTTCTTTCCCGATGTGCGTAATGTGCAGATTGCATTCCAATCGGCTCAAATCCACGGCTCCCGTGGCATCTTGCAGAATGGTCGTGAGTCCAATGGTCGCGGCAATGATGCTATCCCCTTTGATTTTGGATTCTGTTTCGATGAGTTGATTGGCATCGAGATTCGCCACTTCAAACTCCGCCGATAGACGCAGGGGATGTTCGGCGGCAATGATGACATTTCCCCCAATCCCTCCACCCAACAAATTCATGGCGAGGTTTTGCATTTTGAGGGACTGTTGTTCAAATGCCAAATTAGTCGTGAATTTTTCAATTGTGAATGGCCCGACCTGGAGACGATCAATGGTGAGGGTCTGTCCTTTCCGGGAAAACGATTTGAGCTGGGCAATACGGTCGGACGGCTGAAATTTCTTTTTCGGCGGAGACCGGAGTTCATCAGGTTTCCAGGCCAGTGATTTTCGGAGCTGTATCCCACCGTTGATGTCACGGAGTTCCGTGCCATCCCGAGTCACGGAGAGTGTTTCGGATCCGATCTCCACAGAGGCGTCCAGACTCCCTTGTTCTTTTTTGAGCATGGACAGGGTAACCAGTGCCTTGCCATTTCCCTTTATCCCCAAGGGCTGCAAGGCTTCCTGAAAGGTTTCCACATCCAGAGCCAGGCGGGTGTGCAGTTGGGCAAAGAGTTTTGCCAATTGAGTGCCACGAGGCGATGTGGAGGACAACAGCTCACGCAAGCCCACCAACGCACTCTTGATGGTAAGGTCGAATCCCTTAGATGCCACATGGATCGGGTCAATCTGGACTTCATTCAGATCGGGGGACACCATATTCACATGCAGGGAGGTGTTGGCTAATTCCCTGATCGGGAGGGTGTCCGGCAAGTGAATCCGGTTGAGTGTGATATCTGTCGTGAGTTGGGTTTGAGGGGTGGCTCGTGGCGAATAGGCCATGGTCATGGTGCCGTTGCCCCCCTGAATCCGATATCCCGAAACGGCCCCTTCGAGATCCCGTAGCGTGACTTTTCCATTGACTCCCAGCGGGAGTTTCAATTTCTTAAGATCCGCCTCCTGGGGAATCTTGCCCGCTGCCCGCAGGTTCAGACTGACTCGTCCGTTTGGGTTGATTTCGTCGACCCCCTTCATGAGTGGTCCCGAAAGATGCGGGAGTAGGTTGCCGACATGGAGAAGGGGCAGCTGCAGATCTATATCAAATTGTTGGTCGGTTTGCGTGAACCGGGCCTTCATCCCCATATCCAACATCCCTTCGCTCGTCAGTCGCAGACTTTCAAGTAGGAAATCTTTTTGGAATACATCTTCCTTCGTTTTTGATGACAGTCTGAATGAAGGAAGGGTGGCCGTCAGATTGGCGTCCTGGTAATTCAGGTTGCCGAGCGTGAGTTGGAGCTGGTCTTCGGAGCGAAGGCTGGTGGGCTGAAAGGTTGGTGAGAGATTGCCTTGAAAATTAGATTTCAGGACCACCTGGCTGGTCCCGATGGTCACCATATCAGCGGCATAGAGGTCAGAGAAATTTGACGAAAACCCGACCGTTCCCTGAATTGCACCATTGGTTTCCTGATAATCGGAAGACAGCAGAAACGTGAGTTGGTGCATGGTGCCTTTTGCCTGGACGGATTCCCATTGAGCATGAAGGGACGACAGTTTGAGTGCGGCAGTTGCTTTTGCCCATTCAGGACGGAAATCCGAATGAAGTGCTCCGGTCGCATGCAGCACAAAGGTATCCGTTTCGGAATCTTTCTGGAGAATGAGTCCTTGAAGCTGGTCCTTGGGGAGGAGAGCGAGTAAGGCTTTGATCTTTGGCGACAGACGAATCTTCAGCGAGGCCTTCATGCCTTCCTTCGGTGCAGGATGAGGCTGTATCGCGCCGTTTATGTGTAAGGTGCCATAGGGGCTGAGGTCGGCGTTCAGATGTTTCACCTCAATGTGACGGGTGTGATGATTGCCACTGGTCTCAAGTGTCACGGCAAAAGGAAGGTTGAATGGGGTGCCAAGTAAATCGCCGGGTAATGCCGTGGCGCCGGAGACCTTCAGGTTTCCCGAAAAGGGTCCGGAGGCCTGATAGTCGCTCTGGAGGCTCAAATCGAAGTTGTGTATCCCATAGGCTTGAAATGCCAGATCATGAGTAGCCAGTTTCGCCGAGATGTTTCCCATCAACGGGAGGTTTTCTTTGATCTGAAGTTCCTTGGCGGTGAAAGCCAGATCTGTCGGTCCCACGGTCAGTTCGTGGTCTGGCAGATGTAATTCGACATCCTTCCCGTCCAATGTCGCATGGATGCTCCCCTGAAATCCGGAATCGGGAAGGGAGCCTGTGAGGGTGAATGAGGGAGAAAGGTTGCCGTGAATCGAAGCCGTGGCAAAATCCGGCGGCACAAAATCTTTGGCGAGGGCCATAATTTTGCCGAGGTCAAGATCCGCATTGGCCAGAGAAAGATTCACGGCCTTTTGAGTCAGGAAATCGTTGATGTTTCCTGAAAGTCTGAGGCGAAAGGCCGGATCCGATTCAATGCTGAGCTGTTTCAGCTCAATGTGTTGAGTTAGAAGATGAATAGCCGTGTCGAACTTTATGCTCAGAGGCAGTTGAATGTGCTTGCCTTGAAGGGCTACGGCGAGTTGTTCAACCTGCAGTGTGCCGTTGAGATAGGCATCATCCGAGGACACGCCTGCCGAACTCTGAAGATTCAGATGGGTGAGGTTCACCGTGAGGTCGGGTGAGACCACAATCTGGATATCGCTCTCGATGATCTTAAAGGTTTCAAGATTAATCGAAACGGGGAGGGTCGGAAGGGCTGCTGGTTCAGAAGGGGGTGAGGGAGGTGCCTCCGGAGCGGCCTTTGTCAGTTCAGGAAGATTGAGTGAGATGTCTGCCTGATCTATGGAGATTTCGTTGATGGTGAAGGTGCCCTTCAAGAGTCCCAGAAGACTGTAATCCAATGTCAGCTGTTCGAGTGTGAGAGGTGGTTGCTCTGGTTTGGCAAATTCCAGATGATTGACTTGAAGGCCTGTCAGTAAATTAAACGAGAGGGATTGGATCCTGACCGTACCTTGAAGAAGCTCGGAAAGACGAACTTCCAGCTCTTGCCGGACCATGTCCGAAGGAAACCAATAGGTCAACAACAGACCGGCACAGAGAAGAAGGGCCAGCATGCCCATGCCTAGCCAGGTAAACCATTTCAGGGCTTTCCTTGATCGTGGGGGGGGTGCAGGAGGAGGCGTGTCTTGTTGGGGGGTATCGGAAGTCAT
>CABVRQ010000095.1 GCA_902500695.1 uncultured Nitrospira sp. | reverse complement strand
CATCAGACAACCTGTTACATGCTTCATACTGTTCCCGCCATGAGGTGAATGTAGGCTACAATAAGGACGATGGACCGTGGCCGATAAGCTTGCTGCAAGTGATCGTCCTTTCCCTTTTCAGGCTGGGCATACCTTACCCAAACCTCTCCAAAAATGTCACCATGCCGGCGGCATAAAACCACCAATAATTAGAATCGCGAGGGATAATCGCTGAGGGATGGAAAGCTCTGGAAAATCAGGTTAATAGAATAAGGGGAGTGTAAGGATATTGTCGTCCACAAAGACCTTCTGGGGAGCGTATCAATGACATGGGTCACATCTGTGTCCATGCCCACTTTGCCCTGCATGCCGGAAATAGGTCTCCATCACCGTGTCATTGCGTGCCTGTCCCACGGAGAGGCAGCCAGATCCGCAGGGCTCAGACACGGTCCTCCCTATTAGTGTAACCGTCGGCCCGCTTGGCCAACCTGAAGGTGGTGGATAAGGGGAAGCTCTTCGTATTTTATCTGCTTGCCGATCATGTCCGTCAGGAATGACAGAGTTGGAATGGATGTCTCGCTGTGCCCGGAATCCAAACGAGAAGCGAATAGAACACAATCGATCCCGCCTTGATCAAAACCACGCAGGGGTAAGCTCACAGGCCAAAGGTCGTCTGATGTGACCTTTCATTACGAGTAGGGTGAGGTCACGTGTAACGTCTTGATCAGACGTCTAAACGATTCCGGCCGGGATTGGCTCTCATCAAAAATATAGCCATGTTGACGTTGCGCGGATTGCAAGAACCTGTCTCGGGAATCCAGGGGGACGCCCATTAACATCGAAAGAGAAACCAGGTATTCTCCGGATCCCCTGGCTATATCCTCTTGCAAATTATCAAAGTTGACGACCACAAACGCGATTTTTTTATGGTCAGCATTGAGCATGCCATCTGCATTGAACCAGGCTCCGGGTGTCGTGCTGGATAGAAATTCTCTGGTGGGCTCGGTGAGGTCTGTTGTGGCTTGGCTGGTTCCATCGGTCAGTCTGGTGATCGAATCGGTCGAGGCGTCAGTCAGCTCGGTGGAAGCATCAAACGGAGCTTTGGTCAAATCAGTTGTGGCATCGGTAATACATCCGGTCAATAACCCACCCAGGAGCATGGCAACGCACAGACCCGGCATGGTCCGGAAGGAATGATGCTGCTTCCGGCTTTCACGGGAACCCCTTTCTGCAACAGAAACGGGCCGAAAAGAGACGAGGAATGTCGGAGCAATCCCTGGCCTTTTAAAAAAACGATAGAGGTGACGAAAATAGGTACTCATGCGCTATTCCCCCTAAACTAGGAAAAATGAATGATTTCGTAAAAATTATATCCAATTGCCTGCTCCCATTCTTTCCCCAAGTTTATCCTGGAAGATCGGTATTTTGTACTCTTGACTCGCTCATGGATCATGGTTTGCACCACATCTCTCCCAAAACTGGTTAAGAGGGACTCACCACTCCTACCCGGCCTCAGATGGCCGGTCGAGACCTTCACCGCATGTACTCGATGAAGCCCAATTTCCTGAATCTGTTCATGAAGAAACTGACACGGGAGCGCGTAGTCCCGATCATCCCGGCAAGCGTTTCCTGACTGATCTTTGCAAGGACCGGTTCCGCTTTTCCCTCTTTGCCAAAATGAGCCATGAACATGAGCACCCGCTCCAGTCGCTTCTCAGCAGAATTAAACAACTGATCCACCAAGTCCTCCTGGATGCGAATGTTGCGAGCCAGGAGATATGCCATGAACAACGTGGAGAAGGCGGGTTCGTCGTGGAGTACCCGGATCATCGACTGCTTGGCAATTCTCACCAGCGTGGAGCCTTCCAGGGTTGCCGCCGTGGCCATCCATACCCGCTGCCCGGCGAGACACCCTTCCCCTCCCCCCCCTTCCTCCACAATACCGACGACGGCTTTTTTCTCCTGCTTCGAGACCACCGAAAGTGTGACCTGGCCGGACTGCACACAGAACACGGCATCGGCCATATCCCCTTGCGAAAAGAGCGTCTGCTTTTGGGAGAACGTCAAAATTATTTTCCCGCTACCGCTTTGAGACAGGAACGCCTGAAGGTTGAAGAGCGCGTCCTACTTGGCTTTCATAGAGTGACTCCTTTGAGAGACCTGAACCAGAATCTGTATAGGGAGGGGGATGTTCGCGTAAAAAGCACGTCAATGCAAAATATTTTTCCGTAACTACAATCATTTGAGCAAAACTTTTACTGAAGCCTGAACAACGCCTCAGGAGTCTTTCCTGGGACGGTAGGGCAAATTTCGAAGCAACATTTCTACCGGCAGCTTCACGATCAATTGAGGCCATTTCACCCACTGCAGAAAATTCCAAAGCAAAAGTATTGCCAGGTATCTCCCGGTCACCTCGATCTTCTCCTGGTAGACCGTCCCCATTGCAAACGGACATTCCCTGGTGAAAGATAACTACCTCCCCTGGGCGGTCTTCTCCTTGGGAAAGCAAACAGGGACAAAGGGTCCAGGCATGAGCCAAGCTGTCTCGCACACAGGAACCCTCTCCAGAAAAACAACTGAAAAAGCGAGCATCTACCAACATTCTTTCGTCATTCACCATTGGCGTAGGATTTGCTACATCAGCGTTTGCTTTCAATGAGAAGCACTTTCGGCCTTCTCGACAATTTTTTAGGAGCAAGGTCCACTTTGCAGAAAGAAAAGCCCCTGATAAAGAAATTTGTTGCGAGGGCTTGGAGGCGTTCCCCTGCCGGAATGTATGCGGTCTTGTTCGGCTTGAGTGTCCTGCTGACCGCCTGTCAGGATCCACCGATTCACGAATTGCAAAAAGCCCGTGAAGCGGTGGAACAGGCCAGGAGAGAAGGAGCCTTGATCTTCGCGCCTGATCTCTACAGTTTAGCGGAGAGTGAGCTGACAATCGGAGAAGAAGAATTTCATGAACAATCCAGGAAAATATTCTGGACTCGAGATTATTCCATGGCCACCCGATTAATCATGTTGGCACAAACGGATGCCCATCAAGCCCTCTCTCTGGCACAAGAAGAAAAGCAGAAATCTTCGATGTCAGACAAGGATCCAGGACATCGACTTTCACACCACAGCGACCTCGAGGGGCTTCATCTGACTCACGGGGGCATTTTCTTTCAGGACCACGAAAGAAGGAATAGTCCTCAAGCTCCATGACTCCTTTAAAACCCCTTTGATTAGGAGAACAAATACAGTATGATTTGAGAGGGTTGTTGTCCTTTCTGAACATGGTCTGCCTACTGACTGCTCTTATTTATTCGCCATCAGCCTGACCCGTGGGATTGTGATTTACCTGTTATTTGTTCATCTGCCAACTTTTGGACATACGCCTTATTCCCAATCGGTCAGATTCGGGATGGTGCCTGAGACTGCCATGGTTTTCCTGTTCATCTCAACGCATCCGGTTCACACATCGGTCATGAGGAGACACACGTGGAAGAAATTGCAGATACCACCGGCAACATGGTCATCCGGTACGGCCTGAGTACGTTCTTTCTCTTCTTAATCATTCTCATCGTCAGGATGGGGATCCACCACAGTCTCTTCCGGTCAACCGAGCTTTCCGTGGAAACACGGAGACGGTGGGCGGTCAACCTCAGAAATGGCCTGCTCTTTCTGTTTATCCTCGGGATGATTTTCATTTGGGCACCGCAACTCCAAACCTTTGCCGTCTCCGTGTTTGCCGTCGCCGTGGCCTTTGTCCTGGCCACCAAGCAAATCATTGATTGCTTGAGCGGTTCGGCGCTCCGGGTGCTGACCAAAGCCTATTCGTTGGGGGATCGCATCGAAATCGGAGGCATTCGGGGAAACGTGGTCGACCACAACGCCTTGACCACCACGGTTTTGGAAATCGGACCCGGCCAAACCTCTCACCAATATACGGGCCGGGCCATGGTCATTCCCAACAGCTTTATTTTCAATCACCCCTTAACGAATGAGACCTATACGAAAAAATACCGCCTTCATATTGTGACCGTTCCGTTGAGTACCGATGATGATTGGAAAACCGCCGAACGTCTGCTGCTGCAAGCCGGAGAAGAAGAGGCCGCCCCGTTTATCGACGAGGCCAGGACGTATCTCAAAAAACTCGAAGGCAAGCTATGGTTGGATGCTCCCTCCGTTGAACCACGGGTCACCATTCAGTTGCCTGAGCCCGGCCGTATCAATTTATTACTCCGCGTGCCCTGCCCGACTCAATATCCCTCACGCATGGAACAAGCCATCCTTCGAAAATTTCTTGCTGAATTTTCCTTTGCTCCCCGCCTGGTTATACAGGAATCTCATTCATCCCATTAATCTTGGATTGGCCTTTCCCCCGCTTCTTATGGTAAACCCTTGTTACTCGTTTTTATCTATCAGCATCCTCGCTGAATGGTCATCAACCCAGACATTGCCGTTTCCACGATCCACTTCGAGGCCGCACACACCCTGTACGGCTGAGGACAAGAACTGAATACCCCGATTCAGGAAAGGCCTATCCATGATTGTCGACACACTTGAGAATGATCCACTCTGGTACAAAGACGCCATTATTTATGAACTCCATGTTCGGGCGTTTTGCGATAGCAATGGGGACGGCATTGGGGATTTCAAAGGGCTCACCCAAAAGCTCGATTATCTCCAGGATCTTGGTGTCACGGCCATTTGGCTGCTGCCCTTTTGCTCGTCGCCCCTCCGGGACGATGGCTATGACATTTCAGATTACACCAACATTCATCCCCATTACGGAACCAGGCGAGACTTTCAGGCGTTTGTCCGTGAGGCCCATCGCCGCGGATTACGGGTGATTACAGAATTGGTGGTGAATCACACCTCGGATCAACACCCCTGGTTTCAACGTGCGCGGAAAGCGCCTCCCGGCAGCAAATGGCGGAATTGGTATGTCTGGAGTGAGACACCCGAACTGTATTCCGATACCCGCATAATTTTCAAAGATACGGAACATTCGAATTGGACCTGGGATCCCGTGGCCAAAGCGTATTTCTGGCATCGTTTTTTTTCTCATCAGCCGGACCTGAATTACGACAACCCTGAGGTGCAAAAGGCGATCTTCGGGGTCCTGGATTTCTGGCTGGAATTGGGTGTGGACGGCTTGCGATTGGATGCCGTGCCCTATCTCTTCGAGCGGGAAGGGACCAATTGCGAAAACCTCCCGGAAACCCATGCGTTTCTCAAAACACTGAGGACGCACGTCGATAAAAAATTCAAAAACCGTTTTTTTCTCGCGGAAGCCAATCAATGGCCGGAAGATGCCGCGGCCTATTTCGGGCAGGGCGATGAATGCCACATGAATTTTCATTTTCCCTTGATGCCCCGCCTATTCATGTCGATGCAAATGGAAGATCGCTTTCCGATTATCGATATATTGGACCAGACTCCCGCGATCCCGGAGGCCTGCCAATGGGGGCTCTTTTTACGCAATCACGACGAACTCACCCTGGAAATGGTCACGGATGAAGAACGGGATTACATGTACCGCGTCTTTGCCCATGACAAGCAGGCCAGAATCAATTTGGGAATCCGGCGGCGCTTGACCCCGCTCCTGGGCAATGACCGAAAAAAAATTGAACTGATGTACAGCCTGTTGTTTTCAATGCCGGGAACCCCCTGCATCTATTACGGGGAAGAAATCGGGATGGGGGATAACTTTTATTTAGGCGACCGGAACGGGGTCCGGACTCCTATGCAATGGAGCGCGGATCGCAATGCCGGATTTTCCTATGGCAATCCGCAGAAACTCTACCTGCCCATTATCATTGACCCGGAATATCATTACGAAGCCGTCAACGTCGAACTGCAACAAAACAACGCCCAGTCGCCGCTTTGGTGGATGAAGCGCATCGTTTCCTTGCGTAAGCGCTATAAGGTCTTTGGACGAGGATCCATTGAATTCCTTCATCCGTCCAATCGGAAAGTGCTAGTTTTCCTCCGGCGCTATCAGGACGAAACCATCCTGGTGGCCGTGAACTTATCCCGCCACGCGCAATGGGTCGAGCTGGATCTCGCTGAATTCAAAGGACGACGTCCCCTGACCTTATTCGGACGAAGTAAATTCCCGGCCATCGGCGACCTGCCCTATTTGCTGACATTGAGTGGACATGCCTTTTACTGGTTTTCCCTGGAACCGGTGGAATCTAAACAACTCGAGGCTCAGGGAAAAACGGAACACGGCTTACCCACCATCACCATCTCAAAAGATTGGGATAACCTCATCCATAAACGGGAAAAAGTCAAACTCGAAAATGTGTTACCCCAATATCTGCAAGGCCGACGGTGGTTTGGCGGCAAGGCCCGCATCATGCAATTCGTGGAAATCACGGAAACGATCCCTCTTCCGCAAGAGAATCCCTTGGCCGTTCTCGCGCTCATCCGTGTGGAATACACCGAGGGAGAACCGGAGACGTACCTCCTGCCCTTGCAGTATCTCCCGGCCGATCGCATGGCCCCACTGGTGGATTCTCCAGCCGCCATTGCACGGGTGCGAGTCAAAATGAAAGCCGGTGAACAGGAAGGCCTGCTCATCGATGCCATGTGGGATCGGGAGTTTCAAAAAATGCTGGTGGACAGTATTTCCCGAAACCGCCGGTTTAATGGTCCGACGGGCGACTTGGTCACCCAAGCCACAAGAATCTTCCGGCGGCAGCTTCAGAAAGAGGTCCCGACTCTTGAACCCACACTGCTGAAGGGTGAACAAAGTAACTCCTCGGTCTTGTTTGGACATGATTTCATCTTAAAACTCTACCGCAGGGCCGAAGTCGGCGTGAATCCTGACTTTGAAATCGGACGGTTTTTAACCAATAAAGGGTTTTCGCATATTGCCCCTCTGGCAGGAGCCATTGAATATCAACGGGACAATGGAGACCTTCTGACGTTTGGCATCTTACAGAAATTTATTCAAAACGAAGGGGACGCCTGGAAATACACGTTGGATGAACTAAGTCGATATCTTGAAGAAGCGCTCACCCATCCCACGGCCATCACCACCTCATCCATTCCTCAAAAATCTCTGATGGCCCTGGTCGACGAGGAGATTCCGACCGCCGCCCGCGAATGGATTGGCCCGTATCTGGAAGAAGCCCGGTTGTTGGGCCTTCGAACTGGAGAACTTCACGCCGCGCTCGCCTCCGATTCCGAAGATTCGGAGTTTAAACCTGAACCATTTACAGATTTTTACCGGCGGGGCCTCTATCAGAGCATGCTCGGAACGGTCAACATGAACTTCCCCCTTCTTCGCACTCAGGTGAAAGGACTCCAGGACCCCGTGCAAACTCTGGCGAAAAAGGTGCTGGAGGGAGAAGGCCGCTTACGCAAACGTCTGTTAACCATACGAGACCGGAAGCTCACCTGCACCCGCATCCGGTGCCATGGCGACTACCATCTCGGCCAGGTGCTCTATACCGGAAAAGATTTCATCATCATCGATTTTGAGGGCGAACCGGCCAGACCGTTGAATGTCAGACGGCTCAAAGAATCCCCGCTGCGTGACGTCGCGGGCATGTTGCGATCCTTTCATTACGCGGCGCATGCCTCCTCGATCGGATTGGTCGAGGGCGTGCGACCGGAAGACTTTTCTTTGCTCGAACCTTGGGCCCGCTATTGGCAGATATGGGTCAGCGTCAGCTACCTCAAGGCGTACCTGTCCGTGGGAGAAGTCCGTAACATTCTGCCCCCGTCATCCGAGGACGTTCAAATTTTGCTGAACGGCTATTTACTCCAAAAAGCGATCTATGAACTCGGTTACGAACTCAATAACCGTCCTGATTGGGTGCGTATCCCCCTTGATGGCATTCTCCAAATTTTAGAAGTGGACTGATGTTCAGGACACCGTGGCCTGATCCGGAAGTCCGGCTGACTCACGGTGATCGCCCAGCCGCATCAGACCTTCTAGACGGGGAATAATCGCAAAGCGTCATCTACAGGAATATCCGAAGAGCCACACACGAAGGAGTGCGTCATGTCTAACATTCCAAAAACGTTGCAAACCCTGATCATTGAACATGTCGAGCCTGAACTGGATGGGGGGCGCTATCCGGTCAAACGGATCGTCGGGGAGAACCTGGACGTCACCGCCGACGTGTTCAAGGAAGGACACGACACCATCGGGGCCGTGCTTCGTTACAAAATGCTGGGGGAGAAGGATTGGTTGGAAACCCCCATGCATCATATCGATAACGACCGGTGGGCCGGATCATTTCCGCTCTCAGAAAACACTCGCTATCTGTATTCCGTGGGAGCCTATGTCAAAAGTTTTGAAACCTGGCGAATTGAACTGACCAAGAAACATGGAGTGCTTCCGGACCTTTCCAGTGAATTATTGGAGGGAGAGGCGCAAGTCAAAGAGGCCATGACCAGAGCCAAAGGTCCCGATAAATCCGAGCTGAAACTCTGGTTGGAAAAATGGAAGTCGGCTTCCGATCAGGAAACCCGCATAGCGATCGCTCTAGACCCGATTGTGGCCACACTCGTCAACCGACACGAACAGCGGGCTGCCTGGTCCATCTATGAGAAGGAATTGGAAGTGATCGTCGACCGTGAGCGTGCCCGGTATGGCGCCTGGTATGAAATCTTTCCTCGATCAGAAGGAACCGTGCCGGGAAAAGGGGGAACATTTAAAGATTGTGAACAACGCCTTCCGGCCATCCGGGATATGGGATTCGATGTGCTTTATCTCACGCCCATTCATCCTATCGGAGAGACCAATCGCAAGGGACGCAACAACAGCTTGAAGGCCAAGCCTGGCGATCCTGGCAGTCCCTGGGCCATTGGAAGCCGACATGGGGGACATGATGCGGTCGAACCGGCTCTTGGGACCATGAAAGACTTTGACCATTTTCAGCAAGCCGTCAGAAGCCACGGAATGGAAGTCGCCATAGATTTTGCCATCAATGCCACCCCGGATCATCCCTACGTCACCCAACATCCGGAATGGTTCAAGCAACGCCCGGACGGGACAATCAAATTTGCAGAGAACCCTCCCAAAAAATATGAAGACATTTACGGATTTGATTTCTATACCGAAGCCTGGCAGGGCATCTGGCAGGAAATGAAGCGGGTCTTCCTTTTTTGGATTGAACACGGAGTCAAAATTTTTCGAGTGGATAATCCGCACACCAAACCTGTCATCTTTTGGGAATGGCTCATTCGGGAAATCCAGTTGGCGCATCCTGATGTGTTGTTTCTGGCGGAAGCCTTCACCCGCCCAAAAATGATGCGGGTCCTGGCGAAAGCCGGCTATACACAATCATACACGTATTTTACCTGGCGAAATTCAAAAGAAGAAATGACCGAATACCTCACGGAATTAACTCAGACGCAGATGAAGGACTATTTCCGGCCGAATTTCTTTACCAGCACACCGGACATCCTGCCGGAAATTCTCCAACAAGGAGGCCGCCCGGCCTTTAAATTCAGGCTCGTGCTGGCCGCCACGCTCTCCCCCACCTACGGGATCTACAATAGCTATGAACTGTGTGAAAATAAGGCGATTCCCGGAACCGAGGAATATCAGGATTCTGAAAAATATGAAATCCGGCACTGGGATTGGGATCGTCCCGGAAACATCCGTGACTATATCACCCGTATCAACCAGATCCGACGGGATCACCCTGCCCTGCACACCTTCACCAATCTGCAATTTTACCAATCCGACAACGACCACATTCTGTTCTATGGGAAAATGAATGCGGACAAGACAGACATCCTCTTGTTCGTGATCAATATGGATCCCTATACCGTCCATGAGGCTCGGCTCCGTATTCCGATTGAGGAATGCGGCATTGGCGAACAGGACACCTATCAACTGCATGAACTCATTCAAGATTACCATCATCAAATTGTGGGAGGTGACTACACTATTCGCTTGGACCCCAACGACGAACCGGCTGCTATTTTCGCGCTCCGCCGCCGGACCCGGCGTGAAAGCGACTTCGATTACTTCATGTAACGGTAAACGATCCGCAAGCTTTTCTCCCCACATTGGAGAACCGCCGCCTGCCCCTAATGGGCAGGCGGCGGAATTTTTTTAGAGATTCATTGTCGGCGTTCTTCAACAAGCCTTTCCCCTCCCTCATGAACGGCATATCTAAGCAAGTACTGACTTTCTCCCCTTGAGAAAATTCAATAACGTTAAATCTCGCCAACATTGAAAATAAGCGATTGTTGTTTCTGATATTTGAGGGGGCACCCGCATTCTATCCACATTACCGCTTGCTATCCTCATGCAAACGTTGAGATGGGCTAGTATCCAAAGCATCACAACACCTCGCACCACCACCTTTCCGGCCATGTCCTCCAAGTCAGAATTTTCTATAATTACAGAAACCAGCCTCCACTGCACCAGTCATAGCGTTTGTTCGTCTGGGAGATCAGACCTCAAGCAACCGATCAGATTCAAGCCGGTTGCAATAAAACAAAAGTAAAAATTCTGCCATGGAGCAATTTCGCTCCGTCATCAAAGTGCATTTTCGCGCATCCCATGACGTCTACCGAGAAAACCTGGTGCGACTTTTTTTTATCACATGGGCTTACGCAGTGAAGGGATTGATTCTTTACTCATTTCATACAGTATGAATAAAGCGATCCGTTCGTCATTGAATTGATTGTCTTTTTTTTCATGAGGTCTCCTCCATGAAAGACGGTCAAAGACGTGCTGACTGTGAATAACCTGCACCGTTCCCTTTCAATTCGTCGCTTTGCAAATGAATGCCGCGAGATGATTGAGGTTAAATTTTCTTGGCATGCCTTATGCGATATCCATTTAAGTATGAAGCAAACCAAAGAAAGGAACAGTTCCCCTTCCTTACCATCTCATTTTCATAACAGGAGGTCAGTATCATGAACAAAACTCAATTTATTGGGAGACCGTCAGCGCACTCAGCCTCGTCATCGGAGTTGCGTTGAACGAACCCTATTGAGGCGAAAGTGAAAATGACCAAACAAAGTCCTTATGGAAATTCCTTTTGACATCCAGACAAATCATGATGAATCGTGATGGCAAATATAGGTACATGATAGACCCGAGACAGAAATATTTTCTCCAGAGATTCAAGAGAATCCTTCATTTACGAAGAAAGTAGAGATATGAAAAATATACTTTGTACAATCACTCTCACTGGTGTGTTGCTCACGACGTCCTTCAGTCCGACCTGGGGATGGGATGGCTCCCCTCAGGAGAATCTCAATAACACGGAAGACAACTTTCTTTGCCTCCAACCAGCCATGATGCAGCCTTCCACTGCGGCGAAAGTGCTGTGCGCTATTGCCCGGGCCCGCGAATCACTCTACAACAAAGCGTTCGCTCATGCCACACATGACCTCCATCGTGCCCGGACTCTGATTGACCTCATCAAATACGCAGGTCCCATGACGCGGGTCAAGGATCAGCTCTGGGAGGTGAAGAAAAATTTGGGTTATGAATCCAGTGAGAAAATCGCCCTGGACCTTATCCCCATTGATCTGGCGCTCACGAACCTCGCATATTTTGTTCCGGTGGTAGAAGCGAAGGCTCATCTTCACGCTGCGCACACCAGTCTGCACAACAAAGATAAGGTGTCGGCCAAAGCACATCTTGAGGCTCTGAACAATGCTCTGGTGTATACGGAAGGGGTTCTACCATTAAGGGCCACCGAACGTCATATCGCTCAGGCCCAAGAGTTGTTAGCGCACAACAACATTCGACAAGCGGACGTTGTCCTTGAAAACGCTGAGGCAGGGATTGAGTTGATATCCTTACGCGTGGATGTCGTGCCAATTGAACAGGCCAGGAAAAGCTTTGGGCATAGCATGGACATCCATCCGGTCGCAACGGTTGAAGGAAAGAGAACCGGACTTAAGCAGGCGGGAGTCTGGTTAACGCGTCATGTGCAAACGGGGGACAGGGAGGTCACAACCGAGGCAACAGCCATGACAGGAATGGTCGGACCCTTGACTGAAGAAAGCGGGCAGAAAGGAAGAGCGGTTAAACCCGCCTTACAAGACCTCTGGTCAAAGACCACGGCACCAGCAGCAGGTGACGCAACTCAACCGGTGGTCGGTTGGCAAACCTTGAGGAAATACAATACGACCAACCTCCCTCGTATTACGAAACTCAAGATTGATCTTACGGATGCCAATTTTTATTTAACCTATACCGAAATTTTCGAATTCATTACCCATGAAGACCATAAAGCCCAGACGGCCATAGAAAAAGCGCAGACACATCTGAAGGCAGCTGAGAAGTCGGCCGATGGCTGGTTAAAGGGGAATATTCAAGCCATCCAACAAGAGAGCAACCTCATCCACAAGGAACTCATGAACGACCAACAATCCAACATGATTCGGTACGCGAAAGTGAAAACTGATGTCCAACAGCTTCTTAGAGAATTGTCCTGGTAACCACATATTTCTCAAGCGAACTCAACAGTCAAAATCGCGCCCACCGGGGGATCCAAGGCCCAATGGCAGTCAACCTAAGCGCGGGGACGCTTTAATGCAAATGACACATAAGAAGAACGCATAAAAAGATTACGGAGCACTCGAAATGCGCCCCAACAGGATGAACATATGACGGTGAAAGAGGAAATGGGGGATTGACCTAAACTCTTTGGGATTATGGCAGACATCTCAAGAATTCCCTCAGAGGGCACAACAACAAGGAGGGTCACCATGGTGAGGGGGGTGTATATTTTAAAGTCCCATTTGGATGCGATAGTTTGCTTCTCGGGATCTGCGGTTTTTAGCGGTGAGAAGCCCGCAACCGTGTCTTCGCCGGCAGAACGGATCATCGATCAAACGCCACACGACGAACCTGTCAACAACACGGTTGGGG
>CABVRQ010000094.1 GCA_902500695.1 uncultured Nitrospira sp. | reverse complement strand
TACTGGCAAGGTTGAAGGAAGAGAAACTTCGGGTTGACCAATGGCGCGAGAAAGAAGCCACCCGGGATGCCGTACGCCAGGCTATTCATGATTTTCTCTGGAGCGAAGATACCGGCTTGCCGGTGGATTGCTTTGCCGAGAAGGATGTGGAGGTCAAGGCCGAGGAAGTCTTCCGCCATATCTATCGTGCCTATCCCACCCTACCTTCCCCGTATTTCAGTGCACATGCAGGTATGTGACCTCTCCCCTATAAGGATCTTGAATGCGATGCCAAGCCTGAGTGGGTCAAGCGAGTGCCCAATTCGTTCACCCCATGTTGTATATTCCGCACTCTCTCCCCCTTGGATCCACTGCGTGCCCATAACGGCGCAGCAAGAAGCCAGGGCCTCACCTCACCGACTCCCAAGTTTATCGAATGGCGGATTTGCATACGCATTGACTGCAAAACTTGCTGTCTCTAAACCACTTTTTTCACTGCCCCTTCGAAACCTTTGCTCAATTAACAAAGCCTCTAGTTTGCAAATAATTGCAAATGCATACATAATGTATGCATTTATAGATATTTATAAACTATGGCACAACGCTCAAAGAAAACCACCCTGGATCGACTGCCTCCGGAAGGGCAGTTGGTCAATCGTGCATGGCTGCGCGCTCGGGGGATCACTCGTCCATTGGTCGATTCCTGGCTGCGCTCAGGAAAGCTGGTGGCCATCTCTCATGGCGTCTACCGACGGCCAGGACCTCCATTGAAATGGGAGCACGTTGTCTATTCCTTGAACGAAATGGGCGTTCGCGTCCATGTCGGCGGGCGCAGCGCCTTAGAACTGCAAGGCTTGGCGCATTACCTTCCGCTGCAGGGCGTGACACGGGTGTCTTTGTATACAACGTCGCACGTTCCATCCTGGGTACATGATTTTTCAGATACCTATACCTTTACAGTTCATCGTCGCCGACTCTTCAAGACATTGCCCCAGAACGCCATTGTCTCGAAACCATTTGGGGCCTGGGATTGGCCGGTGCCCTATGCCACCGTTGAATTGGCATTCTTTGAATTGCTGGCGGATGTCCGTCAGGCATCGGCATTTGACTTTGCGGATAAGTTCTTCGAGGGGGCAACCGTCCTCCGTCCGGGGCTTGTGCGGGAGTTACTCCTGGCTTGTTCGCATATACTGACGAAACGACTTTTTCTCTGGTTCGCGACACGGCATGGGCATGCCTGGTTCACTAAGCTGGATACCACAGGAGTCGACCTTGGCCATGGCAAACGCCTGGTCGTGAAAGGGGGCACGTTGGATGCCCGGTTTCAAATCACCGTTCCTCGAGCTCTTTCGGATGGAAACGAACAGCCCATTTACTGAACAAGTCCGTCTGCTTGTGACGCTATTGCCTCATGTGGCTCGTCAGGATTGTTTCGCGCTCAAGGGTGGAACGGCAATAAATCTCTTTGTGCGAAACCTGCCGCGCCTATCGGTGGATATCGATTTGGCCTATTTGCCGGTTGAAGATCGGGAGACTAGTCTTGCCGCTATCGACTGTGCCTTACAAGCTATTGCCGGGGATATCACGCGAGCCATCCCTCGCGTGAAGGTGTATGGCAAAGTGTTGGGCGGGACAGCGAAGTGGTTTAAATTCGTGGTCGATCGGGATGGAGTCACCGTAAAGATTGAAGTCACGCCGGTGATACGGGGTAGCGTGTACTCTTCCCAGCGGCGGGAGATCACATCAAAGGCACAGGCAATGTTTGGCTACGCCCAGGTACAAACGCTGAGCTTCGAAGATTTGTATGCGGGCAAGTTGTGTGCTGCACTGGATCGGCAACACCCCCGCGATTTGTTCGATGTCCAACTCTTGTTGGAGACGGAGGGAATCACCTCCCGCTTGAAGGATGCGTTTCTCGTCTATCTTCTCAGTCACAACCGCTCGATGACGGAACTCCTCGCCCCCAGGCGAAAGGAAATCGAGACCGTGTTCCAGGGTGAATTCTCCAGGATGGCGATTGAGCCGATTTCCCAGGAGTCACTCGAAGCCACTCGTGAAGAATTGATTGCCGCGGTTCACCGCATACTCACCGAGGAAGATCGGCAGTTCCTCCTCGCGGTCAAACGCGGCGACGCCGACTGGAGTCAATTTCCCATTGCTGATGCTCGGCGATTGCCCTCGGTTCAATGGAAACTGCACAACTTGTCACGCATGGACCCGCTTAAACGCCAGAAGGCACTCAACGCGCTTGAGCGTGCCTTATACGGTTAAAGACCATGGCCGAATACTTTCACGTCGAAAAGCCGTTTCTCGACCAGCTCTCCGCGCCAAGATGGCACATCACAGACCAAGGGCAGGGCATAATCCCGGCGAACCCGGCCAAGAGTCTGCGGGGCACCTTTCGGGAATGAATTCTTCCGGCGATATTTCGTGATGTGGTGCGAGCCATGAAGCTCACTCCCCACGGCAAGCCTTGGCTGACCGATCACCAGCTCGACGACCTTCGCGATCAAATCCTACGGCAGCCCAACCGCACGTTGCTCGAACATATGAGACGAACCAAGGCCTCTTCCTCAAAGCCCAGGTGGATCATAATGAATGAGGTGCCAGGCGAGCCTGATCCGACCGAGACGATGATGGGTCTGTTGAAAAAAGCCGCCAGCGGCGTTCTCGCCATTTTTCCGTGCTCACGTACTCCGCGTACGCTCCGCGCGTAAAAACGGCTGCGGCCTTGCTGGACGGACTTTTTTGAACCGACCCGGAGCCTTTGATCAGTAATCTATTCCTGGGCAAATTTGCCCTTGAAAATCTTTATTATTCAACACTCCCATGATCGATTTCACCTACCCGCACGCAATCAGTTTCAGGCTATTAAACAGTTACGTGTGGGCATGCCAGTGTGCGTGAAGCGCTTCACCATCAACTCGCTGAGAAACGCGATACCGAATTGAGACGAAGGGATTGATCAAGATGAAAGGTTCGAAGAACACGCGCCTCCCCTATGAAGTGGTTCGGAGTCGGCGTTCGACCGCCGATATCATTATCGAACGCGACGGGAGCTTGCTCGTTCGCGCTCCCGAATGGGCCGACGACGACCAGGTTGCGAACATTGTTGAGTCCAAACATTATTGGATTTTCAAGGGCTTGGCGGAGTGGCGCGACCTGAACGCTACCCGGTTACTCCGGGAATACAAGAACGGCGAGGGGTTCCTCTACCTGGGCCGGGCCTACCGCTTACGACTGGTGAGCGATCAAGAAGAGCCCCTCCAGCTCAAGAACGGCCGATTCACATTACAACGCGCTCTGGTGGAGGCGGGTGACCTCGCGGCTGCCAAGATCGCCTTTCGGGATTTCTACGTCACTAAAGGACTTGAGCGGCTGGGTGAACGGCTTACCTACTATGCCCCAAAGGTGGGTGTCACCCCAACGGGTTTAACGGTTCGCGAGCTCGGCCATCGTTGGGCCTCTTGCTCGCCTCGTGGAAAACTTGCGTTCCACTGGAAGTGCATGATGGCTCCCCAGACGATCATCGACTACATCGTGGTTCACGAGCTTTGCCATTTTCATCACCTTGACCACACCGACGCTTTCTGGAACGAGGTGGATAAGGTACTGCCAGATTTCCGGGAACGGAAGGAATGGCTGAGAACGAACGGCGCAAGGTTGGATATCTGAAATGTTTGTGAATGAGGATTTCGCCGTTTTTTCAAGAAGTTTCTCTGAAAACCTCAAGACCACCCCATGTGGAGCTGACCTGCCCACACGGTTTTTCTGTTCACATTTTGAAACAAATTGTCTAGGTTTTGAGAGAAAATTTCCTTTTAAGCCATCAAAAAAACCACCCCCCACTCCCTCCCTTCCTATTGTTGAATTCCACCTAAAATCCCTCTTTTTTCGACCCATTTATTTCGCAAGACCTGTTGGCATGAAATAGAATGAGTTTTGCTGATGTAGCCGCTCATCCACTACCCCCAAGAACCCCTTGGCACGGTATAGGTTCATGAACTTTCACAACAAAGAGGAGAGCCTACATGGCAAAATTATTTGCGACGGTTATGGCATTCGTGTTCAGCATCACCTTTGGCGTGTTTGGCGTCGTTCAAGCCACGGATATGCCTGCAGAAAAATCCCCAGCCCCTGCCGCTGAAGGCAAATCCACGGAAGATCATGGCAAAGCTGGGGAAGACCACGGCAAAGCCGGAGATGATCACGGAAAATCTGCTGATAAAGCCCACAAGAAAGGGCATGCCAAGAAAAAGAAGACCAGCTAATCCTTCCTGGTTGCAAGAAAAAAGGGAGGGTGGAAAGCCTATTCCCCCGTCCCCTTTTTTGTCTTTGGGGCCGATCAATAACTCAATGTCCGAAGACCCTTCTCTCAGACCCACCGAGCCGGCTTACCATGTTTGTTCCTTTCGCAAAAGAACGACGAGAAAAGGATCGGCGATTCGTTTTTTTTCAGCACCCTTTTCCTCGACATTGTTCATCCCCATAATGGTCCAATTGCCTTTACGCTCAGCATTCCACGGCTCTAATCTTTCTCTCCTTTGTCACCCCGGTTAGATCACCTGAAACCTTCTCGTTTTGTTCCCTGCTTCCTCACCATTTACACCTTTTTCTTGAACATTTTCAGCCGGTTGCAGTGGTCCGATAGTACAAAGGGATGGAGTGAAAACCATACTCTATGGAGGGCAAACCCTTCAGTGCATAGCCACGAGCATTTCATTGCCTTAGCCGAGCTTCATGGTTACACAAGTTGTTGTTTAATAATGGCTTTTTTGTTTACTTTTTATTCATTCCTGGACTTCACATAATTTTTGTGGAAATTATTAGAAATTCTTCATAAAACATTCATTCCTAATAACTATATTTATTAAATAAAAACAACATGTTACATGGATACGATTTTCCAAATACTATGGAATAAGTTTTGCTAGATTATCTCAGTCTGTGGGTAGTTAGAGTTTTTCTCCCAAGATGATTCAAGGGAGAGCGTGGTTAACCTTTATTAATTTTGGAGGGCTGAATCATGGTTAAATTATTCACTGTTTTATTGACCTTAGTTGTTGCCTTGGCCTTTGGCGGAATGACCTTTGCCGGGTCCCTGGCTGACAATTCGTCCATTCAGAACACCTTTCCTTTGAGCTCAGATAAGGATAAGGATGATGACAAGGGCGATAAGGGTGACGACAAACATATGGACGACAAAAAAGGCGATGAAGATAAAGATGACGAAAAGAAGCCCCATTAATTTTGTCGCCTGGTCTACATAGATCTTCTTTTAGTTCTGATTGAAGAACGACCTTCCAGGTTAAGGCCTGGAAGGTCGTTTTTTTATTGGACATATTTTTCAATCTACGTCCAGCCGTTCTTTACCAATCAGCTCCTAGCCGATCCAACACAACCTGATGCACAACCGTATGGAATCCCAGGGTCGCCAAAAACACCGCAGTTTCGGCGACATCATAGGGATTGATTTTTTCACTATTGAGGATTTCTTCAGGCGTCGCATCCACTAATTCATCTGCCACCCCACCCGGGCAGATCGCACTCACTTTGATGTGAAATGCCCGCCCTTCATCAGCCAGCGACTTGGTCAAGGCCATGATGCCATGCTTTGAGGCGCTGTACGTGCCTGTTCCTGCCCAGGCCTGAACCCCGGCTACGCTGGAGATATTAATGATGAGCCCGCCTCCCTGCCTTTTCATTTGCTGAAATCCGGCTCGACAACAGAAGAAGGTCCCCCGCAAATTAGTACCCACCACCTCATCAAACATTTTTGTGGATGTGTCAGCCACCCGTCCTCCCCCAACCACGCCGGCATTATTCACAAGAATATCGAGACGCCCAAATCGCGTAATGGTCTCCTGCATGAGCGCGTCGACTTGTTCTTCCTGCGAAATATCCGTTTGTTGAGCATAGGCGCTTCCGCCAGCCTGTTTAATTTTCGCAACCGTTTGATGGCACAAATCCACCCGCCTGGCAGCGACCACCACCGTTGCCCCCTCTTCTCCGAATCGGAGGGCAATGGCTTTGCCAATCCCGCTGCTGCTTCCCGTGACCACTGCGATTTTCCCTTCTAGCCGTTTCATAACTTTCTCCTCCTTTATGCCTCCCCTCAAAATACGTGATCAGCCCGCCTCGCCAGGCCAACCCTTTTCCAGACTGTAGGCCACCCCGCCAGTCCAGGCAAACCATGATGAACCATACCCTGATGGTTAGAATGAGATCTCATCCAGGTCTCCACCGACATGCAGAACCCTCCCTGAGAGAATGGCCTTCATTTCAGAGAAGCCTTGTTCCTGAAAAACTTGGACCCAACCCCGTCATAAGCGCAGACGGGGATGAGAGAGGACTCCTTCGGCCAACAAAGAAGGGGGCATTCCTGCTGCTCATTGGCGGGAACCCGGCAAGTCGAACGAGAGACCACCCTAAGCCGGCTTCTTTTTTTAACCCGATACCGGGCATTACTAGACAATTCTAAAGGTTGTTTCCCGAAAACCGACAAGTTGAGACATGGCTCACTCAACGATCACCCCTCTTGCACAGGAAGAGAGGGAAACCCTTCGTTCCTTCATCGCCGATCAATTGGGACAAGGGAACCTGGATCTCCCTCTTTTGCCCGTGGTGGCAAATCGGGTCCTACTGCTTTCAAGCGATCCGGATGCCGACGCCTCACAGCTGTCTTCATTGATTCAACAAGACCAAGCACTGGCAGGACAGATCCTCCGCATTGCCAATTCCCCTGCCTATGCTCCTCGTACCCCTATCGTCTCGCTTCAACAAGCCGTTACATGGTTGGGGTTGACGATGTTGGCCGGGTTAGCGTTTTCGGTGTCGGTACAAAGCGGTGTTTTTCATACGACCGGTTATGAGAAAGAAGTACGGAACCTCTGGCGGCACGCCTTGGCCACAGGGCTTTTCGGGAAAGAAATCGCCAGACGAATTCGCCATAACGTCGAAAACGCCTTTTTGTGCGGGCTCCTGCATACCATCGGGAAACCCGCCATTCTTCATCTTCTCGCACAATCTCCCGACAAATCAGCGGAACCGTTTTCCTGGACCACCGTTGAATCCCTCTTCGAAGAGTTTCACATCACGGCAGGTTCCAAATTGGCCGCAGTCTGGCAACTGCCCGATCCGGTTCAGGAAACCATCCGCTACTACCAGGACGACCAGTACCACCAGGCCATTTCTCCCACCAAGGGAGCCATGATCACCTGTCTTGCTCATCACTTGGCCACTGTCATGCTTGAAGATTCCACCCAAAACGAAAATAGCTTGCTCACACTTCCCGTCGTGCAGGATCTGAATTTTTACCCTGAAGACATGACGGCCCTCCTGGAATTGCGCGAGATCGTCAAGGCAAATGTGGAGTGTTTTTTGCCATGACGTCACCGACCCCATTTGATCTGATTGTGATCGGAAGCGGCCCGGCAGGACAAAAAGCTGCTATTCAAGGCGCCAAAGCCGGAAAGCAGGTGGCCCTCATCGAGCAAACCCGGGAGGTGGGCGGGGCTTGCGTCTATCAGGGAACCATTCCCAGTAAAACCTTGCGGGAAAGTGCCCTTCAAATGGTGCGATTTCTCCAGGCAACTGAGGTCTTTGAATTCCGCATGCGCGACGATGTCAAAATCACCAACCTGATGACCCGCTTAGACCGGGTCGTGCGCGCGCACGGGAAATTTATGAAGGACCAACTCACCCGTAATGGCATTGACTGCTATCATGGTCGCGCTGGCTTTGTGTCCGACCATGAAGTGCGTATCCAAAAGACGGACGGGACGGCCACCTTCATCACGGCCCCGATTATCGTCGTCGCCACCGGCTCGCGCCCACGCGTACCTGATAATATTCCCATCGACCACGAACATATTCTGGACAGCGACTCCATTCTCTCCCTCGTCTATTTGCCGAAATCCCTGACTGTGTTGGGGGGTGGTGTGATTGCCAGTGAATACGCCTCAATTTTTGCCTTGCTGGGAGTGCACGTCACCATGGTGGATACGGCGGATCGCCCCCTCAAATTTTTGGATCAAGAACTCACTGATGAATTTTGTGAAGCGTTTGAAAAAACCGGAGGGCACTATCGGGGTGGACAAAAAATCGACACCGTCCAGTGGGACGGATGCTCTAAGGTGACGACCGTTTTAGAGAGTGGTGAAACGCTGGAAAGTGAAAAAGTGCTGGTGGCTCTCGGACGAGTGTCCAATCTGGAACATTTACACTTACAAGCCACCGGAATACAGCCGACGACTCGTGGGCTCATTCCGGTCAACCACCACTGCCAAACTTCGGTTCCCCATATCTATGCCGTCGGTGACGTCATTGGTCCCCCGTCGCTGGCATCCTGCTCCATGGAACAGGGCCGACGCGCCGTCTGTCATGCCTTAGGGCTCAACACCGGCGTCGCTCCAGAGCATATTCCCATGGGAATCTATACCATTCCTGAAATGTCGAGCGTGGGATTAAGCGAACAGGAAGCCACCGCCAAGTATGGCGGCGCGATAGTGGGAAGAGCCAGGTTTCATGAAATTGCGCGAGGACAGATTTCCGGCATGACCAATGGATTGCTCAAAATGATCGCCGACCCCAAAGGCGAACAACTGTTAGGCATTCATATCGTGGGGGAAGGAGCAACCGAACTGATTCATATTGGCCAAATGGGATTGCTTCATAATATGCCTATCGACCGATTCATTGACAATATTTTCAACTTCCCGACCCTCGCCGAAACCTACCGGGTTGCCGCACTCGACATCGCCAAACAACGCCAGCATTGAACAACTGACTTCTTGTATTAGGATTTTAATTTCCCAGCGTCTAAACCGTCATCATTGGATGATAAATGGTTCGGCTACTGAAAGATCAACACGTTGAAGCGGGAAGACTATAACGGAGCGCTACCCCCATATTGGCAGGAATCTTCTCAAGCACGCTCAGAACCGATAACTGAGTTCAAGCATGTGTAGATCAACTCCCCGATTATTACTCCCGTATATTGCGGCATCTGACATATGATGAAATCGATACCCGGCCGACATATTCCAGGGAAGATGATAGGTAACCCCACCATGCCCGATAATTTGAACGGGTCCTCCAATATCCTGACTGCCATATTTTTCCTGGCTCAGATACGCCGGACCACCGCCAATATCGAAGGTGAATCTCCAACTTGGCTTCGAAAACGCAAAGCCAGGACTGAGCTCCCCGATAAACCCTGAGTCTCCTGCCGCTCTTAACGTTCCGGCCGCAATATTCAGCCTAAAACGGATATCCCATCCGGAAGAAAAGTCCCAACTCCAAGGAGTTCCGACAACGGCAAACACGTCGTATTGCTCAAAATCTTCCTTTTCGGTGGGCGGGATACCAATCGTTTCAGAGTTGAGCCCTCCCCGTATCCCAACGGAGAGTAATTCAGTCTCTTTTGAGTAGGCCAAGCCCGAAAAGATTACCGTGAGCCATACTGTCATCACCAGGATACCGGTTATCGTCGCTGGGAATTTTGACACGATTTTGCTTCTCTCCACAGTAGGTCCTTTTGTTGAGTTATGATAACAGATAATCACACCACCATTTGCGGGTAATATGGACAAGTCCTGGCTTGGGTACATCATACTCTTACCTTGACACATCACACCTTGAGGCCATAGAGAGGTCTTCCACGATTTTTCCACACGTGAAATTTCTCTGCCCCTAGACGAGGTCTGTGAGGAAAAAAATTACAAGAGGGGATTACAAAAATAATGACACTGGTGTGATGAGGGGGTAAACGATGAGCGAATTGTATCATATCCTCATATGTCTGTCGTCCCCTTGGAGTTTCAGGGGAAGGCAGTAAATACGGTCGAACTTTCCGATTTTTTTGAGGTAGTCCATCACGAATTTGAAGGTGGCTGCCTTTTCTCGTTTCTTCCATTAAGGCCTAACCGGTCTTCTTCACTTTGAGAAAAAATTTGCCGGTTAGCCAATACCAGGTGCAAGGTCTTCATCAAGCCGTTCTTTTTGGGACTCGTTATAGGCTTTCTCCGCATCATCTAAAGCCGTGGATTGTTGAATTTCCATGACCTCTTTTGGAGTGAGATATTTTAATGCCGTGGCGCCAAGCACCTTTTGCTCAGCGGTTCCCTTTAATTGAATATGAATCAAGGCATCTGCCCCCATACGCTGTGCCTTCTTCACAAGGGCAAAATGGAGTTCATCCCAATTGACTTTCGATTTATCAGAAGATTGTTCCACCTCTATCTCATCCAACGTTTCATACGGAACAATGGGCATTTCATCAAGTATTTCAACGACTTTATTGAGGTAAGCATGGTCCTCGGGCTGGGAGACATTTTCAGCAACAGGTTCGGAACGAGGGTATCGGGCCACCTCCACATCAAAATCTTTCAATCGCATGGCGGCCAATGCCGCCTCGTGGGGATTACTACTTTCTGATAACCGCTTAAGTTTCTCTACTCGCGCAAGAGCTTCTTGCAGGCTCATTTTCGCCCCACTTTTCCGCAGAGCATTCACTGGCATTTCACAACTCCATGATCGCTTGCCATAGGTCTTCCGTGGCTCATTTCAATAAGGTAAGGTTATTTCCATAATAAGGCGTCTTTAGGTCTTGAATACGAGAAGAGGTCGTTAACAACAGATGGACCTAAGCTTTTGGTGTTTTTTCTACCTGTCCAGGATTCAGGTTGTCAAATAGTCCTTTGGAAAGGAAAGTAAGGCTCCATTTCCCCAAAGGACTCCCCCTCCCCCTAGGCTGGCAACCGGTCAATGGCCATGGAAGTCACAGGTTGACCTTGGACCACTCACGGCCTTCCTCGACTTTGGTCAACCGGCAAAAAAACCTCACATTCCCACCTTGGAAGCAGGATAGCGTCTTTGACCGCAGAAGCTTCCCTGACTAAAATTGAGGTTTAAGGCTTGGTGCCTGTGAGACTCTGGCGGGTCGGATAATGTTGGGATGAACCCCGCATCAATACAACCAGCGTTATTCAGATTAGTTTAGCCGGAAACATTCTCTGTCATGGAAACCATAACGACTTATTATTCCTCCTTCATTCGCGCGGCCGTTCTCCTCTGGATTCTGATTTGTCTATTTACAACCGGCTGCCTGGCGGTTCCTCCCTCTCAATCCTATGAGAATACCCTCATTAACTACGAACCCTTAATCGGGATGAATATCAGCCATCTCCAGGGGCAGACCCTAGCGGTGGACGCCAACCAACCATGGCAAAAATCCAATGTGCACATCACCCCAGGAACCAATCTGAAAATTCTCGCCATGGGAAAGTGGAGCCTGGCACCTTTGCTCAATATTTGGAGCGGACCGGAAGGGTTGCCTGGCACCTGGAAAGAGGTGCCTTGGATTAACTCCAATGCTCTCATGGGCCGGATTGGAGAACAAGGAAAACCCTTTGAGATCGGCCCAGAATGCGAACTTCTGGCCACAGGAGAAGGCACCCTCTATTTTGCCATCAATGATCCTTTTAATGGATTGCAAGACAATTCTGGCTCAATGCAAGTGACTGTCTATACAAGCAAAAATTCTTCTTCCTTTCCCACCAAAACTCAGATGGGAGGACCTCAGGCCTCACCCCTTTCTCCCGCTACAACCGGGAATACGCTCAACCCCATTCCGGCAGAGTTTGGGAAACGAACCGCGCTGGTCATTGGAAACGCCCAATACCAGGCTGGAGCCCTGAAGAATCCAGTCAACGACGCACAGGATATGGCCACAATATTAGAAACCATGGGATTTGACGTTACCCTCACGCTCAATGCCGGGCAGGAACAGATGGAACATGCGATTAACACATTTGGGCGTCAGCTTTTTCATGGTGGTGTGGGCCTGTTTTATTATGCCGGTCATGGCATTCAAGTGGATGGTGAAAATTACTTAATCCCCGTAAACGCCAACATTGAGAGTGAAACCGATGCCCGATATAAAGCCGTAAATATCGGGCAGGTGTTAGGAAAAATGGGTGATGCGCGGAACGGTTTGAATATGGTCATCCTGGATGCGTGCCGAGACAACCCGTTTGCCAAGAGGTTTCGATCCGCAAGCCGTGGCCTGGCGGTTGTGAGCAGCTCTGCCGTCAAGGGCACCTTGATTGCCTATGCCACCAGCCCGGGAAACGTCGCAAGCGATGGAGAAGCCCTCAACGGCCTATACACCAAACATTTACTGAAAAATATCCAAACGCCAGGAGTGCCCGTTGAACAAGTGTTCAAACGCGTATTACAGGGCGTCGAACATGAAACCAATGGGAAGCAATCGCCTTGGACCTCCTCATCCTTTTCCGGCGATTTTTATTTTATCCCGCCCTCTCATTAATCTTGCGAAACCCATCCCAAGCAAAAAAGGGTGCCCCCTCCAGTATGACCTCATCTCCCGTCGTCATTTCGATTGGGAGTTAGCAGAACCCTATTATCACAATCAGAAGAAAGGACATTCATGAACCCATCCTCAAATACCGTCAAAGTCTTTGATACCTGGGTGCAAGGTAAAACCGGCACCATTCATTTTGACGTCATGACCACAGATGAAGATACCGCCCTTCGATTAGCCAAAACCTATCTTGCCGGCCTAGGTGAAGCGGATGCCGTCATCACAACAGAAGAATGCCAGTTTTGCCATAATGAACCCCTTGCCTTTTTCTCTCAAACCCAGCAACAAGAGTTTACCCAAAACGGAGGGTTTATCCTTCCTATGCCTTCCTGATACCCCCTTGCCCTCATTCTGTTTTTTTGTCAAAAGGGTCGGTAACAAAATCCATAGGTTTGGGAGTTGGTGGAGTCATATTCGACCCGTATATGAGTGTGGCTCCATGCCGGGCTGGGCTGGGCAGAACATTCTGATAGCCATGGTAGAAGTCGAA
>CABVRQ010000093.1 GCA_902500695.1 uncultured Nitrospira sp. | reverse complement strand
GAACCGAGACCGCCGGGTATTCAGACAAAACTGAGGGTTTTTAGAGGTACCCTTAAGCTATTGGCAAAGATATCGCCCGATTCAGGTAATTTAAAAATAGCCGTTCGCGATATCGGCATCGGTATTCCTCAGGCCCATCAGCAGAACATATTTCAGCAATTCCGGCGATCCCACGGCCGCAATTAATTCGGAGGCGAGAACAGTTCCGGATTCACCATTATAAAAATGGGCAAGCACCATGGCGAAACGTTTCAACTGAAATCAACAGTTGGTAGAGAAAACACGACATTTTCCATCATCCTTCCTCCTTTCCCTAGAAAAACAGAACAGGAGACATGCCTCTCAATTCCCATCGGAATCCAATATTCGTCATCGACAATAGTCCGAAAAACTATCAAGCGTTACAACGCTTGCTTTATCCAACTAAGATTCAACAATCCCACTGTCCCTTGTTCCGAAGAAAAGGTGCACCTGAACCTTTTGGACCAGACCATCCCTCCCAATACCCACCTGGCCTCCAAATTCAAACCCGGGTCCATTCTGCTGTAACTGAACATGCCGGGTATGGACGATAGGTCTATTTTGAGATCCATCAAAAACTACCCGCAGTTAAAACAGATCCCGAGGTGGCCTTCAGCTCTTCAAGGGACGTAGAGGACCTCCCCCATTGCTACCGGAACCCGGCTAATTCCTACCTGGCAAAACCATTCAACTTTAATAGTGTAGTCAAACCCTACAGAAAGTATTTGGAAATTTCTAAGTGGAAATCGTCGAACACCCAACCTAATCAACAAAAAACAAGCCTAAGCTAGACCGTTAAAAAAAAAGGACCACGAATGCCCCCCACTGTTGCTCAGAGGCCATCCATATCTTTCGGTAAAAGACAACCTGAAAAATACCGAAGCCACCTATCCCGGCTTTCAAAATTCAGGCCTCTGGAACCCCATCATACCTGGCAAAAATGGGGATCAGTCCTTGCCATAGTTGTTCAAATTCAGGCCAGAATGAACCCGCAGATCCTCCATCAGACATGATTCTTCTCAATCTGAATATGCCCAGGTACCAACGAACGGGAAGTGGTTCAAAAAGTACAGCCCGACCTGAAACTCAAAATAATTTCGGTCACCGTGCAGCCACCTCACCAGACGAATGCGATTTAAAAGCCTGGCATCAGGAAGAGGTCAACAGTTATATTGTGAAATCTGTTGAACCCGATTGTCTATAAAAGCCGCGATAAAACTAAAACAATACCGGTTAACATTAGTTGTCCACCGGAAACTGGGAAAAGACACAAACTGGAAAATCCCGAGGTGATGCAGGGCCTTCCTAATGATTGACAAATACATTTTGTCATTCCTGCTTATTCTCAGTCTTTCCATTTCCATTCATGGGATCTCCGTCAACCATGCCACCCCGTATTGAAAAACCTCAACTCACCACTCTCCGAATTTTTATCGTCGATGATAGCCCAAGTGACCGATCCACCTATACTCGGTGGATCCGGCGCACGGCCTCCTTTCGCCTCGACATTCAAGAAATGGAAACAGGAGCCCAAGCCTGGGAAGCCTGCAGGATCTCCCCTCCTCACTGTCTGCTTTTGGATGACCAATTGAGGGATATGACCGGATTAGAATTCCTGGCGAAAGTACGGGGGCCACACTCACAAGCAAAGACTCCCATCATATTCCTCACCGGGTACGGTAACGATGAAATTGCGGCTCACGCAATCAAACTTGGGGCACAAGAGTATTTCAACAAAAATACTCTATCGGAAAAATTCCTCTGGCATCATATGGAGCAGGCGATTGAGCAGTTTACCACCATACCTCGCATGCGCTCTCTTGAACGTCAGTCCAGCATCATCCTGCAATCCTCCAGCGATGGAATTCTTGTCGTCGGACAGGACGGCCTGATCCGTTTTTCCAATCCTGCAGCAGAGCAGCTCTTTCTCCGGACATCCGAACAACTCACCGGATCCCCATTTGGTTTCCCGGTCTCCGCAAACCAGACGACGGAAATAGAAATCATGAGCGAACCCGGACGACCGACTCCTGTAGAAATGCGGGTGGTCTCTATTGAGTGGGATGAAGAACCCGCTTTCTTGGCCTCTCTCAGGGATGTGACAGAACAACGAAGGGCCGAAGACGAACGACGCCGTCATGAAATCGAGCGGCAATATTCACAAAAACTGGAAAGTCTGGGAGTCCTCGCCGGAGGAATCGCTCATGATTTCAACAATCTCCTGATGACTATAGTGGCCCGCTCCGGCCTCGCACTTCGAGCTCTTCCCCCTGACGCTCCGGCTCGAGAGCACTTGGACTTCATTGAAAAAGCCGGTCTTCGCGGTGGAGAATTAGCCAATCAAATGTTGGCATTTGCCGGACAGACCCGTTTGGATTTTCAAGTCATCAATCTTCCAAAGCTTCTCGAGGACATGGCCCCTTTCCTCCGGGCCACCCTTTCAAAGCGACTAACTTTCGAATACGATCTCGCCCCCTCCCTTCCACCGATTCGAGCCGACCAGGCTCAATTGCGGCAAATCATCATGAATATCGTGGTCAACGCATCAGAGTCCTTTGGAGAAGGGGATGGGGTCATCACCATCCGTACATTCGAATGGGAGCCGACAATAGAGAATTTTAAAAGTTGGTATGTGGTTGGAGAACTCCCTGGTACCCGAGGTGTCGCCCTGACCATTCAGGACACCGGATGCGGAATGACGTCCGAGATGATTCCAAAAATTTTTGACCCATTTTTTTCGACCAAACTCCCTGGACGAGGACTTGGACTCGCAGCGCTTCTTGGACTCGCTCAGGCCCATGCCGCCTCCATTGCCGTCCGAAGTCAACCAGACGCCGGGACAGAATTTACGTTACTGTTTCCCGCCACTAAGCCCAGTCCTTCAACAAAGAAGGGGCCGGTCTTCTCAATTCCAACTCAACATGCCTCACTGACAAAAAAACCCATGGTGTTGGTGGTTGATGACGAAGAGGACGTTCGGGTGGCCTGTTCTATGATCTTTGAAGAAATGGGATTGCAAACCTTAGTCGCCTCGGATGGACAAATTGGCATTCAGGTCTTCCAACAACATCAGCACGAAATTATGGTCGTGCTCTTAGATCTCACCATGCCTAATATGGACGGTCAACAATTCCTCGAACACATTCAAGAGCTTAACGCAGCGATTCCGGTGATATTGTCAAGTGGATATTCCGAGGAAGAAGCGATGAAAAGATTTCACAACCCGGACATGGCGGCGTTTATTCAAAAACCCTATCAAGTGGAAACACTCATCGCGAAAGTCGAAGAAATCAGGCAAAAGCAGACCACATCTTCCAACAACCCTGGCCTGTAGGAAACATCACAAAAACCCCACCTTCTCTCTGATATCAAGGCTAATACCAATAACCTCCGCTCAGATGGCGATCGAGAATCGAAGACAGTCCCAGATGATTCCGGTACAACGTAGAGGGAACAACCGCCGCACTTCGAGGATCCAACTCCCCTGCCTCTCGCAAGGGCCGAGTCGCCTCCTCATGCCGATCCATTTGGGTCAACCAACCCAGAAGGACAAAGAGCACTGGCCGCCAGCACAACTGTCTTTCTTCGTGAGATGTGTTCATGCTACATACTTGCACTCGTAATTCGACCATATATTTTCTCTATTCATCCATAATAATAGGGCTTCCACATGACCCATTCCCATGACATCATCATAATTGGAGGGGGATCGGCGGGCTATGCAGCCGCTCGCACAGCCCAGGCGGAAGGGGCGGACGTCGGCATCATCGATCAGGGTCCGTTGGGTGGCCTCTGTATTTTACGAGGGTGCATGCCGACCAAAGCCATCCTCCGCTCATCCGATCTCGCGGCACTCATCCGTCGAGCGCCGGAATTCGGTCTTGACTCATCAAACCTCCAAGTGAGCCTGGCAACCATTATTGAACGAAAAAATCGGTTAATCAAGGAATTTGCTGATGATCGCATCCAAGCACTCCACCATCCGCGATTTACCCTCTATCAGGAGCATGCCCATTTTGTTTCGCCAACGATTATCCAAGCCGGTCAACATCAGCTATCTGCAAAAGCGTATATCATCGCCACTGGATCTGTGGTATCGCGCCCCGACATTCCAGGATTAGAAGAAGCCGGCTATCTCACGAGTGATGAGGCACTCGAGCTCCATTCACCGCCTGAATCCATGATCGTCCTGGGAGGTGGTCCTGTTGCACTGGAACTCGCCCAGTTTTTTTCCCGCATCGGAGTCGAGGTAACCCTGATTCAACGAAGCAACCATATTCTCTCTGACACAGACGAAGATCTCGTTCAACCAGTTGAAGCTCACCTCCGGGCTGAAGGAATGATCGTCTATACCCACACACACCTCCAGCATGTCGAGACGTCCGGCGGAAAGAAGACAGTTCATTTTCTGCATCAAGGCCAACCCCGCCGAGTCACCGCCACATCAATCCTCCAGGCGCTAGGCCGCCGCCCCAATATCGACGGCCTCAATTTGGACGCAGCTCAGGTTGCCCATCAAACAAAATCCATTTTAGTGAACAAGGAAATGAGAACATCCCAGCCGCATATTTTTGCCGTTGGAGATGTCAATGGCGGTTACGAAATTGTTCATATTGCCATCGAAGAAGGCGAAATTGCTGGATGGAACGCCGTTCATTCGAATCTAGCTCCCAAACATTTTTCCGATCGTCTCAAAACCCAGGTGGTCTTTACCGATCCCCAGCTAGCCAGCGTGGGGTTGTCCGAACGGGAATGCCTGGAGCGTCAACTTCCCTATCTTGTCGCATCCTACCCGTTTGACGATCATGGGAAATCTCTCTGTCTTGGCGAAACGTATGGACATGTGAAAGTGCTCTGTCATCCTCAGTCTGGTGAGATTCTCGGTGGCCACATCGTCGGGCCAGAGGCTTCTGAACTCATCCATGAACTGATTGCCATCATGTATTTTCGTGGCACAGTCCACGATCTTCTCCGCATACCTCACTACCATCCCACGCTTGCTGAAATTCTCACCTATCCTGCTGAGGAACTTGTCGGAAAATTAACACCCGCGTAATTTTAGCGGGCATTTTCAAGATTCCCACCTGTCGGAATGGCTTGTGCAAGCGTCAATCCAGCATGGAACGGGCAACTCTTTCTCTCAAATTTTCCTCGTAACAAATCGCACAAAATCAGGACTACAGCTCAATATCACCGAAGACGCCTCTAGATAATCAGGCATAGAGCCTACAATTTTTTCCCTCACCCAATAGGAATATTCGCGATACACGGTTTGCCAATTAACTCATTGCTAAAAACATGACTGGAGAATTCCCATGAAAACCCACATAATGGAGCCTCACATGTCCCAGCCGTCTACCACGCCAACCGACGCACCCAATTCATTGATGGGAAAGATTCTCATCGGGTGCATTCTGCTGGCAGGCATCGGTGCATTTTTCTATTTCGATCTAGGCCAATATCTCTCGCTGGAGACCTTAAAGGCCAATCGAGACACTCTATTAGCGTATACGGCCTCCCATTATGAAATAGCCGTCGCCGTCTTTATTCTTGTCTATATCCTCCAGACCGCCTTCTCCTTTCCCGGTGGAGCGATTTTAACGTTGACGGGGGGATTTCTATTTGGAAGTCTGATGGGAACCCTATTCGTCAACATTGGAGCCACCGCTGGAGCGACGCTCGCCTTTTTGGCCGCCCGTTATCTGCTCCACGATTGGGTGGAGCGCAAGTTTGGCGACCGACTCGGGACCATTCAAGCAGGATTTGCCAATAATGCGTTTAGTTATCTGATGACCCTTCGACTCATTCCGGCTTTTCCATTTTTTCTCGTGAATCTGGTCTCAGGCCTCACCCGTGTCAACCTCGGCACCTATGTCCTTGCGACATCCATCGGCATCATTCCCGGCAGCTTTGTTTTTGCTTTTGCCGGTCGCCAATTGGGCACCATTAATTCATTGAGCGAAATTGCCAGTCCACCGGTCTTACTCGCCTTTACGCTCCTAGGCCTGTTGGCCCTCATGCCGGTGGCCTATCAAAAATGGAAGAAGCCTCAAAGCGGGGTCATCAATACTAAATCGTAAATTATGTGAACCTTTATCAAACTAGAGGCCTCAGATGAACACCACACCATCACCAGCCCATACCGGTTTAGTCCTTCCCCAGGACGAATATAATCAGGAATTGGTCAACAATGTGCATCCCCCTCAATGGCGCAATCCCACGCCATCCGGACGCTATAACCTCGTTATCATCGGAGCCGGCACTGCCGGATTGGTTACCGCCGCAATTGCGTCAGCCTTAGGGGCCAAGGTGGCATTGATCGAACGACACCTGATGGGAGGAGACTGCCTGAATGTGGGATGCGTGCCCTCCAAAGGGGTCATTCGGGCTGCCAAAGCCTGGACCGCAGTCAGAGAGGCCGAACAATTCGGGGTACATATTTCCGGAGAGATCAAAAGGGATTTCGGTGCCGCTATGGCTCGCATGAGAAAACTGCGGGCCAGGATCAGTCAGGTCGACTCAGCTCATCGATATACCAAGCTTGGAATAGATGTGTTCATCGGCAACGGCCGGTTCACCAGCTCAAGCACGATCGATGTGGATGGAACGACACTGCAATTTACCAAAGCGGTCATCTGCACGGGAGCCCGCGCGACCGCTCCACCGATTCCAGGCTTAGCCGACACCACGTATCTCACCAACGAAACCATTTTTTCCCTGACGAAACTTCCTTCGAGACTGGGAGTGATTGGTGCCGGTCCCATTGGCTGCGAGTTGGCTCAAGCATTTGCCCGATTCGGCAGCCAGGTGTTTTTGGTGGAAGCGATGCACGGCATTCTTCCCAATGAAGACCGGGATGCTGCCGACATCGTGGAACAATCGATTCTGCGTGATGGGGTGCAACTGCTTTGTTGCGGAAAAGACTTGAATATTCACTCAGCGAACGGCTCCAAGCATCTCAGGGTTGACTCGCATGGCACACAATATGATATCCCGGTTGATGAAATTCTGGTAGGAGTCGGCCGCAGTCCGAACATTGAGGGATTGGAGCTAGAAGCCGTTGGGGTCGAATTCGACAAAACCGGTGTAAAGGTCAACCACCGGCTTCAAACCAGCAACTCCAAAATATTTGCGGCAGGCGATATCTGCTCTCCCTTTAAGTTCACACATACGGCCGATGCCCAAGCGCAAATCGTCATTCAGAACGCTCTCTTTCCCCATCCGTTCGGCCTTGGTTACGGCAGCACGGACCAACTGGTGATTCCCTGGGCGACCTACACCCAACCGGAAATTGCCCATGTCGGCCTATATGAAAAGGATGCGAAGGACAAAAACATCCCGATCGACACCTTCACCTATCCTCTCAATGAAGTCGATCGGGCTATTCTGGATGGGGAAGAGGAGGGCTTCGCCAGAGTTCACGTCAAAAAAGGAACCGATAAAATAGTGGGGGCCACCATCGTCGCCTCCCATGCGGGCGATATGATTAGTGAATTTACCCTGGCTATGAAGGGAGGCCTGGGACTTAACACCATCGCCAGCACCATTCACCCCTACCCGACCCAAGCAGAAGTCGTCAAAAAGTCCGCGAATGCCTGGCGAAAAACCACGCTGACGGAAGGAAAGAAACAGTTCCTCCACAAACTTTTTAGGTGGACCAGATAAGATCGTGTTCTATTTGTCCCCGACACCCAGATAATGGTGGCCCTTTGACAGGCTTAAAGCCAACTGAGTCTGTCAACAAATTATTGAAACACACTGTAACTCATTCAGATTCTAGACATGACACCCACCAGATCCCGACGCGCCTCCTTCTGCCTTCTCACACTGGTCTTAGGCCTCATAAGCCTGACCCATTCGACCTCGGTCATCGCAGAAGGCCCTGACCAACTGATCGTCGGCAACTTCTCGCTCGCCACTCCGGGAGAACCATTTCCTCAAGGGTGGAAACCGCTGATTTTCGAAAAAATCCCAGAACATACTCAATATGATCTCGTCAAAGACGAGCAGGAGGTGGTGGTCAAGGCCATCAGTCGCCAATCCTCCTCCGGCCTGACGCGGGAGATCTCGATCGACCCAAAGGAATATCCGGTGATTAAGTGGCGATGGAAGGTTGAAAATATTCTTCAGAAAGGAGATGTCGCTAAAAAATCAGGAGATGACTATCCGGCACGACTCTATATCACCTTCCAATATGACAGCAGTCAGGTCGGATTTTTTGAAAAGGCGAAATTTGAAACCATCAAATTGCTTTATGGCCAATACCCTCCGATTGGAGCCATCAATTACATTTGGGAAAGCAAAAGCCCCATCGGCACGATAGTCCCCAACCCATACACGGACCGGGTGTACATGTTCGTCACGCAAAGCGGAAGTGCCAAATTGAATCAATGGGTAACCGAAGAACGCAATATTTATGAAGATTATAAAAAGGCATTCGGAGAAGATCCCCCACACATCTCAGGAGTCGCGATCATGACTGACACGGACAACACGAAAGAGTCCGCCGTCGCCTATTACGGAGATATTGTGTTTAAAAAATCCGTGAAGGAATAAGGGGGGAATGTGAAATGGAATAGGTCAGGAGAGAAAAATTCTTGAATCAACTCAAATTAGGAAGTCTTTGTACTGTACTCCCCACGCATCAACGTGCCCTCCTCACACATTGGTTATCAATAATCCGGCTCATTCCCGGTCTTCCATTTTATGTTGCAGCCCGCGCTAGGTTTTTGCTCCACTGAAACGGGTTTCCCGTCCAGGACAGCCTCTAAGGCTGTTCGCAAATCCCGCCCGGTCACAGGCTTCCCATTTCCCGGTCGACTATCATCCAATTGCCCCCGATACACCAATTTTCGCTCCTCATTAAACACAAAGAAATCCGGAGTACAAGCCGCAGTTAAAGCCTTCGCCACTTCCTGAGATTCGTCATAACAATAGGGAAACCGAAAATCTAATTTCTCCGCCATCTCCTTCAGTCTTGCGGGGGAATCCTGAGGGTAATTTTTCACGTCATTACTACTGATCGCAACAATGCCAACATTTTTCTTTTGATAATCCCGACCGAGCTTGGCCAATTCCTCCTGCACATGGACGACATAAGGACAATGTCGACAAATACACATCACCAGAATGGCTGGTTTTCCGGCAAAGCTTTCTGGGGAAATCACATGCCCTGTCCCAACATCCGGCAGTTCAAAATGAGGCAATGACGTTCCGAGCGGAAGCATCGTCGAATCTTTCAAAGCCATGATTAACTCCTTTATTTAAAACAGGACAATTAAAACAAGATGGGTTGTGACACTCCATAGGCCCTGTCCACCGTATTGGGTGAACAGTGAGAAGAGGACCCGCACCAACCGTCCTACTCGTCGATTACTCGATTTCGGATTTTACCGGAGATTGAGGATGGCGTTGTTTCCAGGCCCGAAACCGTTCAAGAAGCTCCTCCTTCACATGTTGGGGGACCGGCTCAGTAGGCAATTGACGGAGGGTCGCAATGGTGTATTTCATCTGACGTAAATAATTACGGCAGGCAAAGCACAAGCCCAAATGTATTTGAAATCGCACTCGCTCGACAAGATTCAGCGCCCCATCCAGGTAATCCGTGATGAGTTGGGCGATTTCTTGGCAGGAAAAGTTTCCTGCCATATATCTCATAAGTTTCTGCTTCAAATCCGTATCCATTGGCCTTATGTGTTATCCCCCTGAATATAGGGATTAAGCTCTCGGCGCACACTGGTACGCGCCCGGTGTAAAAGCACCCGCTGATTGGTCTCGGTAATCTCAAGGATGTTACAGATTTCTTCTGAGCCAACACCTTCAATATCGCGCAAGGTCATGACCTGCCGCTGAGTAGGGGGCAACCGTGCAATAGCCTGTTCAATCGCCACTCGACATTCCTTCGAGAGCAACGCCCGTTCCGGCGTATCCGGTTCCCACGCGTCAGGGGGAGCTTTCCAGTGACCCATCCGGGAACCCTCCGTGACAAACAAGGAATCCTCTAAGGAAGGGCCTTCATCTGTCTCCCCCGAAGGCGCACTCAATCCAAACGGCTCATAGCGACTTTCCCGCATCCCTCGAGTTTTCGCCCGGTTCGTCAAAATCCGGAAGAGCCAGGTCTTAAAAGACGATCGACTTTCAAACCGATGAATGCCTTCAAACACCCCCATCCAGGTTTCCTGAACGACTTCTTCCGCCACGGCCCGACTCGGCACAAAGGACATGGCTAACCGCAACAACGAACCGGAATACCAGTCCATAACGGCTGCGAACACCTGTTCATCACCAGCTTGAAGTGCCCGAACGAGCCCTGGCTCATCAAGCTTAAGTGTATCGTGCACAGTATGGGGAGAGGGAGAAATGGGCAACCTCTGAGAAGATAAAGAGACATCAAACATGAACCATGAGATTATCCTCAGCATGACATTGACAATCAAGGGTTTCCTGAAAAGAAACCTCGAATAGCAGAGCCGGTCTCTCTAAACAGCCATGGGGAGCCAGCAGGAAAAAATAGGCAGGCACTGCAAAAAGGCAGTCAAACGGATCATTGTAAGATTGTAGGATCGAAGGGAACAAGAAAGAAGGGACAACCGGTACACGCCCGGTTGCGTTACGTATCTTGAAAGATTTGGGCAAGAATGCCGGTTCGAGTGGTTGTTTTCGTTTTCTTCAGAAGATGGCGAACGTGTTCTTTCACCGTATGTTCGCTAATCTCGAGATGTCGAGCAATCTCTTTATTGGTCCAGCCCTCACTGATATATTTCACAATTTCTACTTCCCGACTCGTCAAACGATACTGCTCCTTGGCCTGATTAGGCACCACCCGCCGTTCACGTCCGATTTTCTCCATGATGATAAGCATACAGGCTTCATCTTTTTCTGTATGGGCCGCTAATGGAAAACCACGCAATAATACCGGCGACTTCCCATCACCCGTCACTCGTCGTAACTCGTGCTGGCCTTCGGCCATCTGGTTCTCGGGATTGTCTAATAGTGTCCGAAGTGACCCACATAACTCCAGGACCTCTGGGGGCCACACACCTCGCGCCTCGGCATCATATGCGTCTCCCATGATCTGGCGGCTTAATGCCTCTGCTTCGGCGTTCATAAACAACACGTCCCCGGATCCGGAGAAGAGCAACACCCCGGGAATTGATCGTCGGTCGGCAATTTCTTGGAGCCGGGACAAACCACCTCCATTGGAGGACTTGGGAACAGTCGTACAAGGAATTCCGATAGATCGTCGACTCAAGGTGTACTCCGTGGATCAGGTTATGGAGCGATGTACAATCCCCTCACAACAGCCTGCTAGGGGGCAACCACTCACCGTGCTTTGAATGCACCGATGCCGCTACCTATGATCTTATTGAACTGTTGTCGGATTGTGGCAGGAGAAACTTAAATAAACAGAGGGGGACGATGAAGAAAATCCCCAGGATGCTGAAGAGGAGTGTGTCCATGGAAGACTGAAGCCAGTCTTGCCTATGCATCCTGCTGCAAGAAGGGAAAATCGAGTCACCCAGTAAATAGTTTTTTTCAAGCTGGTATATGGTTCAAAAAAACACCGCACAGGCTCACACGGTAAGAGCACTGTACCCAACCAATTGCACGGAACCAAAGTCAGGAAAGGTTACAACGACTGAAAAAATACATAAGGGCATCTCTAAAAACTCCTGACAAACGGCTCCAAGTATGCGATCTTGCACTTTCAAGGAGGAAACACCATGTCGATACCGCACCAACTTGGATTCTTTGATCTCAGCACGCGCTATGAGGCTCTCAGTCAACAAGGCGATCCCCTCGAACAGCTGGCGCATGTGATTCCTTGGGAGGCCTTCCGGCCGACCTTAGCAAAAGCCCTTCGCCGCTCCAAGCGGACGAAAGGCGGGCGGCCTCCCTTTGATGCCGTACGGATGTTCAAAATCCTCGTCTTGCAAGCTCTCTATAATCTGTCTGATGATCAAACCGAATATCAGATTCGCGACCGGTTGTCCTTCATGCGGTTTTTGGGGCTTGACTTGGAGCAACGCATCCCCGCTGCCAAGACCATCTGGCTGTTTCGCGAAACCCTTGCCCAGGCCCAGGTCGTGGAGACACTCTTTGCGCACTTTGAAACCTATTTAGCCGACCATGGTTTACAACCTCGTGGCGGACAACTGATTGATGCGTCGCTGGTCCCGGTGCCCAAGCAACGGAACTCGCGCAATGAAAACGCGACCCTCAAAGCGGGAGATTGTCCGACTGAGTGGAAGGGGCAACCCGCCAAACAACGTCAGAAAGACACCGAGGCGCGCTGGACGGTGAAGCATGGCGCGAATCATTATGGGTACAAAAACCATGTGAACGTGGATAAGCAGCACAAGCTGATTCGGCAATATACGGTCACCGACGCGGCGGTCCATGATAGTCAGGTGCTGGAGAAAGTCCTGCTACCCGTCACGGCCGGACGGAATGTGTGGGCGGATTCCGCCTATCGCTCTGCGGAAATCGAAGCCCAGCTGAAGGCCCGGCGCCTGCAATCGAAGATTCACTGGAAAGGGTATCGCCAGACACCGCTCACGGCACAACAGCAGGCACACAACCGGTGCCGCTCGCGCATTCGAGCACGCGTCGAACATGTCTTCGGCCATCAGGTCACCGCGATGGGCGGTAAGTTGATTCGAACAGTTGGACTCGTTCGGGCTCGGCTCAAGATTGGGATGAAGAATCTCACCTATAATTTTCATCGGTATCTGATCCTCTCCATTCCGCAGAAGGCCCAGGTGGCTTGAGCAAGGGAAAGGAGCCGGGGGGAATACCTCAGTAACCCGCTGAAACTCCCTCAGCTTCATTTCCAGGAACTTCCGGAAACCGTCGCTCCAAGCGAAAGGAAGGAACTCGGACAAAACCAAGGGTTTTTAGAGGTGCCCTATAAAAGTTCCGGAAATGCTGTAGGGCCGGGGTTCGTCTCGGCAGCCGAGCTAA
>CABVRQ010000092.1 GCA_902500695.1 uncultured Nitrospira sp. | reverse complement strand
TATATCGAAGATGATGACAAGCTGGCTCAATGGTTTGGTTGTTATATGACCTCTCCAAAATATCAGGATGAGGAGGCGACGCCGGAGGAACACCGTCTGGAAGATGTTCGTACCCATCTGGCGGAGGGAGGGAAGCTTGTCAGAAATGAAGGCTCACGTTTTGCGTTTCATGAACAGGGAAAGGATCTCTGGCTATTTGTTGATGGACGTCAGTTCACCTGCAGTACGCTCATGAGTGATCTGGTAAAAACCCTATGCGCGGAACGCCAAATCGGCTCGGATCAATACGTCTCGTCGGAAGGACACGATTCCTTACTCCTGGATTTGCTGAATCATGGGAGTCTTTATCTTTCTGACTGAAAATGTTTTCCCCCCTTCCTTGAAAGAGATGCTCCCTTTCAGGCCAAAGAAACTGATCGGTTCCCTGATGGTTGCCATGATCAGTGACACATTATAGTTGTGTGGCCCCTCCATCGACGGTGAGGTCAATTCCCGTGATATAGGATGAATCATCTGATGCCAGAAACAATGCGGCTTTGGCGACTTCGTTTGAGGTACCCATTCGTTTCATAGGATTTTGGTCACCAAAACTTGCTTTCATGCCTGGAACTTCCTCTGCAGGAACGCCCACTTTCTCAAAGATAGGCGTATCAATTGGGCCAGGCGCCAGAGCGTTGACCCGGATTTTTCTTTCGAGGAGTTCGGTTGATAAGGTTCTGGCCAGACTCCGAATGGCCGCTTTGGTTGCGCCATAGACACTGGAATTGGGAAACCCTTTCTGGTCCGCGATGGACGAGTTAATAATGACCGAGGCTCCTTCATTCAGGAGTGGCGCGGCCTTTTGAATGTTGAAGAAGAGGCCTTTGAAATTGACATTGATCATCGTATCGAATGTGGCTTCGTCTACTGTGTCAAATGGGCCAAAGATCGCAATGCCGGCATTGAGGAAGAGAACATCGATCCTAAATCCTGACTGCTGAATCTGTCCATAGAGATTAACAATATCATTTAGATTTCCCGTGTCGGATACGATTCCCTTGCAGGTTCCTCCGATTTCTTTGACGGCTGCTTCTACCGCATCTTTTCGTCTTCCCGTGATAATAACCCTAGCCCCCTCGGCCTGAAATAATTTAGCTGTGGCCAAACCAATACCACTATTGCCACCCGTAATAACGGCCACTTTGTCTTTGAGTCTTTGAGCCATGTGAAATTTCCTTTCAAGGTGTAGAGAAAATGTTGAAAGTGCGTGTCATGGAAGTAAAACTTTTGAAAATAGCATTTTCATTTCTGATTCGAAGCACCTTGGTGAAGAGGTTCGATGTGATCCTCGGGCGACAATTTATCATAGATCAAAGTCATCTTCTCTCCATTGTTTCCTAATGGCTGCGGCCCTCTTCCGTTGTCTGGTAAACGCCCAAAAGGCCAGGAGGGTGATCGCGAGCCAAACCATTCCTGAACTGGTGGCCACCGGGATCCAGCGATTCCAGAGTGTCTGCCGGATCCAGAACTGTTCTTCTGCTTGCGTGAGTGTCATGAAGGTGGTTTGAGCAAAGGCTTCAGGAAATGGGATGCCTTGTCGGACTTTTGCCAGAATTCGTTTGGGGCTATCCTGTCCTGTGTGTTCCAGGAGATCTAACGTAAAGGCGTAGGCGAGGACATAGGCCCGTCGGACGGAGGCCTCGTTTTTGACGAAGAGGGTATTAAGTTCATTCAAAGAGATTTGCGTGTCGGAAACCATCGCCCAGACTAATCGTGCTCGATCCTCTAAATCCCACCTTCGTGCGGTTATCATCGCCAATCCTTCATCAAACCAACGGGGCAGGGGCTGTTCTCCCGCAGCCCGATGGGCAAGGATATGGCCGATTTCATGCCGGAAGACATCGTGAAGTGAATTATTCGGGTAAGTCAAACTCCGGTCAGTGAGGAGCACAATGGTGGAGGCCCCACTCACTGCGTAACCAGACATCCATTCCGGCGCCTCCTGTGCAAGGGGCGATCCGTTTGGCGCCAATATGACTCGAATCGGTGAGCCAGGGTGTTCGAGGCCCATAAAGTCCATCATGCGCTGAAGAGACTGTGGATTGATTTCTTGCAGTTGGGCAGCTAATGGTTCCAAAGATTCCGGGGCTTCCATAATGAATTGGGGGGAAGCGGCTCCCATGAGTAGCCGGGGGTTGGCCATCGTGGCAATGATCGTCAGGAACAGGAGCTGAAGTCCAAACCTCCTAATGAAATTATGCGATATGTGAAAACTGTGTTGAATATTACCAATACACAGGGATTCGACGAGGGGGGCGGGGAAAGCTTGAGAACCCGAATGGTTTTCCGAAGACCTGGCTTCAAATCTGTGCATTCAGATGGTCAAGGATGATGCGTGCGTCGGTGATGGGATCCGTGGTCATGGGCAACTGTGTTTGTTCGGTCACTTTAGTCAGGAGTCGTTGCGCGGCAGCTCTCACAGATACAGGGAATGTGTATTCCCCTTGGATCTGACGAAGGTGATGTATGGCATCTCCTTTCCATGTTGGCAGATTCCGTTCCTCTGCCCAATGCTGCGACGCCAATGCCACGGCTCGTCGTGCGCACACTCTGGCCAAACCATCGTTCCCCTCCTGGAGCCCCTTGGCAGCCTTGGTCAGTTCGTGTTCGATCTGTTCAGACCGACTCATGATTCCTGCTGCGCGGTGCGACTGGCGTATAGTTTTTGTCTAATTGCGATACGATGGATGTGGACAAGATGCTCGTCCCGGTCAATGGAGTAGAGAATGCGCCAGTCACCGACGGCATATTGGACAAGTCCAGGTAGCTCTTCGTGCAGGGGTTCATGTCGTAGGTTGGCGACATTAGAGGCCAGCCACTTGGTCTTATCCAAGAGGCGTTGAGCCATGCTCTGGTCGGTTGTCTGAAGGTCTTCCAGAATCGAGGGCTGATAGGTGACACGATACCAGGCCATGTTATGTCACCAGCGGAGGCCCAGTCGCTCGGCGACGATTTCTCCTGTCACCCGTTCTTTGGACTCCAACACCTGCTTCATCTCCGCGCGAACCTTCTCGTCCAGGGCCAGGCCCAGGTCGGGATTGCCCAGTAGTTCACATAACCGGTCATCCACCATGCTATTGACCAGTTCTTTAAATTCCTTCTGAGAGAGATCTGAAAGTTTCATCGTGAGGGCTCCCTTCATGAAAATAACCGAGCCTGTTATTGTTCAAGACAATTGAAGAAGATTCTCCAATCCTCATTGAAACCTTCCGGCCTCAACGACATCATCGAGGCTGTTAATGTCCAGCCAATGCCCGACGGTATAGAGAACTCTTATCGAATAATTCCTTCGTAATAATTCCTGGAACAGGGTTGCCATTCCTGCTTTTCGGTGAATCGGGTCGGCAAGAAGTTCGGTAAGGATCTCATGTAATTGCGTCACACCCTGAGCCGAGACTTTCAAAAATCCCATCCATACGCCATGAATCATGTTCGAAGGAACCTCCCTGCCTAATTGATTGAGATGAATCTGGGCATTAAAGGCTTTTCGCGAATTCGGCGCGGTGCATTCGGCAAATCCACCAAGCCTGGTATAACTCGTTTTCTCCTGCCAGTCGCTGTCCACAAATATCACATAGTCATCCTTGGCCTGAAGCAGCGCCTGAGGAATGTAGCTGTTAAACAGGACATCGCCATAGGACACGATGGTGTCCTGGAAGCGGCCTTCTTTTGATTGAAGCGCCTTCAACAAGGAATCCAATTCTCCCGTTTCCGCAAACGCATCGTTGTCAACATAGGTGAGATTAGGAAGATTGACGGCTTCTTTTTTATACCCGCGGACCACAAGAACTTCCTTGATGCCCACGCTGTTGTATGCGTCAACGATATTCGCAAGGAGCGGGACTCCACGTATGTTCACCATGGTTTTGGGTTTATCTTCCGTCAGTTCCCCCAATTCATCTCCACGGGAAGCGGCGAGCACTATCGCCATTGCGAGGTCGGCGCTTTTCGGGAGATAGCGTTGCTCCGCTTCCATAAGTTCAGCCGCACCTTGTAAACGAAAGACTTCTGAAACCGGCACAATGTTATCCTCAATCGACAAAAGATTTTCCTGTTCCTTGAGGACCCTGGCGGTCGTTTGCATCGTGGCTATTGCGGCCCGGAGCATGTGATTGGCCCAAATAACCATGGAAAATCCGTGCTGCCGAAACACGTCGGTGGGAGTGGAGTAGTATTTTGTCGGAACAATGACCACGGGAGATCGATCGCCCCATTCTCGCTTGAACGCCAGAATCTCATCAGGCACCGCCAGCGCACTGTGAATCAGGATGCCATCTGCCCCTGCACGGTGATACGCCTCCGCCCGCCGCAAGGCTTCAGCCAGTCCCCATCCGCAGATAAACGCTTCAACCCGGGCGATGATGCAGAAATCCGGATCTGATTGGGCATCTTTCCCGGCTTTAATTTTTCCGCAAAATTCTTCCATGTCGGCCATGGGCTGTGTGTCACCCTTGAGAAAGCTATTGGTTTTCGGAAACAACTTGTCTTCAATGCACACGGCCGCGATATGCCGTTGTTCCAATTTACGAATGAGACGCTGCATATTATTGAAATTGCCGTAGCCTGTATCTCCATCGAGCAGAATGGGAATGCGGGCTGCATCAGACATAAATTCCAGATTGTCCAGGACTTGAGTCCAACTGGCCTCGTTGTTATCTCGCACGCCGAATTGAGCTGAGATGGAGAGTCCGCTAGCCCAGATGCCATGGAACCCTGCTTCTTCCACGATCTTGGCGCTAAGCCCATTGTGGGCTTCACAGATAAATTCAAGCTGGGGAGACAAGAGGAGCTTTTTGAATTCCGTGGATTTTGACGGCTGGTGTTCGCTTGGCATAATCAGTAAATGTGACCGTGTTTCAGGTGGTTCAATGAGGTACTGGAGTCTACATCAAGGGGAATCTTCATGCCAAACCTTTCCATATCTGAAGAAAGCCGGGAATACGTTTGGCCTTGGCATCTGTTGGATGACCGTGTGGACAGTAATGATTGAGCCCAAAGCTTATGACAGTGATTGAAGGTGATGGAGCCATAAGAAAAGGGCATAGCCACGAGACTATGCCCTTGCCCTATGAATAGTGAACGATTTACGGGGTGCGGCTGGTGATCTCAAGAAGATGATAGCCAAACTGGGTTTTGACAGGGCCGTGGACCTTGCCGAGTTCGCCGCTAAATACAACCGTATCAAATTCTTTGACCATTTGACCGGGACCGAACTCGCCTAAGTCCCCACCTTGCTTGCCTGATGGACAGGTGGAATGTTCCTTAGCGGCGGCGGCAAAATCTCCTCCACCCTCAATTTGCGTTTTTAAGTTATTGCATGCTTCTTCTGTTGAAACCAAAATGTGACGGGCACGCGCTTTTGGCATGAGCATTCTCCTTATAGGCTAAAAATTTGGACAATAGTCTTTTTCCCATGATTGACCAGTCGAGGTCAAATTTCATGAACCTAGACCAATGAAATCGAGGAGATCCTGCGATCATGAAAATTTTTGTAGAAGGGCAAATATGCTTGGACTCAGGAACAGGTCGGGTGGAGGAGACCTTGTCTATGTGTGAGACTGAAGGCCGGTGAAAGGGGGAAAGAGCTTTGGCAGAAAAGCACGGGATTCGAAAGAACGGTTTGGCGGTGATTGAGTTGATAGATTAGTTGTCGGGATTCATCGCCAGATAATCACAAATGAAATCCAAAACCAATTCGTCAAAATTGTTGAAAATGGTTTTGACCCCACCCGCGGTCACGACGCCTTGTTCCCAGGTGATAGCATGTCCCGTGGAGGAGTTATGAACAAGAGCCACCAGTTGGTGGACTTCCAGGTCGATTCGACAGGCATAGCGCTTAGGACCCAAGGGAAGAGCCGCCATATTCACATATAAATAGGGCTCTCCGGGCAATTTGGCTGCCTCAAGCTCCTTGACGAGACGAATGCCCGCAGTTTGAAGTTGTGCCTCCACTCGTTTTCGCACCTCACTTCGGTTTAATACGCCTCTCAGTTCCGGTCCCAAGTCCTCGACGACCACATAGATGCCATGTATCCCTTTTAGTGATTCTTTCCTCAGCATAGAATTATCAACCTCTCCGTCAATTCGTTCAAGCCAATAGCATGCGTTCTTCGTACGCTAAGGGATTGTAGACTGATTGCCTAAGACTTGTCCTCTTTCGCCTTCCGTAAATAATCACCAAGGATTCCCCGGCTGTGTTCATCATCGTGGCAGTATACGCAGAGGTTTTCCCAATTCGATCCGTCCTGGGGATTGTTATGGTGATTGCCGTCTTTGTGGTGCACCGTGAGCAGGTGTCTGGTCTTGAGGTCAAACTCTCTGGCGCATTTGGCGCAAATGAGCCCGTGAATTTTGAGTGACTGTTCCCGATAGGAGCTGTTGCTCGAGGCTGAAGGCTTGGGTCGCAGTCCTTTGAGGAGTTCGTCAATGGGTTTGTCGACTGCGGGTTTTTGAAGCCGTCGCAGTTTATTCCGACCCCGGTACGCATTCCCCATGATGTGCGTCCTTTCAAGTGATGGCGTGGGTGATCTGTGCCAGCGATGAATAGCCGCGTGAGTTGTATGCCAGGATTCTCAAAGTTTTCCTGGTCTTTGTCAATGCAATTTGGAAGGACCCCGCGTCGAGCATGCCTGATGTGTTGACAATCGTTGGATGAGGCCTTCGAGATGTCTGGTGATGAATCGTGTGGTATAAGGTCTGTGAGCGCTGTGGGGTTGGTGCTATCACAATAACGAGTTCTGCGGATAAGGTTAGTCTGATCATTCCTATTACAGGCACCCGCTTTGAGACGGGTGCTCTCACCAGGAGGGTGCCATGTTTGGTCCTATTACTCTTCCCTTTGGGGCGAAAATGTTGTTCAACACCGTCAAATTGAAGCCCGGCATTACCTTCGATCAGGTGGAGCTGGCTGTTGGAGAAATGTGCATGGTCGTCAAGGAAACGTATGGCGGTGACAAAGGGGGTTTCATCGCCGGGCAGGTGTTCAAATTTTCCGGGTTCGTTTCTGAGGAAGGGTCCATTAGTGAATCAAAAACCGCAGATGACCATTACGCGATTGTGACCTATTGGAGTTCATTTGAGGATCACGAAAAATCCCATGCCGATGAACTGTTCAATAAGACATTCGCCGCTTTGGCTACGATGTGTTCTGAGACGAAAGAACTTGGCTACGATATGCTATGGCAGGGTGCGGCGAAGACTTCATAGTCTTTTCGAACTAAGGAGAGGCCCGTCACCCACCTGGTCGGGAGTCGGTCAGCCAGCCGCTGTGAGGATGGGTTCCTTCATAAAATAGACGGTGAAGCGCGATATCGGATCCTCTCCCGACTCAGGCATTCCCACAGCATTTTTTATACTTTTTCCCGCTGCCGCAGGGGCAAGGATCATTACGTCCAATCTTGGGCTCGCTACGAACGACGGTTTGAGCACCAGGGCTTTTGCCGTCGGAGAAATACCAGGTCCCCTCATGTTTCCGAAACTCGGCTAGTTCATGATGGATTTGAGGGCCTTCATCTGTTTCAAATGTGGCCTTAAATTCGACGAGACCCGCTTCATCGTCCATTCCACCCTGTTTCGTCGCGAGAATTTCCAACCCTGTCCACTTGGTGGTTTCCGCCCACTTGCGATTGGCTTCAAGATCGATGTCGTGTTTGGTTTTGGGGTCATGGGTCTTTTCGATAAAATCCATCTGGACTTGTGTATAGGCCGAATATCTGGCCCGCATGAGTTGCTCGGCAGTCTCTGCCTGTTTCACTCCGGTGATAACGCGCTCACAGCATTGCTTAAAGGTTTTTCCACTCTGACACGGACACTGCATATGCGACTCCTTTTCTAAGTGCATGCAAATGGTGATGGACTCTTGTACGTCGCGAGTGCCAGAAAAGTCAAAAGGCCCGGCATCTGATTCTTCTCGAAAAGTATTTGAGGGTCCGGTCAGCTGTCTTCCCGCTCCTTATCCCTGCCCGTCCCTCTCCTGAATAACTGGTCCATATATATGGCTAAAGCCATGCTTGGTGGATATTTATGAATTCCACGTACCCCCATTTCGGCACCTACATTGCTCGCAATGCATGATTTCATTGGGGAAAGTCTTCAATAGCCTTTGGCTGCTGCATGTACATCATTTCTACTTTTTACTAGATTTCAAGATTGTTGCTGGGCGCGAAGCCTGATTAGCCTCATGGGGGACTTGAAGAATGTGTGGAAGTTATTGGTCAGTTGAGTTAGGCTTTTTTGAAAATCTTAATGGTTGTAGCTCTGATAGAACGAAGCGTTGACCAAAAACGATGAAGTGGCGCAGGAATTTGAGTAGGCTGTAGACTTTCTTATAAATCGGAACCGGGTCCGGATCACAGGAAAAAATATGCTCCACATGACGTATGCTCCACTTGGGCATTCGCAGCAGAAATGATTTGATAATTGGCTTTATCCCTAAAAATCATAAATAGCTCTGGAGGAACGAACATGAAAATGTACAACCAAATGATCACTGCGGGCACGATTCTACTTATGCTCGCATTCCTTGTACCCCTGAGCTATGGGGCGGAGACGGCGCGGGTCAGTGTCAGCACTGGAAATCTACAGGCCAATAATACGAGTTTTCTTCCGGACCTGAATGAAAATGGCAGACTTGTTTCTTACTATTCTTCGGCGACCAATCTGGTGCCCGGTGATACCAATGGGGTACGGGATATCTTCGTGTACGATCGACACACCCAACAAACCACGCGCATAAGTGTGAGGACGGGCGGAGGCCAGGCTAATGGCGAGAGCCTTGACCCCGCCATGAGTGCCAATGGGCGTTATGTGGCATTTCGGTCGGCCGCCACGAATCTCGTCCCGGGAGATACCAATGGGGCCATTGATGTGTTCGTCCATGATCGGCAGACGGGTAGGACGGGCCGGGTCAGTGTGGCGACAGGCGGGGGGCAGTCTAATAACAATAGTTTTGCTCCAGCCCTGAGTGCCGACGGCAGATTTGTGGCGTTTCACTCCTTTGCGACCAACCTTGCGCCGGGCGACACCAATGGAGTCTTAGATGTGTTCGTTCACGATCGGCAAACAGGGGCGACCACGCGCGTGAGTGTGACCACAGGGGCCATCCAGGGGAATAATACCAGTCGAGCGGGGTTTCTCAGTGCGAATGGTCGCTTGGTTGCGTTTGAATCCGATGCGACTAATCTGGTCCCGGGTGATACCAATGGTGTTCGGGATATGTTCCTTCACGATCGGCAAACAGGTGTGACCACGCGTGTGAGTGTCGCCACAGGCGGGGGGCAGGTCAATGGTGCGAGTGTGGATGCCGAATTGAATGCGGATGGTCGCTATGTGACATTTCAGTCGGATGCGACGAATCTTGTCGCGGGCGATACCAATGGAGTGGGTGATGTGTTTGTCCATGACCGTCAGACGACCACGACCACGCGTGTGAGTGTGGCAAGTGGTGGTCTCCAAGGTGGTGGAGAGAGTTCAGAGGGGACTATCAGCGGGGATGGACGATTTGTCGCATTTCTTTCATTTGCCACGAATCTCGTCCCTGACGATACGAATGGAGAAGGTGATGTGTTTGTGCATGATCGTCAGACCAACACCACCACCAGGATGAGTGTGACGACCGGTGGGGTGCAAGGCAATGACTTTAGTTGTAATCCTGCCATCAGTCAGGATGGTCGGATTGTCGGATTGTTCTCCGATTCAAACAATCTTGTCCCGGGGGACACGAATGGAGTCCGGGATATTTTTATCCATAACCGCACGGCGAAATTTGATTTGGATGGAGATGGCAAGGCCGACATTGTGTGGCGCAATACGAGTAATGGGACGACGGCCATATGGTTGATGAATGGGACGACAATAGCTTCCCCAAGTTTTCCTGGAGGAGTTTCTGCGGCTTGGAAGATTGTCGGTATCGGGGATGTGAATGCCGATGGTAAGGCTGATGTCATTTGGCGCAATAGTACCAGTGGCACGGTGGCCGTGTGGTTAATGGATGGGCATACCATCACATCGGTCGGCTTTCCGGGCACAGTCTCCACTGGTTGGGTGCTTGAGCAAGTTGGAGATGTGGATGGGAATGGCACGGAAGACCTCATTTGGCAAAACACCAATAGCAAGGTGGTCGTCGTGTGGCTGATGAATGGAGCGACCATTGCTTCATCCAAATCCCTCGGCGGTGTCCCAGGTGAGTGGAAGATTGTCGGATTAGGTGATGTCAATGCCGATCGAAAAGCCGATATCATCTGGCGAAATAGCAACAGCGGGGCGGTGGCCGTGTGGTTAATGAACGGGCTCACCGTCCTGTCGATCGGCGTGCCTGGTACTGCGACCCTGACCTTTGAGGTGGCCGGGGTGGGGGATATCGATGGTAACGGAACAGCCGATGTGATCTGGCGCAACACCGCTACCGGTGACCTGGCCTTCTGGTTGATGAATGGACTCACAATTGGGACCATGGGTTCCTTGGCGGGTAAGGCCTTGGATTGGGAGATTGCCCAGGTTAGTGATCGGGATGGTAGCGGGAAAGTCGATATTACCTGGTTCGATACCAATTCAGGTGAGGTCGAGATATGGCTGATGAATGGAGTCACGGTTGGCTCAACAGGTTCTCCAGGGACCACCTCTCCGAGTTGGGAGATTCAATAGGAATGAACTCGGCCAATGCCACTTGACAAACAAAGTTACCGGACTGGCCAAGTACTGGTAGAGGATTTTTCTTAACTGACTGGGGCCGGGGAGAGGAAACTCAACCGGAATAGTAGAAATACGAATGATCCACCAGGCTGTGGAAGATCGAAGGGGGCTGGTTTTGTCAAAGACCTGCCCCCTTCCTTTGTTGAACTATGTAAGAGCATCGTATCCAAGGAAGCAGACTGTTCAGAGCAAAATGATGGAAACGATCGTGGAAAAATGCAAAAAGTGACTCACTTTTCGAGAGGCGGCAACACCGCGTATTTTCTGGATGAACGGCTCTGCTAAATGATTTTCCATCATCTGTCGGGTGCAATCCTGGTAGAAAGGGACATGAATCTATTCTTGTTTGCGAATCATTGACTAGATATTTCTTTCATTTTGGCAGTTCATCCGTCTATGACATTTCGACGTCAAATCTGTTGAAATGAAAAACAATCGGAATTTTACTGATAGGATTTTTAAAATTAATATCTTGCAGGAATAAAAGGAGCAGAACCCCTATCGTGCGACATTCCCGAAAATTTGAACTTGCCCAATACCTGGCGGAAATATTAGACCGTCGCTTTACAATTCCCGGAACCTCAATTCGGATCGGGTTAGATCCGATCCTTGGGCTGATTCCAGGTGTGGGTGATGCCCTCGCAGGTCTGGCTGGATCAGTTATCCTTGTCGTGGCGGCCCAATCCCACCTTCCCAAAATTGTCCTCATCCGCATGAGTTTGAATATCGCGATTAACGGCGTGATCGGCGCCATTCCCATTCTCGGCGATCTCTTCTCTGTCTGGTTTAAAAGTAATGTGAGAAATGTTGAGTTGTTGGAGCGATATGCGGTTGGGGATCGCCCAAGCTCAACTGCAGGTGATTGGGTTTTCGTGGTAGGCCTCTTGTTAGGCCTCATTTTGGTGATCGCAGGAACGGTGGTAGGAATACTCTGGCTTCTTATGCGTATCTGGGAAAGCTTACAGGGAATGCAATAAACTTTCGGCCTATGGCCTGGACAGAGCGAATGCCATGCTGTGTGGCCAACCGTCGATGGTCAACCCTGTTGGAATTTGATTTTAAAATTTGAGTGAACTGCTGCAGATGAAGGGTCTACCCTTTGCCATGCCCCCGGCCCCCATCCATCCAATTATGTCATGTGGTTTTGAACCCCACTCCTTTTTTCTCCCTTTCCAAAGGCTTGAAAGGGACGCTTTAATTATTGAGATTGACCTCAAGCCGTGCTCCCAATATCAGAGCGTTTTGTCTGCCCGGAACCGTGCCGGGATTAATGACGTATTGCAGATCGGGTTGAATGACGAGGTTAGAGTTGACAAAAATGGAATAAGTACCTTCCAGCGTGATCTCTGCATTATCAACCGGTTGCCCTGCGCGCTTTTGAGACTGTTTATACTCATGGCTATTCACCGCGGCTGCCACCCCGAACGCGGTTCGGTCAATTTTTCGCCCGGGAATTAATCCCTTATAGATGAACCCGCCGCCATAATACTGGGAAATGCGGTTCACGTTGGGGTCAGCCATTCCGGCTCGAGCAAAGAGAGTCAGTCCCTGATCTTTGTCGTCCTTTTCATAATACACATCATATTCGGCTAGCCCATATACGCCGAAGGTGCCATGCTGCTTCACAGGTTCTCCCGAACTATTGACCTTGTTGAGTTGATCCAGAGAAGTGGTGTACCCCCAGAATCCGAGGGCAACTTTTGATTTATACACGAGGGGGGCGGATCTTCCAATCCGGCGGAAGGTCAGGCGACGAGGGAGCTCTTCGAGCGTTTTTTCCTTTGTTTGTGTCAAATCAGCCATATTGTATTTGTAATACGCCAATTCCATGGAACCGAACAAGCCATCATCTTTTCTCAAACGAACATGAGTACCGCGAGCATCATTGGGATTCCCCGGAATGCCATCGGCGACCACGGCGCGAACCATGAGCGAATCGGTCAGGATGGCTTGCGCCCTGACTCCCAGAGAGGTCGCAGGAAAGGTGGACAGGTTGTTTTCGCCACCAGCTCCAAGTTCCGCTCCGGTCCCGAAAGAGCTATTTAGAAAAAGTGTCGACGCGGATACGATGACATCAAACTCAGAGGTGATATCATACAGGCCGGCAAGCAGAGAAAATCGTTGAAAAAGATTGTGCTGGTACCAGGCTTCGAACAGTTTCCATGTATTAGGTGCCGCAATGTTGCTCACGCCTTGTATGTCACCGACATTTTTGCTTGGATCGTTCCCATACAAGCCCAAGCCATACAGAAAAACCGTGCCCCTCCAGTTAGGAACTAATTTTTTTATATCGATGGTGAGCAGGAGATCCAGATCCCCGGTGAGAGTGGTTTTTCGACGAATGCCTCCGGAGACATTGGAGAGGACATCCATGGTATTCGTGGCTTCCAGGAGAAGCCCCTGATCCTTCAAACTTTTTCGGACAGCCTTCGGTTTTTCAATGATCTTTTCCAATCGTTCAACCGCCCGACTTTCTTCAGAATGGGCTAACACGGGAATCAACCAAACCAAAATAAATAGCCCGCAAAGAAGGAGGAGAATTCTATTAAATCCACTGAATGTCATGCTGTGGAATGATACTCCCATCTTCCTGGGACCAGAGATGTTGCCGGGGAGGCCGCCTCTTTCTGGGGGTTACAATTTTTGGCTC
>CABVRQ010000091.1 GCA_902500695.1 uncultured Nitrospira sp. | reverse complement strand
CTGAGGATTTCTTGGTAGGACTGGAGCCCCAAGGCCATTTCCTGCTCGTGGGTTATGTCCACCAACTGGGAACGCCCGGTCAATGGCACGGTTTCCTGGTTCGAGACGTAAAAATACAGTCCGTATATCGCGAATAAGACGAGCGGGATGAGCCGCATTTTCCAACTCATGCGTGCACGGGGTTGGCTGCCCCCTCCTCTCTGTCTTCCAAACGGTCCGATTCGCATTGGCTGTGTTCCCTGGAAGCTCAATCAAGCAGTATCGCTAATAAAATTTTGCGGTAGAATATACATGGGGAGAGTGTGAAAGCTTACTTCAAACGAGCCAGGAGAGGCTAGCGTTGATAATCCTGAAATCGGCAGGCGTGTATCCTACAGGATGGTCACCTTGGAAAGGGAGAGACGATGAATGCTGAGGTTTCTCAAGTCGCGGTTTCACGCCGAAGGTTTAGTGGGAAACAGGTTATTCTTTTTGTGGGGCTTGCGGCCTTGGCCACGGCATTGGGTGTGGTTCTGTGGATCAACCAGTACGTGAATGCCACGATGTTTCAGCCGACCCGATTGAGTGAGTCGGAGCAGCAGGTCCTGAATGTCAAGATGGCTCACTTGCTTCCGCCGCCCGATGCCGTTTCTTCAACCGTGTCCGACCCTTCCGCGTCCACAACAGGCTTGCCCCTTGAGCCGGTGCCGTATTCTGAAACGGATGCGAATCGCCAGATTCAGTTAACCGAGCGAGAGGTGAATGCGTTGATTGCCGCCGATTCGTATATGGCCAGACATGTGGCTGTTGATCTGGCGGATGATCTTCTGAGTGTCCAACTTGTGGTCCCGATTAAACACGAGATGCCCCTCGTGGGTGGAAAGATGTTGAAGGTTAATTTTGGACTGGCCCTGAGTTATGCCAATGGAAAGCCGGTGGTGGCGATGCGCGGGATCAGTCTAGGCGGAATTCCCCTTCCCGGTGCCTGGTGGGGAGATATTAAAAATACCAACCTGGTGGAAGAATTTGGAGGCTCAGGCGGGTTTTGGGATCAATTTTCGAAGGGTGTGAAGGATATGAAAGTCCAGGATGGTCAATTGTTTGTCATGTTGAAAGAGTAGCCGTTCCCCTCACGAGTGGAAGCCTGTGCATTCGTCTGGAACTTCCTTAAATTTCCAGCATCTCCGTAACGTACCTTCCCTCTCTCCGACTTTTGTGCCGCTCCTAGCGAAGGGAATTTTTCCACCCGGTGCTGTACACCTCCAGTCGTTTTAATTGAAGTGCTTCCTGTCTGCCTGGAGGTCCTGTTCTCCGGTTGCTGCTTTTTTATGGTTCCATCTCTCTTGTTGTCTTGTATTCCATTTTCAATCTTTCGGATTGTCCTGTCTCTCTTCCTGTTCAATGCCCGGGCAGTTGGTAGATTCTGAGTTTTCCTGTTTTGGCGATAGAGTCGGGGAATCTCCATGTCCTGGTTGGAGGCGAACCATTGATGGCTGAATGAGAGACCGGGTTTTATGGGGCTGTGGGGTTTCCAGGAATCACCAGACACGTCATGGGCGGGATGGCCGCCCAATACAAGGCTTGGGCTTCAACAGGATCAAGTGAGAGGACCAGGTATTGGTGGGACCCGCCCCAGGTGCCTATTCTGGCTGTGACCCGCCGCCCCCAGCCTGCAATTTGGTGCCCCATGTTTGCCCAAAAGGAGGGAAGGTGGGATGGTTGAACTAAAATAGTCAGGGATTCTTGAAAGATGAGCTCATAGCGGTTGGGCATATTGTTGACGGTTAACGGAGTGATGGGATCTTCCGGCGGAGAGTTCGGAGAAGAATTTGATGGAGGGGAAATGGGCAGGGGGGATACCGATGGGTCTTTCGTCTGGAGGTGAAGCACGGTGGAGTGGGTGAGAGGGTCTCCGATCCACTCGGCGCGTGTCAGTGGAAATGTCCGCAGGGGGATGCCCCGGGCTTTGAGCAATACGATGTTCTTGTCGGTATCGACGATAACATAGAGAGATTTGGTTTTTGCCATTTGCAACTCTTGTTCAACGGGATGAGAAACGGTTTTCTGTTGAGCCCCGCTCTGGGAAGAGCAGGCTTCTCCCAGGACAAGCGTGAGAAGAAGCATCCACACCAGGTAGGAGCCGGGGGGTTGGAGAGGCCAGGGGGTGAAGGAAGATGTGAGGCGTTTCAATAGATGATCAGGGTGGTGCCAAGGGGCACGTGGTGAAAAACATATTCCAGCGGTTCATCTCCAAGTCTGATGCAGCCATGGGTGACGTTGGTGCCCAGCATTCGCGTATACAGTGTGCCATGAATGAAATAGCCATTGCCGAAGCCGAGGGCATAGTCCCCCAGCACGCCGGTTTCAATCCGGTCTTTGGGTTTGGTTGGAATGGGTTGCCCTTCTTCAATGAAGGCCCAATCGGGTTTGTTCCAGGCCGGGTTTTTGATTTTACTGGAAATGGTAAAGACCCCACGCGGAGTATCGAACACCCATCCGTTGCCGGGATTGCGAGGATCCTGCAACCGCGCCCCGCTGCCGGTTGAAGCCACGGCACTGTAGAGGATTCGATTGCCCTTTCGAAGGGACATCCGATTTTGAGCAGTATCGACCACCAGGTAAAGGCCCTTTGGTGCCGTGGCAAGGAGGCCGGGAGCGGAAGGATAAAACGGGATGTTTCCTTCCTGGGGTTGCGCCGTCACCGGGACCACGGTTGTGGTGCGCTTTTGAGCGGGGGAGCGTGAGGCCCCAAGTGTCGTGGTCAGCACGACGAGCAGGCTCAGCAGAAGTGTCAGGCGTGAGTGGGGGGTCATGAAGGCGGTCATTCTATTCTGTGCTGGTGAATGAGGCTGCAAGGGTGGGGAGGGTGTGCCACCGTTCATCCCGCTCCTGAATATGCGCTTCCATCTGGTGTAAGGAGTTCACGACGTCATTGTCCTGGTTGAGTGCCCCTACGATGGTGACAGGCGTTCCGACTTTTGCCCGATCAAATACGTCATCCATGGTTGAATTCTCCAACGCAATACAGCCGCTGGTGGCCTTGTCGTTATTCGGTCCTTCCCCATGAATTTCAATCAGACCGCCGATGGACCGATCCTCTGGAACCAGGCCATGGGCTTGTGCATCCTGGAAGCGCTTTTGGTGGGCCACCGTGGGGTAATCTAATAATAAGGCCTTATAGTATTTGGTCCCCGATCCGTCTTTTTTGTGTATCACATGAAATTGGCCTTCCGGCGTGGCGCCGTCTCCCTCGTAGAGCTTGTCAGCCAATCCTGAAAATCCCACGCGTGCCGGATAGTCGGCAATGATGCGGCCACGTTGGTAGACGAGTAGGCGACGAGGAGCCTTGAGCGCAATGATCGCTGTGCCGGCTGTCCCGGTTGATCGTTGAATGGTGTCCGTGACCCATTGTTCCCAGAGCGTAATTTGGACATCGTTTCTGTACCGATTCATCTGAGCAAGTGCGTGGGTTTCCACGCGGCGAAGATGCTCAAGGGCCTGTTCTCCGGCTGCCCGTGCCTGCCGGTATTGTCCCTGCTCTAATCGCAAGAGACTTTCTTGTAACAGTCCCTCTGCCCGGGAAAGCGCAGGCATGTCGTCTTCCAGATCGAACAGGTGGGACAGTTCACGCAATCGTGCAAGATGTGCCTGTTCGGGTTGAAGGAGTTCCTTGACCTCCGAGCGAAGCGCTGTCACCTTTTGGCGGGAGGCTTCAATCAGCAGAGAGCCTTCTTCTACCAGTTGTTGATACTGCTGGTTGAAGGTCTCTCCATCACCATTTGTCCACCAGTGATTGGCTTCCCTCCGCCACTGGGAACGGAGTTCCAGCACATGGTGATGAAATTGTTGGTAACGATCAGGAAATAAGGTCTCTGCGTCGTTGGCCCGCGCCTGCCGGTCGAGATCTTCGACCAGAGAGGGAAAGGTCTCGGGATACCCTGTGTGTTCCCACCAGGCAAACGCCAATGCTGGAAGCAGGACCAGCATGAGGGTGATCATCCAGCGCCGCCGCCAGGCCGACTGAAACCTGGTGGGCGGAGTGATTATTTTCTTCCCCATCATGAAGCAGGTCGCTTTGCGGCAAGCAGTTTGACAGAGATAATCTGGGCTTGAATTCGAGTGGCAAAAGATTCTACCGAATGGGAGGTGGTCATCACGTCGATGAAATGTTCTTGTGCCATAATGGAGTCGATTTCGGCGAGGAGCGTTTCGGTATCCTGAAAGGCTTGGAGAAGTTGATCCAGCTCCCCGTGATCAGATGCGGGAGTGGAAACTTCTGCCAGGAGTGCACGAACGTCTTGAAGATGCTGTTTGGCAAAAGCGAGAGCTACCTCGGCATTGGCTTTACTCTCTTTTTTATTGGCGATGGCTTCCATTTTGGCTTGCATCGCGTTGTCGAAGACTCCTGACAACATCGTGATAGCAGGATCATAATTTCGAAAGAGCGGTATCCGATCTCCCTGTTGATCCAGATTTTGCTTGACCTGTTGATACGCCGTTTCTGCTTCGGTGAATCTCTCAATCGCGTAATGTTCGGCTTCTGACATTTTCGCGTCTTCAAGTGCTTGGGTGGCTGCGTTCCATTGGGAGATAGGTGGTTCTGCGCAACCGGTCAAGAGTATCCAGATCAGAACAAGTATCTGTTTGTAGTGGAGAAGGTCAACGTTTCGAGGCATGGGTTCACTGGTGGATTTCCATCCGGCAATGTTGAGTTGGATGCTTTCTGTCACGATGATTGGGACATCCTTTTAAGTCGGGAAGGTCGTTCTTCTTTAAGGGGAAGAGGGGCCGGATCTTTCCGGCCCCTCTTGTCGTTCGCCCGCATCAAAACCTGAACAGGTAGGGCCTTTTCCTCAATGGTAAAAGGTCGGAATTTGCAGGTAGTGGGGATCGTCAGGGCACCTATTTGCCGAATGGCTTTTTGGCCGGGTTTTGCTGTGGTTTTGCAGGACTAGGGGCGGCAGTAGGTTTCCCGATTGGCATACCTTTTTTGGGATCTTTTGGATTTGATTGGTTCACAGTAGCACCTCCTTTAAAGGTTAGGTAAGCCGTCATGGCTTACTACTGGGAGATATAAAAGCAAAGGTAATGCCAGGTTTTGATCTGTTGTGCAGGCGTAATTTCTGGATTAATTGCCAATAAGTCGATGAAATGTCGGGAAGGAACATTATGCGAAGAGACATCCTGTCCAGTGAAAGAAATCTTGTCCCAATTTCCTGGAAATTCTGGTTACATTCGGAGTCTTTTTTTGAAATTTTTTGCTGCGTTTCGAGGGAATGTCGGGAATAACTTCTGGCTGGTCATCCGAGGCTGGAACCAGCCCTTACCATTCTGTTACCGGCGTTGGATGCCTACCTGGTAGGCACGCACGAAGGCCGTGTCATTCGTCGATGAAAACCTAGGTGTTCAATGCCTCTTAAGGTCATTGGCGTTGTAAGTATTGCGCCGCGGCATCCAAGGCCCGGCTCAGCAGTTCCGGCCCGGCCCAGGTTCTGGTGGTTTGGCTCTTAGGGGATTTGGCCCAGTCCAGTGCGAAGGGGAGGGGAATGAGGCGAATCGGGCCCTGGTGACAATCCGCCCACAATGTGCTCAGAACCGTGCTGATTCGAAACGGGGCGGGTATCAGATTGACGGGATTCTGTATGAAGTCCTGGCAAAGTTCCGCAGGGGAGGTGACCAGCAATTCCCGACAGGCAGAGGGCCGCTGTTCATAGATGGAGCACATTTCATCTTCCAGAAATGGGCAGGGCATTCGAAGGGCATAGTACGCGCGATTAAGCGGTTCAAGTTCTTCGTCGGTGCCTTGGTCTTCGGAAAAGGCCAATTGTTGCAACCCATCCTCCAGGCCCGCTTCACGTAAGGTCTTTTGAGCCGCCTGAAATCGCTCAAGCAACCGCTCCTTTTGTAGAGAAGGGAGTGCCTCAACAACCGACAGGAGCGCAAAGGCCTCCGGTGGGGCTACGGGAATCATCATGCGACAGCAGGCGGCACAGCCTTTTTGGCAGGAAATGGTGGCACCGGTTTGAGTGGTGTTGTCGATCGCAAGCTGGTGAGCTTGTTCTCCAAGGGATCGCATGAGAGGGAGAATGTCGGTAATGGGAATGAATCCGGTCGGTACCGAAACCGACGCGGTTAGATCTCCGGCAGGGGTTTGAATATCCAGGTTGTACGATTCATGAGGGGTGGAAGATTCCATGAGATAATCTAAGGGAGAAGCACTCTGTTCAAGGAATGGGAAGCATCGATGTTAGACACAGGATTTGACTTTCCCGGGAGACCGGATAAAGCAGAAATTGTAGAAGAATTCATAGCAAAAAGAAACGGTAATCGTTCCTGTCTAAGAACCGTGAGTGCCTTTCTTATGTGAATCTAACCTGGCCTGAGCATTCCTGAGTTTCCAGCCCGGTATGAGGGCACTGGATTGATGTTGGATCTGGCGTGTATCGGGCATATGGTCGCTGCCTTCTCTGGCGATCACCAGAGAAGGTAGAGAATGTCTGTCATTTCAGCTCCTGCCTAACCGGGGCTAATGCGGTTTCTCCTTGGTCATGATTTTATCGGTCCAGGCTAACAAAATGGCTGAGCCCAAAAAGGTCAGGTGGATGATGATTTGCCATTTAACGTGCTCAATGGGCACATTGGCAATGTTGACGAAGGCCTTGAGTAAATGAATGCTGGAGATGCCAATTAACGAAGCCGCTAATTTTACCTTGATGGTTCCCGGGTCGATATGGCTGAGCCAATCCGGTCGGTCAGGATGACTCTCCAGACTTATTTTACTGACAAATGTCGCATACCCTCCGATGACGACCATGGTGAGCAGATTGGCCACCATGGTGATATCCACCAGGGTGAGGATTCCTAACATAAACACGGTTTCGGTGAGGTCCCCGATTTCGTGGACCATGTGCCACAGTTCGGCCAGAAATTTCCATGCATAGAGGAGTTCAGCGATAATCAACCCACCATATAAAGGTGCTTGGATCCACCGGCTGGCAAAGATGCCCATTTCGAATGCATGTTCAATCCAATGGGGAATGTCTTCCGGGGTGGAATCGATGGGAGAGCCTGATGAAGTCGGGGATCGGGACATGAAAACCTCCTTTGAAAAAATGATGAATGAACGCGTAAGGCTCTCCAGTCCGTCTGGGAGCATGGCGGTGTTTGGAACGCATGGAAAAAATCCTTCTTGAACCTTAACGGAGTGATGGTTGTCGCAGAATTGCATGTGAGAAAAAAAGGAAGGGACATCATTCCACGTTGATCAATGACAGTGAGTAGGACCGAAATATTATGGGTGAGGAGGAATGCTCAACATCAGTGCGAGAGGCGGGCAAGCAAGGAATGGAAACAAAGGAATGAGATTGTTTTCTTGAACTTGGTGCTCAGTCTGGCAAATATACTGGGAGCGGTCAAATCAGATCAATTTTTTCTAAAAGGTCCCCCGGTGAGGACTTCTATTTTTATTTCGGGTGGAGTCGGCCACCGACATGTCAGACAGTGGCCGATTTACTCATACGCTCTTCCAAAGGCCATGCCAGGTATTTTCCTTAGAAAACCAGCGTCACTGAGAACTGTAAGATGCGCCCGGTATCCAGCTTCTCTTTATCCTGAACTGTGAGTGACCATTTTCCCTTTGGATTTTTGCCAACTAATGCCAGGAGGTCCGGTGTCGTGGTGACATCGTAGGAGGTGTGGATATTGTCTGTTCCGCCTCCAATGCGATTATGGAGCAGAATGGGTGATACCCCTGTCGAATTGGGCGGGACTACCTTAATGATTAAATCACCGATATAGGAATGTTCAATATCCACTCCGATCTTGACCGAAGTGAGCAGGGTGGTCTCGGCCACTTGAACAGAGAGTCGTGACGTTTGAAGATCCCGAATGGGAATGATGGCGGTGGAGGTATGAACGGTGGTGGGAGTGGGAATGGCCGGAGCCGCCAATTCTACGGCGCGTTTGGCATTGATCCGTCCATATCCATATAAGGTGCTATGGCCGTTGGTGTCATATTTTCCAGCACTTGGATCGATTTGATCACACGAGCGCTTGAGCAGATCTTTGACCTCATCCCATCGCAGTGAGGGGTTGCGAGCGAGAATGAGGGCGGCTACTCCTGCCACACCGGGACAGGCGCTTGAGGTGCCGCCAAAATCATTGACATAATTGCCTGCCCCATCGCCTCGACTGACTTGTCCTGGATTGTATCCTGCTGACGCCGAGCGATCGGTGGTCCAGATTCCCGGGATGGGGAGAACCGTATCGTTGCTGGGAAAAGTACACCAAATGGCCTTGCCGAAATCGCTATAGGCACTCTTTTTCCCTTTTGCGTGGCAGGCGGCCACGGCAATCACTTTTTCATAGCTGGCGTATCCATCGTTATCGACACTCTCGTTGCCGTTTCCGGCGGCCCAGGTGATCACACAGCCTTTTCCGTTGCGTCCATTGGCGACGGCCCAATCAATGGCAAGACGGGTGGAATCCGGCAGGGGAACCACGGTGTGATGAAGGGGGTCACGGGGGTCCCACCAGGCGCCATCCTCCGGCCCCCAGCTACAGGAAATGACATCCGCGCCATGTTGCGCGGCCCAGATAAATGCATCAGCCTCGGCCTGTGAGCCTAACGGGGAGACATAGCGAATGGCCATCAAACGGGCTTTGGGAGCGACCCCGGAGGCACCATGGAAACCGTTGCCGGTGGCGACGCCTGCACAGGCGGTTCCATGATTATCCCCGCTGCCGGGTCGAGGATCGTCAGTGGCGCGTGTCACGTCGCGAGGAGCGATAAGTTTTCCGGAACTGGCAAACTCTTCGTGATCAAGGTCCATCCCGTCATCGATGATCGCGACCGTGATATTTTCTCCCTCACTGAGTGCCCAGGCGGCCTCCACGTTGGCATGGGCATCATAGACGGTTCCATCAATCGTGGTCTTTTTCAGATGCCACTGTTGTGGGAATGCTGTGCGCCATCCCATTTGTCTGACCAGTTCAGGGTGACAGAGCTCCACATGTTTATGCCGCAAGAGATTTTCGGCCATGGTAAACACTTCTTGCCCTGTGCCCTCGGGCGCTTCGACAAAGAAGCTATTGCGAGCATATTCCAGCACCCGTTTGATTTTGAGTCCGGACGCGTTCAAGATTTTTCGACAAGTGGATTCGGCCAAGTCATCATCAAATTTAGTAAAAAGATTTTCGGTGTACAGCACCGGTTCTTGTGATTGAGGGTCGACCAGGACCCTTCCGGCAAATTGCACGTCATTGACGGATTTTAAGGTGGTGCGGATGGCTCCCCGCGCACTCGCGCGTCGAACGGTTTGGGGATATCGAAAGATTTCCACGCCGGCATGTTGAAACCGGTGCACCGGTTCAAGATTGTCCAGTGCCTGCCGGGCTCGAGGCGACTGCGCAGCAGCTTTCAACGGTCGACGACTCTGAGTTCGCACGACGACGAGGCCTTCATCGGTTTTCAGCCTGAACGATCTCCCGTTTTTCCCTCCATAACGAAATGACAGCATGGGTGATCTCCTTCTGTTTGAATTGGCAATGATGCTTGGACTTGCTCCGCATTCCTTCGTAGAATGGCTAATGGCTTTGAACGACCTGTTTTCTCACTTTCCTCTAAGGATGACGGTGGAAGCCCAAGCGGTACGCCGTATCTATGTTCGTGAATCTGACTGCTTTGCGGTTCATGGGCCGGTCCCTCCCGCTTTGACTGCGTCGGTGTTGTACTCTTTTGTTGATCCGGTTATCCACGTGTGCCGGGGTGAGGTCTCTGTCATCTCGACACTTCCTGCCAACCTCACACTGACACCGGTTTACCGTCTTGAGCCTCATGGTCCGCAAGGAGTGCCGACCGGCAATGTGTTTATTCGTTTCCGGTCCGAGGTTCCCGTCGAGGGCCGGCGGCAAGAATTAGAGACATGTGGTTTCTCAATTCGTGAATCACTTTCCTATGCACCTCATGCCGCATGGCTCCAGAGTCGTGATGCAAATATTGCCACGGCGCTCAATGGTTTTGCAAAACTGTGTGATCTAAACGATATAGAGCTGGTTGAACCGCAGATGTTGATGCGACGGGTGCAACGGTCACCAGATGATTCCCCACTGAATCCACCACCTCAAGGGATTTCCTCCGAATGATCTTATCGGTTTCGGACTGTCAGTGAATTTGTAGGGAGAACGATTCGTTGGCGTGTATGGTCTGTGATGTCGCCGAGAGCTTTCACAACCCAATTGTCTGGTTGTAGGGCTCCGACGACGGTCACCGGAGTCCCTTCTTTAGCCAGATGAAAGACCGCATCCATATCTGTATTGTGTAAGGCAATGCAGCCATTCGTCGTACTGTTGCCATAGGGTTGTTGTCCGTGAATTTCTATGAGACCTCCGATGCTGCGGTGCCCCGCCAGTCGTCCCTTGAGCTTGGCTTCCTGAAAGCGTCGACGATGCTCGTTGGTTGGATAATTGAGTAGGAGGGCTTTATGGAATTTGGTGGAACCCGGTCCTTTCTTCTGCAGGATGTGAAACTGTCCCTCCGGTGTCGCGCCATCGCCTTCCTGCAACTTGTCCTGAAGTCCTGAAAAGCCGAGATCAATGGGGAAACGGCGGAGTATTTTTCCATTCTGATAGAGCACGAGTTGGCGGGAGGCTTTGAGGACAACGATGACCGTGCCGCCTGTCCTCGAAGACCAATCCAGTGTGTTGGTGACCCAAAGGTTCCACTTGGCAAGTTGTGAGACGTTTCCATACCGTTCCATTTGGGCCATGACTTGAGACTCGACGGGTAGAAGAGATTCTCTTGCCTGTCCAAGAAGAATATGAGCGTGATTGTCGCGGTCCTGCCCGAGTCGAGAGGCGGCCTGGTTCAGTAACCCCTCTGTCACCGAGAGTGCGCGCAGATTTCGTCGAACATCAAATAGACCGGTTAATGCCCGTAAACGGGTTACCTGGCCACGTTCCGACTCCAATGCAGTTGTTAGTTGCTTGTGCCGGGTGAATTTTTGGTGGTTGGAGTTTTCAAGAAGGGTCGAGCCTTCTTGGAGCAGGTTTTGGTAGGTTGCCTGAAGTGTATGGGTGTCGGCGGTTGGCCACCAACGCGCTTGTTCTCTACGCCATTGTATCCGGAGATCGGTGATGTCGTGATGAAATGCGTGATATCGTTCAAGGGAATAAACTTCCGCGCCGTGGCTCCACACCTGTTGGTCGAGCGATTCAAGCTGAGGTGGGAAGATTTGGGGAAGGCGATCTGCCTTCCACCAGTTCACAAACAGAAAAGAAAGCATGATGAGGGCTCCAGCCGCCAGCCAAACTACCGGTTGTTTGGCTGGTTGTCGGCCAGAGCCCCACCCTCGCATGTGTTACGCTTTCTTGTGTTTTCCGGTCTTCTGAATAGCCTGCGCAACCTGTTCAGTTACGCGGGAGGCTAAGGCGTGAACGGATTCGGCTTTAGCCTTTACCCCTATATAGTCTTCCGTGGTCATAATGGCGTCAATTTCACCCAATGTGGTTTCTGCGGCTTGTAGGTCGCCTCGTAAGGCTTGCAGGTCGGCCTGGGTTCCCTTGCCCGTTGGCGCTTGGGCCAACTGATTTTTGGCTTCCTCTAATGAGGTTTTGGCTAGCACCACGGCCCCTTCTGCCTCGGTTTTCGCCAATTGCTTGCTTGCGATGGATTGGGTTTTGGCTTTTTCCGCATCCGCTACGACCTTCACCAGGATGGCATTTGCCACTTCATAGTTGCGTGTCAGCATAAAGGCCTCGTCTTGCATTGCAATTTCTTCCTGCGCTTTTTGATATTCGTCCTCAGCCACACGCAAGGATTCGGGAGCATATTCTGCGGCACCGGCTTGTTTGGCAGCCTGCAGGGCTTGCAATGCCGAGTCAGTCCCTTGGATGGGTTTTTCGGCACAGGCCATAAGCAAGGTGCCGAATAACAATATGAGAGCCCCCGTTTTAACTGATTGAATCATGTTTCCCATGTTTGTCAATTTTCCTCCTTCATGATTGAGAGAGAACATTTCCTCCCCCTTGGTTGTGGTTGTATGAGCCTGGCCCATAGTTGGGAATTAGCGAATTACCTCCCCTCGTTTACAAAACCCACGATTTGTCTGAAAAGCACAGCGTTGGTTAATTCGTGGAATGCTTGGGTAAGACATTTCAGATACGAGGAGCGTGAGTTCTTTCGTTCACTTCCTGTTGCCTGAGCGGCTTTTTCTTCAAGCACATAATTCAATGAGCAAAGAAGATGCCAAAAGTCTGTGACCATAAAAGACGAGTATGAGAAGTATGACCAGTAAAAACACCGACTTTTGAATGAAAAACAAGGAAAATGACTGAACTATGCATGAGTACCCATGGACATCATGTCTGAGTAAAGAAACTTTGTCCGTGAATTTCTCTAAAAGAAGTAAATGAAAAAATAAAACATTAGGGCTTCAATTAGATGCATGGAGTTTTTTTGATCGTTGTGACATTGGTTTAGGAAGATCCCACCTACCGGGTAGGCGGCTCGTTGGACTCCAGCTCAATGCAACCTCTATTTAAACGAAAATCTGATCTTTCCCGTAAAATTCCAAGGAAGAAGGAAAGAAAATGTGTAGAGACAGAAATTAGGATCAGCCCGAAAACACAATGACGGCCAGAAGGATCAACTCCGTGGTTGGAGTGGCTGGGCTATTTCGGCCTTTAAGGAGTGAAGCATGACATATGCGTGGAGATGGGGTGTGAATAAGCGAAAGATGCCGACGGGCAGGTTGCTCGTGAAGCTAAAATCGCCAGATTGCTGACCTGACACCTGGGCGGTAATGGTTCCAAAAAAACGATTGTCGATGAGAAACACAAATGTGGCTGTTCTGGCGATCGGGCGGGATTGAATTAATCGAAAGCCTCGATCATATACTTTTTGGCGATGATCCCCGGTTCCGGTTTTTCCACCGATCGAAATGGTTGTGCTCTCTGCGGGTGGCAAGGCGCTTTTCGCGCCGATAGCTGTTCCATGCTCCACCACTTCGACGAGTTCCTGACGGAGAATTTGAGCGACCAGGGGATTCAAGACTTGTTCCTGGGCTGGTTTTTGATGTGCGACGAGTGTTTCAAACGGGGTTCCTTCCGCATAGTGCAGTTGCCGAATCGTCACCGTGGGGTTTTTTCTTCCCTCATTGACCAGAATACCCATGAGTTCGGTCAACGCCTCCGGACAGTGGCGGAACTGGCAATTGCTGTAGCTATCAACAGGACCAACGATGCAAAGGGATATCCAACCCGTTTCCAGCCTTTGTGGATTTCCCTGAATGCCTCTTGTTCCAGTATCAGTCGAATCCGACTATCCTGTGCGGCTTTTCGATGGGTCTTAAATAACCAGGCATACACCTCCACCAACTCATGCTCACCGGCTTTGGCGAGTTCAGGTTTACTGGCATTGGGGTGTAGCCGGAGGAAGGCAACCGTCCACAGTTCAAGTGGATGGATGCGGGCCACATAGCCCCGATCAGCGAGGCTGAGCACACGGGATCAGTCTGAGTAAAAAGCCGGTTGGCTTGCTCGGGGGAGACCTGGATGTTTGGGAATGTCTGTTGCAGAGAAGTGATGATGGCCTGGCCATCCTTCCCAGGTTCGATGGAGCGTAGGAGGACACCTAATCGGAGAGGTGTGAGCCGTGTTTGGGAAAGAACCAGCTGC
>CABVRQ010000090.1 GCA_902500695.1 uncultured Nitrospira sp. | reverse complement strand
TTGCCCCTGATTCAGGTTGACCACGTTTCTTTCCAGTATGAAGAGCAGACGGTCTTGGATGACGTGTCATTTACCATCCACCCAGGAGATTTTCTGGCTTTGCTGGGTCAGAATGGATCAGGCAAAAGTACGCTGGCACGATTACTCAATGGCCTCTTAATGCCGACACACGGCACCATTGTTGTGGACGGCATGGATACCCGCACCATCTCGATGAATGAATTGGCCAGGCGCGTCGGATTAGTCTTTCAGAATCCTGATCATCAAATTTTTGCGGATACCGTCTGGGAAGAAGTTGCCTTCAGCGCGAAGAATATGGGTTGTTCGAAGGATGAGATTGCCGATCGGGTTCAAGAATCGTTGGCGGCTGTGGGGTTGCCCGTTGAGGGAAGTCGGGACTTAGATCCGTTTTCCTTGAGAAAAGGGGAGCGACAGCGGATTGCGGTGGCGTCCGTGTTGGCTACGAGACCGGCGGTGTTAATTGTTGATGAACCCACGACAGGGCTTGATCCCAATGAAACTGACCGGATGATGGCGATGATTCGGCGACTGAACCAACAGGGGCATACGATTGTGATGATCACGCATTCGATGGGGCTTGTTGCGGCCTATGCCCGGCGCTGTCTGTTAATGCACAGCGGGAGGATTATTGCTGATGGAACGCCTCGAGAAGTTTTTGCTGATCCGGGGTTGATCCAATCAGCATCATTAGAGATCCCGGTTATTTCCCGCTTTAGCCAACGATGGGGACAGACCTTGCTCACGGTGGAAGAAGTGAAGGCCTCCTGGAGGCGAGGATTCCCATGAGAATTGTTGCCGCTATTTACCCGGTAATGGAGAACGTGGTTGGCGTGCGTAAGATTCGTGGGGTCTGGTAAATACCGATGAATGTTTCCTTGTATCTATCCAGGAAGTCGTGGATGCATGGGTTAGATGGACGCACAAAAGTTCTGACGGTGCTTGGGGTGTTTGGATTAGCCCTGTGTTTTTCGGATCCGGTTTACTTGCTTGGAGTATTTGGATGCGTGATGGGTGGGTTAATCCTGTCTCAGGCCGGGGCCAATGTCAGGAAAATGTGGATGCTGACGGTTCTCCTGTTTGTCTATAGCGTGGCTCTCTGGCCTTTCTTTGTGGAAGGTGTGACACCTGTTCCCCTCTTGCATGGGCTTGGAGTGACCTGGGAAGGTGTCATCGTTGGTTTAGGAATGGGCCTGCGATTGTTGATTATGCTCTGGGGTGGTATTTGGTTACTCTCGACAACGACGGTGGAAGAGCTTGCGCAGGCCTCTCAGCAATTAGGACTTCCTTCACGGGCAGGGTTTGTCTTCTCACTCGCGTTCCGGTGGGTGGGAATGTTCCTAGGAGCAGGCGTGGGCGTGGTTCAAGCGCAGCGCTCACGCGGATTAGATGTATCGACCGGCGGAATTCTACAACGCATTCGTAAATATGTTCCCCTGGTGATCCCCTTGATTGGGCATGCCCTTCGTCAAACGAATCTTCTGGCGATGTCGCTGGAGTCCAAAGGGTTTCACCCCACAGCGACACGGCATTTTTATTCTTCCGGGAAATTGAGGCCCAGGGATTATGCGGTCATGAGTGTGATGCTGATTTTTGTCGGGGTAAGCCTCTGGTTGCGATGGCAGGGCGTTGGTACTCTCGATATGCGATTTTGAGAATTTAATGCCTGTATGGTTTCGCTCAAATCTAATGACAAGCCTAAAAATCCTCTCCTCTATTGTGGGATGCGGAAAGCGGTGGCTGGGTTACTTTCATAATGGAAGGATTGGCTCGCCTGGAAGCTTAAGGTCAATGGTTTGGGGTTGAGAGAGCAGGGTCAGATCCTGAGCAGGAGAGACTGTGAAGCTGGTGTGAGGTGGTAGGTACGAAATCCCTAACTTATCATTGGGGTCTGTCGGCAGGAGGTTTCTTCTGTAGCGAGTGCGACAAATTTTGAAATCTTTTTGATGCAACGGCCACAGCACTGCCGTTTGTCATTGAGTTCGAGGGCGTCCGCAAGCTTTAAGGGACAAGTGACACCCGCTTGTCCAAGTTCACGAACATCGGATTCTCTGATACCTTTGCAGATGCAGATGAACATAATAAAACCGTTACTGGATGGTGGCCCTTTCGAAAATGATAACTGTTATCAATCTAAAAATATTTTACCCGCCATCTGTGTTCATGTCAAGATCTGGATGCAGGATGTAAACTGTTGAAAATTAATATGTTATTTCTAGTTATGCGAAATTGCTTGATGTTAATATCTATCGGTTCTTTTATTCTTTCTGACAAAAAAGGTGAATGATTTGTATCGGCTATAGGAAATTTTATATGGAACTCGCCAGCTGTGTAGTAGAACGATCAGAAGGTATAGAAATTCGTATCTATGTTCAGCCGCGAGCGTCAAAAACAGAAATTATTGGGCTCCATGGGGAAGCCTTGAAGATTCGCCTTGCGGCTCCTCCGGTGGATGGTCAGGCCAATGCAGAATTATGCCGGTATTTGGCACGATATGTTGGCGTTCCCCAGAAAGATGTGCAGATGAAATCGGGAGTTAGTTCCAGGCAGAAGCGAGTTTTTATTGCAGGTAAGACCCTGGCTGATATAAGAGCAGCTCTGACGAAAAGCCCTTCCACAAAAAATCCTGAACATCCATGAGGTCAGAAACCTTCAAGGGGAGGTAGATAGAAGTGGGTGTTGGGAGTATAAAGTGTAAAATCTGTTAGATTGTTGGGTGAGTTTACATCCCTTGAAGTCACTTTTATAATGCCGATCCGTAGCTCTGGTTACAAAACTGAAATGAAAAGTTCCGGGTAAGAATCCTTTTTGTAACCATTTAAACCTCTCGGTTATTAATCAATTACATGTCTTCCATTACCCCAAAAGATGAATTTCATGAGCTATTAGTCGACCGCCTTGATGCGACTACGGCTCATAGCCTCGATGAACAACTGCGAGATCCTCGTCTGCGGGTGCCTGTTCTGGAGTTACTCATTGAATTACAAGAGATTTCGTCCAAAATACAGAGTGAAGCCGTATGGTCCCTGGGAGAGTTGAATCGAAAAGGATGCTTAGCCAGTGTCATTCCATGGCTGGATTTAGGGATTACCTTCGCCCAAGCTTCCGGCGCTCTCGGTCTGCGTTATTTCAAAGAAAGCCCCATGATTCTCGGATTTCTGGAAGGGGAGTCGAATCGAGATGAATTGTTGGCCCATGTGCTGGAACTAGCCGATGGGTCAAATGAGGCCGCCCCACAATGTGCGTACGAATGGTTCAAGGTGCTTCCCCAGGTATGTGGGGAGATGGCTATTCCTGAGCTTCAGGAATGGGCCCGACTAGGGATGGACCTGTCCGAATGGAATTATGTGTTAGGAAATGAGTTTTTCCGTGAGTGTCCCTCCATTGCTAGAGCTGTTCCGTTGGAATCGGCCAAGTCCTGGATTGGGTTTGGCATGAAGCTCATGGTTCAAAACAGCTTTGGGAAGCCTGATTACATTGGAACCTTGGAGTTTTTTCGAACGAGTCCAAGTCTGTTTCTTGAGTTCAATGACGCGAATGTCAAACAACGTGTCATTGATCTAGGTTCGAGGCTTGCGGATCATTCTCCTGAGCAGGCGATAGTGTTTTTGGCCAAGGCCACAGAAGACCTGGCTAGGGTCTCGACGGTTGAGTGGAAGATTCGAATCTTACAATTCGGCCTTCTTGTAGCGGATCGAGATCCCGAGGCGACTCTCGCGTATTTTGCCCGGGTTTCCGAGGTCGTCGGCTTGGCCTGCAAAGAGGACGATACCGGTGTGTTTGACGCATGGTTTGGTCAGGGGATGGAAGCTTTGGAATATAGCGTTGAGGCTGGACGAGCCTTTTTTGGTCTGGAAACGCAACAGGCCTGTTCAGCAGTAGAGCAGGCGATGAGCGGCGTGTCGCTTCGTCAAGTCGCCCGATCATTGAAAATGTTTGCAAGGGCGTTGTGTGGAGAGGATGTGGCCATAGAAGGAATCCCCGAGGGAGGAGGAGGTTCGGTCGGCGCCAGTCACATGTCAGCGAGTCCTGCCTCCGAAAAAGCTCGGGTGAGCACCGATGGAAAAACGGTATATCTTCCCCTGGTCATGAGGCGATCGGAGTCCAGGGAAGGAAACCGACGATGGTACACGGTCATGGTCGCTCATGAGGTTGGGCATGTGGAATTTGGAACCTATGCGCTCTCGACTCAAGTGTTGCAACGTGTGGCTACCGGGGTGCAGATTCGGTACGAAAAAGAAGCTCTCAGCCAGAAGAGAGGCGTTCACACATTGGGAAATCTCTTTCAACTCTACCCGCAACCGGAGATTATCCGGGATTTGTGGGAAATTGTGGAAGATGCTCGAATTGACTATTTGCTCCGTCATGAATACCCGGGATTACAAGAGGATTTGACGTCATTGACAAAGGAAGCGATGGAGCTTCGCACGCTCTCCCATGGGATGACGGCTCGTGAGATTGTGCTGGACGCATTATTGTTGCTCTATGCCGGGTTTACCAAGGAGGACTTCACTCGTCCGGGACTTCAAGAAGTGATTGATGATATCTGGCAGATTGCCCGAACGATTTTACACCCCACCGCGACAGTCGATGAATCAGTGGAACTGGCCGACCGGCTCTACCAGGAATTGGAACGCCGAATTGGAACTCTGGCGAAGGACAATCAAGAACTTGAACCCTTTTCCAATACTTCCGAGGTTTCTGATTCAGGCGGACAGCCTGAAGCGGCTGAACACTTAGAAGAGGCGTATCAGCCTTTGAGTAACTGGGGGTATCGTGGCATTCTCAATCCAGACCATGTCAAAGGAGGGGAAGAGGAGGAACAGGCGTCGAAAGGGCAGACAGGAGGGCAACAGGATCAAGGTGCTCAGATGGGGGGAAATGCTGGGGGAGATTCACCCAGCCAATTAGAGCATCGATCTCCTCACCAACCCGATCCTTCGCAAGATCCCAAGAAACCAAATTTTGGTGAGTCGCCTATGCAGCAATGGTTTCAACCGACGCTTCGTTCGGGCGATGGGCAACAGGGAGCTCGTCTGCGTGAGGGAGAGTATCTCTATGAGGAGTGGGATGGGACGGTACGTGACTATCGACCCCAATGGTGCCGTGTGATCGAACAGGCTGGCCGTGAAGGGTCACCCGACTTTGTGGATGAAACGTTTCAAACGTATGGGCCGATTGTGCGACTCATTCGCCGTTATTTTGAAGCCATTCGTCCGGAAGCCTTTCGTCGAATGGGACGCCAATCCCATGGGGAGGACATTGATTTGGATGCCTTGGTGAATTGGATGGTTGATCGACGGCAAGGAAACGATTCTTCCGATCAGGTGTATGCCACCAGACAAAAGCGTGATCGACAGGTTGCGGTGGCGTTTCTGGTGGATATGAGCGGATCGACCGGACGCCAGATCGGCGCTCGAGCGCGTCCCGTTATCGACATTGAAAAGGAAGGCTTGCTCCTGCTCTCGGAAGCCTTGTCTGCGATTGGCGACCAATATGCGATGTACGGCTTTTCCGGGCAAACCCGGCAATCAGTGGAGATTCATGTCTTGAAGGATTTTGACCACCGGTCCGGGGGGCGTGTCGGTTTGAAAATTAGCGGAGTAACTTCCAAACAGCAAAACCGTGATGGCGCGGCGATACGACATGCGACGCACCGATTGAAGCAGCAACCGGCGAAAGTCCGGCTTCTCATCCTGATCAGTGATGGGAAACCGTTAGATGATGACTATGCGGATGAATACTCGTTGGAAGACACCAAAATGGCTCTTCGGGAAGCTCGTCTTCAAGGCGTCCATCCCTTCTGCATTACCATTGATCAAGCTCCAACCGATTATGTAAAACGGATGTATGGGGAAATTGGGTATGTGGTCGTCGATGAAGTCGAATCACTTCCAATGAAGTTGCCGAAAATTTATCAACGGCTTACGGCCAGATGAGCTGATATGGGAGAGATATGACCAGTTTACCTTCACACCCTGATGTGCCACCGTGGCTGTATAAGTTGTTTACCGGGCATCAATATCCCTATGTTCGACGGCAGGCGAAGTTTGACCGGAAAGATCGGCAGGAGGACGGAGAACGGTTCGAACCAACGAAGGAAGATATCTGTGAAAAATTTTGGGAAATCTTTCCTCGCTGCACGACAAAAATGCTTCAAGAGGTCAAGGTCGGTATGATTGTCGCATTCAAAGAATTAGGAGGGTATGAGGCGGGAGCCTACCAGGAGTTTATCGACCATCCGGAAGAGTTCCTGAGTCGGGAATACGGAAAGAAAAAAATCAAGGTGAATTTTTATGATGGGGATAATTTTGTGTGTACGATCAACTTTAAAGTCGCAGGGTGGACGAGCCATGACGATGATTAACCCCGCATGGCTGGCAACCCCTTCAAAGGAATGGGTGGTTTCATGAGCCGTATCAAAGTGACTGTGGTTGGGGCTGGAAATGTTGGAGGGTCCATCGCGCAACGGTTGGCAGAAAAAAATTGGTACGACATTGTGCTGGTCGATATCGTCGAAGGTCTGCCGCAGGGGAAAGCCTTGGACCTGGTCGAAGCCGGCCCAGTTTGTGCCTACGATTCCGCCGTGACTGGAACGAATCACTATGAGGCCACCAAGGATTCTGACGTCGTGGTGATCACGTCAGGCGTGCCTCGCCGGCCGGGGATGAGCCGGGATGAATTATTGGAAACCAATACCAAAATCGTGTCAGCCGTAGTCCGTGAGACGGCCAAACGTTCCCCTGATGCCATTCTCATTATTGTTTCCAATCCTCTTGATGTGATGACTCACGTTGCGCATCGGGTGAGTGGATTTCCTCGAAACCGGGTACTTGGGATGGCGGGAGTGTTGGATTCGGCACGATTCCGGGCCTTTATTGCGGAGGCCTTGCAGGTCTCGGTCGAAAATATTCACGCGATGGTCCTGGGAGGCCATGGGGATTCAATGGTGCCCTTGAATCGATATACCACGGTGGCAGGAAGACCGGTGACCGAATGGTTGTCGCCGGAGGCCTTAGAGGCACTGATTAAGCGGACTCGCGAGGGAGGAATCGAAATCGTCAATCTGCTCAAGACCGGGAGTGCCTATTATGCCCCGGCTGCTTCGGTCGTGGAAATGGTTGAGGCGATCTCTAAAGATCAAAAGAAAATCCTTCCCTGCGCGGCCTTGTGCGCGGGGGAATACGGTTTTAACGATCTCTTTCTGGGTGTGCCGGTGAAATTAGGGGCAGGCGGGGCGGAAGAGATTATTGAATATGCGCTCACGCCACAGGAACAGGCAGCTCTGGAGGTCTCAGCCAAGGCCGTTGGGGAATTGTGTGGACAGGTTGATCAAATGATGAAGAAGACCACCACCTAACCTGGCGGATGGCAGGACGAGTTTTGCCATCTTTTTCCTTCACTGAATAGGTGTGCTTTCTGGTTGTCTTATTGCCTTGACGACTTTAGCGACCCGTTCGTATAGTGAGTCGTGCTCGTGCTCTTAACCCACCTTGACGCCTAATTTCCCTTTGGAACATGGAAGGAAATTTGGTTTTTCGAGGAAGGGATTTATAAAAAATACCGTAATCCAAATATTGAAAATAATGGATACATGTATGTGGGCCCAAACCATTGATCAAGGGGGCTTCGGTGGATAACGTATTTGCACCTCGGGTATTGCGGGAGGTAAAGGGTGAACCAGGTGAAATTGAATCGTACCGCCAGGAGGGGGGATATGATGCTTGGGTTCAGTGTGTCACGAAGAACGATCCGCATACCATTATCGCACAATTAAAAGAGGCCCATCTGCGAGGACGGGGAGGCGCTGGATTTCCTACCGGACTGAAATGGGACAAGGTGGTCAATCATCGCGTCAAAGAGCGATACTTTGTCTGTAATGCCGGGGAGCATGAACCTGGAACGTTCAAAGATCGATATCTGATTCGGCATCACCCTCACCAACTTTTGGAAGGATGTCTGATTGCCGCGTTTACCGTTGGAGCGAAGGCGGCTTACATCTATTTAAATCATGAATTCTCTGAAGAACGAGCTATCTTTGAGCGGGCTAAAGAGCAGGCTACAGCTCAGGGCTTATTGGGAAAGAATTTTCTTGGCACAGGTCTCACCCTGGATATTGAAATTTTTGATGGATATGGCAGTTACGTGGCGGGTGAAGAAACCGCGATGTTGGAATCGATGCAGGGTCGTCCGGCGCAGCCCAAGCAAAAGCCACCGTTTTATCCCACAGAGTTTGGACTGCATGGCAAACCGACCTTAGTCAATAATGTTGAAACGCTGTCGAATATTCCCCAACTCTTACGAAATGGACCGGAATGGTTTCGACAGGTAGGCACCAGTACCACTCCAGGGACGATGTTGTTTTCGCTCAGTGGAGCGGTGAATCGACCCGGTGTGTATGAACTGCCGTTGGGAACGTCCATTAGACATCTGATTGAGGTATGTGGGCAGGGCGTGCCGAACGGACATGGTGTCAAAGCCGTATTCCCCGGTGGGCCATCCTTTTCCATGGTGGGAGCGGATCAATTAGAATTATCCATGGATTTCGATTCGCTTAAAAAAGCCGGCACTGGATTGGGGTCTGCCGGCGTCATTGTTATCGATGATGCGACGTGTATGGTGGAGCAAACGCTTAAGTTTTCAGGATTTTTTGAACGGGAAAGTTGCGGACAATGTCCACCTTGCCGGATTGGTACCCAAGAATTAGCTATCTTGATGAGAAAAATTGAAGATGGATCAGGGGAAGAGCGCGATCTGGCCAAACTTTTGCAAATTTGTGGATTTGTCAAAGGCACCGGGTTTTGTACCCTGGTCACGGGAGCTGCGGTATTGGTACAAAATAGTTTACGCCTGTTTCGCCAAGAATTCGAAGAACATATTCGCCTGGGGCGATGTCCGTTCAAGCCTGTTCCAGTTGGTGCTGAGTAAGGAGAAGACTGTATGCCTCGCGTCACATTTCTTCATCCGGAGGGTAAATCCGGCGAAGTTTCTGAAGGCCTTTCCCTCTTAGAAGTCGCGGAGAAACTCGGATTTGCCTTGAATCATGATTGTGGCGGGAACGCCTCCTGCACGACTTGCCGGGTGGATGTGATTGCAGGCGAAGAGAATCTTTCTGATATCGACTTTGATGAGCAGGATTTGCTTGATCGAGAAGCGCTGACTGAGCCTTACCATCGATTAGGCTGTCAGGCTCGAGTATTAGGGGATGTAATTGTGCAGGTCCCAGAAGAAAAATGGGGTGAAGCCGAAGTCGAACAATCTTTGTAAATTGGCCCTTTTCTCACGAAAAGGTAGGAGGTAAGGGTATCCACATCACAGATGCATTGTTCATGAAACTCCTCGCAAAAAGAAAGAATGCTGAGACCGACTGCCATGCCGACCACATCCTCGATCACCAGAACCTATAGGTTTTGTGCTGCACATCGATTGCATACCGATCAATTGCCCGACGATATCAATCAAAAGATCTTTGGCAAATGTAATAACTTGAACGGGCATGGGCATAATTATACGGTTCTGGTGACGGTGAGCGGAGAATTAGATCCGCGTACAGGGTTGATCACAAACGTGGACGACTTGGATCACCTCGTGAAAGATAAGATTGTCGATCGTTTTGATCATCAACATCTCAACTTTGATCCCGCCTTTGCCCGCGTCACGACAACCGGTGAGAATTTAGCCCGTTTGCTTTGGGATCTGCTGGTTGATCAGATTCCTTCCGGGCAATTGGCGAAAATTGGTGTGATTGAAACCAGAGATAACTATTTTGAATATATTGGCACACCCAGAGTGCCCAACGATTCTTTCAACAGAAACGGGATAAAGGAGAGCTAATGCGGACCAAGCCGAAGCGGCCCTCATCTACCACATCACGGGCTGTCGTCCGGGAAAACAGCGAGCCGGTCAGTGGACCTAATCTTGCGAACCTGGAAATCATCGTGAAGCAACTATTGGAAAATCTTGGTGAAGATCCCCGACGACATGGATTAACCGATACGCCCAAACGGGTGGCCAAATCCCTGGCCTTTCTCACGAAAGGCTATCAACAAGATATCGATGAATTGCTGAATGGGGCTCTGTTTCCCATTGAATATGATGAGATGGTCATCGTGCGCGATATCGATTTTTTCAGCCTCTGTGAGCATCATCTTTTACCGTTTTTCGGGAAATGCCATATCGGGTATATTCCCAACAAGCATGTGGTGGGTCTCAGCAAAATCCCCCGAGTCGTCGATGCCTTTAGTCGTCGTTTGCAAGTCCAGGAACGGTTGACAGTTCAGATTGCCCACACCCTTCACACGAAGCTCAAGCCGCGAGGGGTAGCTGTTGTCATGGAAGCCCGCCATCTCTGCATGAGTATGCGTGGGGTAGAAAAACAGAATACGGTGGCAGTCACCAGCGAAATGCTTGGTGTCTTTCGGAAACAAGAACAAACCCGTAACGAATTCCTTAAGCTCATCCGCCAGCGCGGATGCGACGGGGATTAGATGCTCCTCTATTATCATCTTTCCCGTTCAGAATCGGCAGGTGTCTGTTCTTTTCTAGAGATTTGATTCTTTTAACGGAATCAGGTTTAATGTCACATTATTGAGTTTTTATATGTGTCCCCAGGGAAGGGCATGTCGCGCAGGAGGCGCCGGTCTCATCCTTGTTTCTTCCTTCTGGTGCTGTGTTTTGATGGCCTGCTTGACTGCAGGATGGAAGAGTCCCATCTTAAGATGAGATAGGACATGAGTCTTTCATGAGAGTTTTCCCTAGAGGGCATTTCTCTGTGACCTCACTTTGATTTTTTAATTTTCCTTCCTGTTAGGCCCGTCTTTTCTCTATTTCTCCAGTCCCTACCCAATAACCTGGATCGGATGTTTTTCTCATCGGTTTGGCGTTGCGGCAATACTTATAACCGGTGTGTCGTGAGGAAGCTCCGAAGTGCTTCATTGAACGCGGCAGGTTGTTCGAAGTTGGATAGGTGCCCGGCTTCAGGGATGGTGACCAGGGTTGAGCCGGCTATCCGCTCGGCTATGTAATGAGACTCTGCAACCGGGGTGGCGACATCATTTTCGCCCACAATAACTAAAGTCGGGCAGGTCATTGTGGATAAAAGATCCGTTGAATCAGGTCTGGCGGCCATCGCCACCAAATCGACGACGATTCCCGCTGTTGACGTTTGGAGAATCATCTGTCGAACTTGCTCCACAATTTCAGAATGATGCTCAAGGGTTGAAGGAGCCAGAAGTTTAGGAAGCATGAGGTCGGCAATGGCCGATGCTCCATCGCTAAACGCCACTTCAGCCATCGAACGCCGTCCAGCTTTCCCTTCCTCACTATCCGCTTGGGCCCTCGTGTCTGCCAAAACCATTGCGTGCACCCGATTGCTATAATGTCGATAGATTGAAAAGAGGATATACCCGCCCATGGACAAGCCCACAAACACCGCTTGAGCAATCCCGAGATGATCGAGCAAGTGGATGACACCCTTGGCATAATGGTCCAACGTATCATTCCATAAGACGATGTCGGATTCTCCATGTCCTCCAAGGTCGATAGTGATCACTCGATAGCTGTCCTTCAGCGCATCGACTTGAGGTTGCCACATGGTTTTGGAAAGTGGAAAGGCATGGATGAAGACGAGAGGCGTGCCGTTCCCTTGATCGGAATAACCGACTGTGACTCCATCAATGACAGCCTTCACCGTTCCCTCCTTTTTCGTCCAGAGTCGCCAGATCGATTCTTTTTGAGAGCTTCAACTAAAGTGTCATAAACCGGGTTCATTTGCGGGTACATGACCGGTGGTTATAGCATACTGAGAATAAAGAGGTAATCACGAAATCGGTTCACAGAAATGCCTTGGGGGTAAGTGAATTTTCATGGAATTATTTGAGTCACAGTCCCAGGAAGATCTTTTCCCTATTCAGGATCCTTCCGATAACCGTCATGCTCCATTAGCGGAGAGGATGCGGCCGAAGGATTTTGAGGAGTTTGTGGGGCAGGAAGATGTTCTGGCCGAAGATCAGCCGCTGCGTATGGCCATTGAACATGATCGTGTGCCCTCACTTATTTTATGGGGGCCGCCGGGGACGGGGAAGACGACGTTAGCGAATTTAATTGCCCAAAAAACCCAGGCGACATTCGTGCCATTTTCAGCGGTGCTGAGCGGGGTTCCAGAGTTGCGCGGATTGCTGAAAACGGCTCAACAACGTCGCAAGGTGTCAGGGCAGCGAACACTTCTTTTTGTGGATGAAATTCATCGATTCAATAAAGCGCAACAGGATGCCTTCCTCCCCTATGTCGAACGGGGAGATATCATACTCATTGGAGCCACCACGCAGAATCCTTCTTTTGAAGTGATTGCCCCGTTGTTGTCGCGGTCCATGGTGGTGGTGCTTCAATCCTTAAACGAGGAGGCGTTGAGGCATATCTTGAATCGTGCCCTTTTAGATACAAAGCAGGGGCTCGGTTCTTCACGCGTCACCCTGACTCCCGACGCTCAGCAACTGTTGATTGGATATGGCAATGGCGATGCGCGTTCGATGTTAACGGGGCTGGAATTCGTCGTGGGTCAATATGCGAAGCCAGGCAAACCTACCACCATTGATCACCTGCAAGTCGAGCAAGCCCTGAAGCAGAAGGCTTTACGCTACGACCGGGATGGGGAGGAACATTACAATCTAATCTCGGCTTTTATCAAAAGCATGCGGGACTCCGATCCGGATGGGGCGTTGTATTGGCTGGCGCGGATGCTGGAGGGCGGAGAAGATCCCAAGTTCATTGCCAGGCGCATGTTGATTTTTGCGTCGGAGGATATCGGGATGGCCGACCCGCAGGGGCTCTTGATTGCCTCGGCGGTTTTCCATGCGGTTGAGGTCATCGGTTTGCCTGAAGCACAAATCAACCTGGCCCATGGGGTCACCTATTTGGCTACGGCTCCCAAGAGCAATGCGTCGTATGCGGCCCTCCTGGCCGCAAGGAAAGATGCGAAAGAAAAAGGCAATCTGCCGGTCCCGCTTCATTTACGAAATGCGGTGACTTCGTTGATGAAGGATTTAAGCTATGGGAAAGACTATCGTTATGCCCATGATGACCCCAAGGGTGCCAAAGTTCAAACTCATCTTCCTAAAGAATTAGAAGGCCGCCGGTATTATCTACCCAAGAATTCTTCTCCGACCGATGAAGAAGATACCAACGCCCCTTGATGATGTAATCTGAAATCTGCTGGCCTGTCCTGAACTTAACACGAAGCTGAAAAACTGCCAGTTAATTCTTTTTATAGGCTTGGGCGAGGTCTTTAATCATTGGATAGTGTTTGGTATTGAGAGTTTTTAGTTCAAGGTTGTGGGTGGCGGCGGTGGCCGCAATCAACGCATCCGGTATTTCAACGCCATGAGACCGGCCGAATTGGCGAACCCAATCTCCACCCATCTCGGCAATCGTTCGGGTTACATCATAGTGAGGAATGGCTGAGAGGAACTGTTCAAAGGCCTGCTCTTCTTCTCTCCCTTTGATGCCGGCCCGTATTTCAGCAATCGTGATGACGGAGAGGCCTATCCTGTCTATATGCGTTTCCATCAAATCGCAGGCTAAGTCGAAACCTTTGAGATAGTCGATCAAGACATCCGAATCGACCAAGAAGGGTCTGCTCACGTTTGAGCCCTTCGGCTCCATCCTGATCGAAGGTCACGTAAGGCGGGGAGGTCCTTTCGATTTTTCCAGAGGCCTCGGGCTTGTTGAATGCGGGTGAGGCGCTGGGAGGGTGTATATTTTTCAATTAACTCGTCGACGGCTTCTCGAATCAACTCACTTTGCTTCACTCCCCGCGTCAGGGCGATGATTTCCAACTG
>CABVRQ010000089.1 GCA_902500695.1 uncultured Nitrospira sp. | reverse complement strand
TATAGCAGGCCTGCCCAGTGGGACAGTCGCCATCGCTTTTACACACACATGAATCCTTTTCGCACTGACCGGACCTACATTCCTTGTCTTTAATGCACTTATCGCCGACCGCGACTGTTCCCAGGAAACCACATTTCCCAATGGGCTCGCCGTAACACGTGAGACCAGCACCACAGACGTCATTCCGGCTGCACGTTTCGTGACGTTTCTTGCCTGTTTTGCATTCATTGATCCCAATGGTTGCAACTGGGCCTTTGTCGCAGTATTTGCCCTCGGCACAATCGTCGTCTTCGCTACAGGTAGGAATAAGGGGTTTCCCGGATTCGTTGAGGACGCCAAAGGCAATTTTAAATGCTTTGACCACCGCACTATTGAGAGTGCCTGCCCCGTAGACTTCTTTATTCCTCGCCCAGGTGTACTTGCCATTCACGAGAACGACAATGCCCACTTGCTTATCCCGGTGCGCATAAAAGTTCGTCGCGAATCCTTGGTGCTTGCCTCCGTGAGAGAATTGAGACTCCGATATGTCGACTCCCAGTCCATACGCAGCAGGAGGCACCTTGGTCAGCACCTCATCAACATCGCTCTTTGGTATGATCTGCGTTCCAGCACTATTTTCAAGATACTCTGCTCCATCGTTCATCATCAGTGAGACCAGACGTGCGTAATCAACCGGATGGCATAGCAATCCACCTGCGGCTTTGAGCTTGGAGACATTGACATCATATAGGCATACGCCTCGGCTACACCCACGCGCCAGATGGACCATGTCGGAATGGCCGTCCTCATAGGTACTGTTTTTCATACCATAGGGTTCCAGAACATTCTGTTGAAGATAGTTCTCGAAATTTTTGTCGGTAGCGATCTCCAGCATAGCTTCTGCCACGGTATACCCACCTCCAGAGTAGTCATACTTAGTCCCTGGTTCGTGGATAGGTTTAACTGCGTCATGAGCGAGATTTCGGCCGAGAATGACACCTTTGAGAGGGTCGCTGGAGGGAAGCCAGGGCTTGTTCGCGATTCCGTGTGTGTCCAGGCCTGCCGTATGGCTCAGCAAGCGTCGGGGCGTAATATTATTGGGCCACGTCTTATGATCATCAAAAACCTTGTCGACCCACTTCGTCACAATCGTGTCAGGATGCTTCTTATTGAAATTCGTTACACTCTCGTCGAGGCTCAGTTGGCCTCGTCGCGAGGCCACCGCAAACCCCAGTGAGGACACCATCTTGCTCGTCGAGGCACATTGATAGATCGTATCTGCGGTGGTATTTTCCTTCTTTTTTTCATTGCGGTACCCATACCATTTATGGATGACTGGCTTACCATTATAGATAATGGCAATGGACATGCCCGCCACGTCATTTTTCTCCACAGCCTGACTAATAGTGAATGGATCCTTGTCGTATAAATAGATGGATTTTTCCATCAGACGGAAAAGGACGTCCGCCTTATCATTCGGAAGCACTTCGTAGGCGACCGCGTCGGCACTCATGATGAGGAGTAGACCAATAAGAGTCAGCAAGGTCTTCATGTAGCTCATGAATCTCCCATTTTTAGTCGGTCATTTCAGAGCCTCATGCAGTGGCTCGATACAGCTTTTTTCCTTACAGAGCTTAAGAGTCACGCAATCTTAAAACTGTGCAGCCCCATCACAATCCCGAAAATTTTACTTTTGCCCTTTAGAAACATTTTTCTATTCGCGTACATTCCCGTCACTTTCAAGTAGCGGCTGAATGATCCTTGAGAAGGCTGACAGAGGTTTAGTCCCACTCACTTCTTTGGCATCTGTGAGTTGCCCGTTTTCTACTCGTCCAATAAAAAATGTCGGGGTTCCGTTCACCCCAATCTCTTGCCCGTAAACCACGTCCGCATCAACTTTTTGTATTTGTTCAGGGCTGTTAACACATGATTCAAACTGATCCATGTTGAGTCCCAAAGACTGCGCCGATTTTTGATAAAAGCCATCCCCAAGCTCGGATTGATTGGAAAAAAGCTGATGGCTCATCGGCCAATACGCCTCCTGTTCACCGGCACAGTTGGCGGCAACAGCCGCCCCTTTTGCATGGGCATGAAAGTCCAACGGGAAATCTCTAAGGACATATTGGACTTTTCCTGTGTCGATATATTCTTTTTTCAGGTTTTCAAATGTTTCTGAATGATATTGAGCGCAATAGGGACATTGATAATCTGTAAACTCGACAATGGCAACTTTCGCTTGCTGACTACCAAGGGTAGGATCATCTTTCTTGAGTTCAACATTGCCAACAGCAGAAGGAAGGGGAGCCGTAGCACGTGGAGAATTGGAGTTTTCCTTTGATTCGCCCACCGCTTGACGTAATTCTGCAAGTTCTTTTCGAACACCCCTGAGTTCGTTTTGAATTTCGATGAGTTGCCGAAGAATAAAAACATCTGTTGTTTCAGAAGAGGAAGAACCCGGAGGTTCATGAGCAAAGAGCAGGAGGGGAAAGACCAGAATGGATCCTAATAGCCCTCCAACCATCCGCCAAATGAAATATGTCGTGGAATTATTGTGTTGTTTTGGCATAGTCCCTCACTTTCAATTGAGAAACCTTACTCCTCTTTTTAAATAAAATAAAGAATATGGCAAAAATAATGGAACTCTATTAGGTATTGAATAATCTGGGTACAGATACTGAGGATAATTGGCGCCCCACTACTCAATAGGTTCAGATTTTTCCCTGCCTTTTCATGGCTATCACCTAATTATTCCAGTGATGACCTAGTGAAGCAGGATGCAAATTTCTGGAGGAAGTAAGGGAAATGTTGGGCTTGAGGAATTTTGTGGAAGGAGTTGCCAAAATTCCTTCAACTCCATATCCTGATCAGGACGGACCTGTCCCGTCAGTTCATGGAAAGCGATTAAACTTAGTGAGGAAATGAGGCGTCGTTAAGGATGAAATGGCTAGGCCTGCAGAACGCTTTTAACGGCTTCACCTATTTCTGCTGGATTTTTGACGACAGTCACACCAGCAGTTTCTAATGCGGCCATTTTATCAGCCGCAGTGCCTTTTCCTCCGGTAATAATGGCACCGGCATGGCCCATCCGTCTTCCGGGAGGTGCCGTTATTCCGGCAATGAAACTCACGACCGGCTTGGTCATCTCTTTTTGAATATAGGCCGCAGCCCGTTCCTCAGCATCTCCACCAATTTCCCCGATCATCACCACCGCTTCGGTTTCGTCGTCCTCCTGGAACATGTGCAATAAATCGATATACCCGGTTCCAATGAGGGGATCGCCACCGATGCCCACGCAAGTCGTTTCGCCAAGACCTAAATTGGTGAGCTGATTGACGGCTTCGTAGGTTAAGGTGCCACTTCTTGAAATCACGCCGACCCGGCCTTTTTTATGAATGAATCCTGGCATGATCCCGATCTTGCACTCTTCCGCCGTTATAATTCCTGGACAATTGGGGCCAATCAGACGTGTGGTCTTCCCATAAAGCGCCCGCTGGACCCGAACCATATCATTGACGGGAATCCCCTCCGTAATGCAGATGATGAGCCATATGCCGGCATCGGCGGCCTCTAAAATCGCATCCGCGGCAAACGGGGGTGGGACAAAAATCAACGAGGTGGTGGCTTCAGTCTTCTTCACGGCTTCACGAACGGTATTAAACACCGGGATGCCTTCAACTTCCTGCCCGGCTTTGCCTGGCGTCACGCCGGCCACGACTTTCGTTCCGTACGCTTTGCATTGGGTCGCGTGAAAGGACCCTTCTTTGCCGGTGATCCCTTGAACAACAACCCGGGTATTTTTATTCACCAAAATACTCATGCCACGTCACCTTTCAACAATCAAGAAGAATGATTCCACCATCAGGTCGACTATTTCTTTTTACGGAGAGCGACAATGCGTTGGGCCGCTTCCCAGAGGTCAGCAACCCCTTCCACCTTCAAGCCTGATTCAGCCAGAAGTTTTCGGCCTTCTTCCGCATTGGTTCCTTGAAGTCGAACAACAACAGGTAGCTTGATGCCGACTTCTTTCGCCGCATCAATCACTCCATGGGCAATACGCTCGCAACGCACAATCCCGCCGAAAATATTAATGAAGATGCCCTTGACCTTTTTATCTTTCAACAGGATGCGAAACCCGGCCGCGACCGTCTCTTTTGTCGCCCCACCGCCCACATCCAAAAAGTTCGCCGGTTCTGATCCCGCCAACTTGATGACATCCATGGTCGCCATTGCCAAACCCGCCCCATTGACCATGCAGCCGATGTCTCCATCCAGTTTGACGTAATTCAAATTATTATTGCCGGCTTCGATCTCCAACGGTTCTTCTTCGTGTAAATCCCTGAATTTTTGGACATCGGGATGCTTAAACAACCCACTATCATCAAAGGAGACTTTTCCATCCAACGCGACCAGACGTTTATCCGTAGTAATCACGAGGGGATTAATTTCCACAAGCGACGCGTTTTTCTCCATGAACATGCGGTACAGGTTTTCCAACATTAGAAAAAACGGCTTCACCACCGCCGGTTCAAGCTCTGGTAGACCCAAGCCGAATGCCAGATTTCTTCCATTGTACCCTTGGAATCCCACCGCCGGATCAATAGACTCTTTCAGCAATTTGTCCGGTGTATGTTCGGCCACTTCCTCAATGTCCATGCCGCCTTCTGTACTGGCAATAAACGTCGGAAAGCCTGACTCACGATCAACCAGTAAACTCAGGTACAGTTCTTTGGCAATTCCGGCACCTTCTTCAATGAGGAGGCGCCGGACTTTTCGTCCCTTGGGACCTGTCTGGTGCGTCACCAGAGTTTTCCCGAGAATTTCTTTGACCAGTTCCGGCACTTCCGCTTTATTTTTGGTCAATTTGACTCCGCCGGCTTTCCCACGTCCACCGGCATGGATCTGAGCTTTCACCACAAACACCGGGGTATCAAGTACTGAGGCCCATTTCTCAGCCGCTTTGACGTTCTTGATTTCCTTGCCTTTGGGTACAGGAATCCCAAATTGCGCAAAAAGCTGTTTGGCTTGAAACTCGTGAATATTCATAAGTCCTCTTCGTAGGTTCTACAGCTCAGAATCGAAACATTCTGCGATGAGAATATCCCGGTTGGTGATCAATCGACTCGATGACTACTTATTGGTGTACGCCGGCAAGACCATCGGTGAGATGATCCCAGCTGACACATGATGCCGTTTGGCTTCCGCTCGAAACCGCTTCAAATGGTCTAATGTCAACGAGCTTTCCGGCAGAGACTTGGATCGCTCGGCTGCGAGAGTACCCGTCCGCTTGCCAAACACCATTAAGTCTAATAAAGAATTCCCCATGAGCCGGTTTCTCCCATGTAATCCGCCTGAAGCCTCTCCCGCCACAAATAAATTGGTCACAGGCGTTTCTCCATTCACATCAATCTTGACGCCTCCGTTTTGATAATGCAGCGTGGGATAGATCAACACGGGATCTTTCCGGATATCGACCTGGTAGCGCTCATATTGCCGTACCATCGCGGGAAAATGTTTATCCAATGTTCCCGGACCATGTTCCACATCTAACAAGGGTGTGTCGAGCCAGACGCCCACCCTTCCTGATGGTGTGCGGATGCCTCGGCCTTCTTCACATTCCCGAATGATCGACGAGGATACGACATCCCGGGTATCTAACTCATTCACAAAGCGCTCGCCCTTCCCATTCACCAAATGGCCGCCTTCAGATCGAATGCCTTCTGTGACCAACGCACCGACCAATTGTTCAGGATACACGCCACCTGAAGGATGATATTGAAAGGTATCGATTTGAACGAGAGGCACCCCGAGGCGATAGGCCAGGACCAGGGCATCCCCTGTCGCCCCGAAATGATTGCTGGTCGGAAATCCTTGAATGTGCAACCGGCCTATTCCGCCTGTTGCCAGGATCACCGTTTTCGCCGCAACGACGATGAACCGGTTGTTGTCTAAGTCCTTCAGCACCGCTCCGGTGCATGCGCCTTTGGCATCGCTTAACAATTCCACCGCCGCAACAAATTCCAATAGCGGAACCTTCTGGTTCAGCACTTCGTCTTTCAGCACCCGCATGATTTCCAAGCCGGTGTAATCGGAGCATGTCAAGAGCCTGGCCTTTGAGCTGCCTCCCCCCTTTTTCACATGCAGATTTCCATCCGCATCCCGATCAAATAGGACGCCCAATTCCAACAGCCATTTCGCAATTGACGGTCCCTCTTCCACCATGACCTTTAACAACTGATGGTCATTTTTCATGTGGCCACCCTTTAAGGTGTCCAAGAAATGTTGGATAGGCGAATCATCGGAGGCGACGGCAATTTGCATCCCGCCTTGGGCCATTACTGAGTTAGAATCCCCGAGACGCAACTTGGTGGCCAGTAATACCTTAGCCCCCTGGGCATGGGCATGAAGCGCCGATGCGCACCCCGCCCCTCCTCCACCAACGACCAGGACATCCACGGAGTAGGCTGGGGTAAGATCCAAATCAGCCGGAACCGGGCTCTCCCCCTCTAACAGTGTTGCCACTTCGGTCACGGTTGATTCACCCGCATTCGGGCCAAAAATAATCGGACGGTAGGCGTGAGCCCGATGATCGGGATGGTGTTTCTTAATGAGGCTATCCCGTTCGGCGGGAGAAAGCTTGGGAAAACTTTTAGACCGACGGGCGTCTCGGGTTTGATGAACTAAATTTCTCTGATCGGTAAGTTCCATGGGAAAAACGTGGAAAACGGTTTACGTTGTGGCGGCGGTGGTATTTTGTAATTCCTCATCAGACAACTTGAGGATGCGTTCCCATTCCTGCTGAAAACGCCCATCGGTAATCTCTTGAATACGTGTCGCCAAGCCTTCAGGTTTCTCGGTGAAATGCACGCCTTGAGCCCGACTGGCATAGAGCGCAACCAGATTGGGAGCTATATCAGCGATACAGACAGGCGCACACATTCCACACATCACACAATCCATGAACATTTCCGAGACCGCTTTAAAATCACCAAACACCGCTTTCCACACCCCTTCCCGCACATCGATATGTTGCGGGCAGGCTTCTGTGCAGGCATTACAATTCCTGCATAAGGGGGCTTCAGGATAGAGCGTAAACAAATCCTGTTTGGGATCTTTGAGCTCAAGAAGATTGTAGGTGGCTTTTCTCGCAGGAAAAGCCGGCATGAAAGAAAAGGACATCCCATCCTCGACTGCCATCGAGCAGGCCAAACAGGTTTTGACCTTGGGATCGTCTTTTGTACGGTAATAGGTTGCACAGGCTCCACAAAACCCGCCTAAGCATCCAACCCCACGAATCACATCCTGCCCGGCATACCACAAGGCCTTGATCAGGGTAATGCCAGCTGGGACCTGAAACGGTTTCCCTTCAATCTCCACCGTAACCATCCTGGGTTGGAGACTCTCTTCTTGATCCAGCGTATTCTTTTTGTCCAATGTATCAGGCATAGCTCAGAGATCGTACCTTAAACTATTAACAAATTTCTCGTGATGCGTTCTAACCACTGACCCACTAAATGGGTATTAATTTAACGCATTCAGGGCGGAACCGGCCTTAAACCACGGAAGCTGTTGTTCCGTCATACTATGATTGGCTTGAATGACCACTTCATTCCCATTCTTCTTATGAAGGACTACTTGAACCGGTTTGCCTGGTGCAAGTCCATTTAACCCTTTCACGCTGACCCGGTCTTCCTGTTCAATTTGGTCATAATCTTTAGGATCCGCAAATGTCAGTGCAAGGATGCCTTGCTTCTTGAGATTGGTCTCATGGATGCGAGCGAAACTTTTTGTCAGAACAGCTTGGACGCCCAAAAATCGTGGACACATCGCCGCATGCTCCCGGCTACTCCCTTCCCCATAGTTTTCATCCCCCACCACAAACGACCCAATCCCTTTTTCTTTATACCGTCTGGCGACTTGTGCAGGAGTCAAACCGGACTCTCCTGCTAAGACGTCATTGGCCTTACCCGCCTCGTCTGCAAAGGCATTGTTGGCTCCAAGAAACATATTGTCGCTGATCTTGTCCAAATGTCCACGGAATTTGAGCCACGGACCGGCAGGAGAGATATGATCGGTGGTCGTCTTCCCTTTGGTTTTAATCAATAACGGCAATTTTTCAAAATCTTTTCCATCCCATTTGGGAAAGGGTTGCAATAATTGCAACCGTTCGCTGGTGGGAGGAATGTCCACTTGAAGTTTGGAACCATCCTCCGCAGGCGGGATCAAGCCTTCTTCCCCTTTGGCAAAACCCTTAGCCGGCAACTCATCTCCCTGAGGCGCCTCAAACTTGAAGTCTTTCCCATCTGCGGTTTTCAATGTGCCCTTGATCGGATCAAAACCCAAATCCCCGGAAAATGCATAGGCCGTCACGACTTCAGGACTGGCTAGGAACGATAATGTCTCACTGACCCCATCATTCCGACCGGGAAAATTTCGATTAAACGTGCTGACTATAGAATCTGCTTTGCCTTTTACGGCATCCGAGCGTTTCCATTGTCCGATGCAGGGTCCACAGGCATTTGCCAGGACTGTTGCTCCCATATTTTCAAAGGTCTCTAAAAATCCTTCGCGCTTCATGGTGTGGTAAATTCGTTCCGATCCCGGACTGACCAGGAAAGCGGTTTTGGCTTTAAGTCCTGCTTGTAACCCTTGTTTGGCAATATGCGCCGCACGACCGATATCTTCATACGAAGAATTCGTACAGCTTCCGACTAATGTCGCTTTTAACTGAACGGGATAGCCCTTTTCTTTGGCTTCCGCTGCCATTTTGGAGATGGGTCGTGCCAAATCAGGGGTATGCGGTCCCACAACATGAGGCTCAAGAGTGGACAAATCGATTTCGACAATTTCATCAAAATATTTTTCCGGAGACTGATAGACTTCAGGATCGGCAACCAACATATTCCGATTCGCTTCGGCCAGTTTGGCAATGTCAGCACGCTCCGTGATATTTAAATACGCCACCATTTTTTGATCGAAGGGGAAAATAGAAGTCGTGGCGCCCAACTCAGCACCCATATTGGTTATCGTACCTTTTCCTGTCGCACTGATGGTTTCAGCGCCAGGGCCAAAATACTCGACGATCTTATTGGTGCCACCCTTTACGGTCAGGAGGCCACAAATATACAGAATGACATCTTTTGGCGAAGCCCAACCACTCAACTTTCCGGTTAACTTCACGCCAATAAGCTTAGGATGAAGAACCTCCCATGGGAGACCCGCCATCACTTCACCCGCATCGGCTCCACCGACACCGATCGCCAACATGCCCAACCCGCCACCGTTTGGCGTATGTGAATCGGTTCCAATAATCAATCCGCCCGGGAACGCGTAATTCTCCAACACCACCTGATGAATGATCCCGGCCCCCGGCTTCCAGAATCCGATCCCATATTTTTTCGCGGCTGACGCCAAAAAATTATAAACTTCTTTGTTTTCATCACACGCCCGCAGAAGATCCTTTTCCGATCCTACTTCAGCCCGGATCAAGTGATCGCAATGGATGGTACTCGGAACAGCGACTTTATCTTTACCCGCTTGCATAAATTGCAACATGGCCATTTGGGCTGTCGCATCCTGCATCGCGACTCTATCGGGACGAAGAGCCAACATGGCCTTTCCGCGTTCCCAGACCTGTGTATCGAAATTATCTGCATGGCTGACCAGGATCTTCTCTGTCAGCGTGAGAGGACGTCCAAACGCTTTGCGAGCTTTGTCCACAATTCCCGGCATTGAAGCATATAGTTTTTTGACCATTTCTAAGGACATAGCACCATCTCCTGGGTTTGGTTCAATATGGATAATGGATAAGTTTTAACCAAGACCGACCACTTTCACCAGCATTACTTTAACGGTGGCACCTCGCGACGCTTGGGAGAGGCATAATTTACGAGATAGTCAAATAATCGGATGAGCCGACTCCCTTGCTTCTTTTGATCCGTCCAATGTCCAATCATTCCGATTGTCCGCGACAAAATGAAAAACCCGTTGAGGCTATCCACCGGAAATCCGATATCGACTAACACCGCCGCCATGGTTCCATCGACGTTGAGAATGAGATTATCTTTTTTGACGGCAGTAATTTTTTCGACTTCCAACGCAAAATCCAAGTGGGGGGTAGCCATGTTCAAACTTTTCACGTACCCAACCAACTCTTTTACCCGCTTATCAGGGTTTTTCAAGCTTTTGACGCGATGACCGATTCCCGGAACCGGACCCACATTTTTCTTCATGTAGACGAGGAAATCATCGACCGAAAGTTTGTTATCGATCGCGTATTTGAACCATCGCCCCGCGTCCGTCACCGCACCACCAAAGCGTGGACCGATCATAATCATACCAGCCGCAACCGCTTGAGATAATCCGATTCCAGCACAAGCCGCAATAATCGTTGTCAGGGCTCCACTCACACAAGGACCATGATCCGCAGACAGCATGATAATTCGTTTAATGATTTCAGCTTCCTGTTTGGAGACAAGGCGATTGTCCCACAGTAAGCCGATAATATGAGGGATGTCATATCCGTTATTGATCAGTTCAGAAGCCGGATAGCCTTGATAGAGTGGTTCATCACCGCGATCGTCACTGATTGTCGACCGAATCAGGGGCGTCACCAGTACCTCGCCCTCTTTCATACTCTCTTGAACAGTTTTGGGGAGCTTCGGCATGTCCGCTGGAGCCAGATCCGGGATGGGCTTGACCTGTCCGCTTTTCAGTAACTCTTCGTGAGTGGCTTTGATGGCCGGTCCCAGAGCACCAAAGGTTTCAGGCACTATGGCCCCGGCTTTTTTCAGCGCTTCAGACTTTGCCCGAGCCGACCCTTCTCCCTTCAATCCTTCTTTCGCCCCGGCATGCCCGAACTTCATCCCCTTTGGAAGACTCTCCTGACAGAAGCCTGACACGACCGCAAGTAATTTAATCCGGCGTTTCTTCGCCCCGTACCATTCGGCGGCCCGTTCTTCCAAATCTCCGCCCATTTCTCCGACTATCACCACCGCCTTGGTTTGCGGATCGTTTTCAAACATTTCCAGATAACTCACATAGTCGGTTCCCGGATAGGCATCTCCGCCGATACCGATCGCGGTCGTGATGCCATCTGCGAATTGTGAACAAATCCAAATAATCTCGTTCGACAGTCCACCGGACTTGGTGACCACGCCGAAGGAACCAGGACGATACAGCTTGCACGCCACCAAATTGTCAAACGCGCCACCGATCACTCCCAGGCGACATTCCCCTGCTGAGACGACACCAATCGAGGAAGGCCCATTAAAGGTCTTCCCAAGCTTGCGGGCATGCTTACCCAGAAGTTTGGCATCTTTTTCCGGCACCCCTTCGGTAATCATGGAGACTGCTTTAATATGCGAGTCATTCAATGCTTCCATGGTGCCGGCATAGGCCCGATCAGCGCCGATATAGACCAGACTCGTGTTGATCTCCGGGTGGTTGGCGGTCGCTTCGGCGACGGTTTTGTAAATGGGGATCATTATTAACTCGGTTCCACAAATGATCTCGTTGGTCTTCCCCGCATCGGGGGGATATACGAACGCAGAGACATTTAATGGTTGCTTAATCATGTACCGGAACTCAGCCATACGACGAGCAGCATTTACCCCGGCCAATCCCCCCTGAATGACGACATGCGTGTCTTTCGTTGCAAGAATACTCATCGAAACGGTCTCCTACATCCTCAAGGTCCAATAGGTTATTTTGCGGCCATGGCCATATCGACAATGTCCGTTAATGGCGTTTTGCGGTCAAATACCTGAATATCAAAACCCTCGTCCTGAAGCGCGCGCATGGCCGCTAATCCTTGCAGTTCATTTGGCCCACCCCGGCGCACCCAAATCTTGACTCCCTGAAGCTTGCCTTCCGCTTTTGCTTTTCGAAACGCGTTGATAATTCCTCCAAAGGTCTTCTTGACATCGGTAAAATTCGCAATGGCTCCACCCACAATAATATGCTTGATGCCGGGCAAAGAGCAGACTTTTTCCGTCAGAACTTCCACTGCCCAGTCCGGTGGATCGCCGGAATATTCTGCATAATTCGCAAGTTTTCCACCACGGGCTACCACAGCATCTGAATAATAGACGCTGGCTCCCCCACCGGCTGGTAACATCGCAATATTGCCTCCGGGAATCTCAATGAGTTTGACGGAGCCCTTCACTTTGGCATCAACCGCCATGACTTCTTCTTCATTTTTGGTATAGGCGCGACCAAATTCGGCAGCAAATGGAAAGGTCCAATCTTTATGCCGGAATTTGGCATCACCGTCCAGGAGGGTCACCGCATCCAGAGCCACAAGTTCTCCCTGGCCGCTGAGCACCACCGGATTCACTTCCACGTATTGGGCATCTTCATTATCAAAGCAGGCATGTAATTTTTTCAGAAACTCAGCCATTTTGGCCGCCGTGTCGCCGGAAAACCCCGCATCTTTTACCAGGGAGGAAAGTGCCGAATCAGTGAGGGTTTCCCCCGTTTCGATGGAAACATGCTTGACCTTATCCCAATTGGATTCCACTTCGATGCCACCACAGGTAGCCACTAGGAGGTCCACCCCATCACGAGTCGATTTGGCTGCGGCATAATACTCTTCTTTATGATCAACCGCCTCGGAAACAATCACCTGCCTAATCGTCAGGGTTTCCAATTTTTTGCCAAGCATCTCCCGCACAGCCACTTTCGCCGCCGCTAAATCCAAGCCAACCTTCACTAACCCCAATTTAAAACGAGAGCCAAGCGCTTCATGCGCTTTGACCACCAGTTTACTTTTTTGGAGCCAATCATTGACCTGGGATAATTGGTCAAATTCATCACTTGAGGTCACGACAGCATAGTTGGGAGTTGAAATTCCCCATTTTCGCAGTAGACCCATTCCAGGGCCTTCAAGAACTTTTGCCATAATCCAACCCTTCCTTCAGGGACTCATCATGATGGTTAAGGACAAACGTAGCACAACCCGCCTGCCGCGCGGAACGGTGCATTGTACGAATGCCATCATCCCGCTGCAATCAATCAAAAGACCCATGGCACCCCTTTCAAAAGTCCCATGGTCACCATAACCGAGACCCATGGGAACACCACGACAACCAAATCTGGAAAACCTATTTAAAATTAGATAGTTGGGATAAGAATTATGCCATACCCTCCGTAAGCCACAAATCCCTTCAACTTTTGAATCTAAATATTTGGACTTCAGAGCAAATTACTGGTTGAGAGCCTGATTATCACACATCAGCCATTTCGGCACGTGGAAAATAATATTGTCAGGATGCCTGCTTACTTCTTCGAGTGAGTTGGTACAAAAACCCCATCTTTCCTACACCAGCACCTTTTCGCTGAGGCCAGTTGAGTGGAATTTCATCTATTGCCACGATAAACTTCTCTTTGAATCCACGTTCGATGGTATCCAGCCCCAGTCTATTTGGATCACAAAAAAGGCCTTTCCCCTCTGAAGCCAACACCTGTTCTAATACGTGTGAAATATTCGCTAAAATTTCTTCGTCATAAAAAACTTCACTGCCTAATACCAAATCATAACGTTCTTTTGGTTCAATCGTTTCCGACCAGTTCAACAGGCATGTGTCAAAATTGCTGATATGATTCCGACGGCAGGACTCCTTTACCGCTTCAAGAGTAATAGGCACCATATCTGAAAACATGGTGAATGCCCCGAGCTGAGCAGCCACGACTCCGGCCAACCCTGTCCCACAGCCAATTTCCAGAACCTTGGCACCTTGCAGGTTTGTTGGGAAAAACTGCTGAATGAGATATTCTGATAGGGCCACTTCAGAAGGCCAAATTCTATTCCAGTACCCCCAGCCAAGTGATTCGTCATCCCGCGCGTCTAAGGGGGTTTCAATAGAGATGTCTCGCTTGGTCTTACAGACAATGGGAACATCCCCGATTTTGGAAAGGGTCACAACTT